>DBFBKG010000102.1:0-3407 GCA_048203815.1 Collinsella sp. | reverse complement strand
GGCTCGAATCGCAAGCCCTTCCAAGCCCTTCCCAAAACCTTTTCCCCAGTGGCACTCATATTGTCGATTAAGCCAAACCCTCGGTGCCGTTGGACTTGATGATCTTCTGGTATGCGAAGAAGCTATCCTTGCGGCGGCGCTCGTAAGTACCGGTGCCGTCGTCGTATTTATCGACGTGGATGAAGCCGTAGCGCTTGCGCATCTCGCCAGTGCCGGCGGAAACCAGGTCGATGGGACCCCACCAGGTGTAGGCAATCAGGTCAACGCCATCGGCAATGGCCTCGCCCATGGCCTTGATGTGGCTCTGCAAGTAGGCGATGCGATACGGGTCGTGGATGGAGCCGTCCTCCTCGACCTCGTCGTAGGCGCCCATGCCGTTCTCGACCACCATCAGCGGAATCTCGTAGCGGGCGTAAATCTCGTTGAGGGCGATGCGCAGGCCCAACGGATCGATCTGCCAGCCCCAGTCGGTGGACTCCAGATAGGGATTCTTGCCGCCAAAGGTCATGTTGCCCTCGGTCATCTCGTGATCCTTGTGGGTGCCCACGGTGCCGGACATGTAGTAGCTAAAGGTGTAGAAATCAACCTTGCCGTCGGCGATATCCTGCAGGTCGCCGTCCTCCATCACGAGTTCAACATCGTTCTCGGCCCAGAAGCGCTTGGCATAGAACGGGTACTTGCCGCGCACCTGCACGTCGGAGCAGTACCAGTTCATGGCATTCATCTCCTGCTGCGTGGCGAACACGTCGGCCGGATCGCACGTAGCGGCATAGGAAAGGATGAAGCAGTCCATGTTGCCCATCTTAAACTGCGGGTAATGCTCGTGGGCATAGCGCACGACGCGGCCGCTGGCGACAAACTGGTGATGCAGTGCCTGCATACGAGCCTGCTGCGTGGTGTGGACCGCCGACGCCGGACCCTCAAAGCCCTGAATCATGCTGGTCTCAAAGAGGTTGCCCATGTCCTGGGTACCGCAGTTGATCTCGTTGAAGGTGAGCCAGAACTTGACCTTGTCCTGATAGCGGTCGAAGACGGTCTGGCAGTACTTCTCAAAGAAGCCGATGAGCTCGCGGCTCGCCCAGCCGTTGTATTTCTCGACAAGGTGATAGGGCATCTCGTAGTGCGAGAGGGTCACGAGCGGCTCGATATTGTGGGCACGCAGGCAGTCGAAAACGCGGTCGTAGAAGACGAGGCCGGCCTCGTTGGGCTCAGCGTCGTCGCCGTTGGGAAAGACACGGCTCCAGGAGATGGACATGCGGAACATGGTAAAGCCCATCTCGGCGAACAGCGCGATGTCCTCCTCGTAGTGATGATAGAAATCGATACCGTCATGATTGGGGTAGAAGCGGTTGGGGTCGATGTCGATCGTGATCTGGCGCGGCTCCTTGTAGCTGCCGCCCAAGAAGTGGTCGTCGACAGAAGGACCGCGGCCGTCCACGTTCCAAGCGCCCTCAAACTGGTTGGCGGCGGTGGCGCCACCCCAATAGAAACCCTCGGGGAACTTGATGTTTGCCATGAGCATCTCCTTTGCATCGCGGATCGATGAGCTGAGTATCGCCCACGCGCGGGACGGGCAGAAGCGGGCGCGCCAAACCCGACACTTCTTTTCGCTCTCGAGTCCTGCCGCCGCCCCGTCCCTGACACTTCCTGATACCGACCGAAACGTGCCAAAATAAACCTGTCTTTTTTTGGCAGGTTTGGCGAGTGTGGGAGTTCGCATGGATATCAAACGCAAGATCACCGAGGCGCAGGGCCTCACCCCTACCGAGCAACAACTCGGCATTGCAGCCCTTGCCATCGGCGAGGACATCCGCGGGCTTTCCATTAAGGAATTTGCCGCGCGCACCAACGTTTCTGTTGCGAGCGTGCACCGGTTTTGCAAAAAGCTCGGCCTCGAGGGCTTCAAGGACCTCAAGGTCGAGCTCATCCGCCTGGCAACCGAATCGGGCAACCGACGCGACGTGGATATCAACTTTCCCTTCGACGCCGCGTCCACCCCTGCGCAGGTTATGGAGCGCATGGAGGGGCTCTACCAGACTACGCTGGCCGAAACGCAGGAGCTACTCGACCCCACGCAGCTTGACCACGCCGCCAAGCTCATCGCGAACGCCCGACAGGTCGACATCTACACGGGCTCGCACAACCTCTATCCAGCGGGAATGTTCCGCGATCGCCTGCTCTCCGCCGGTAAAAGCGCAACGTGCCACGACGGTGTCGAGGCCCAGGTGCGAACGGCGCTCGCCTCGGGTCCCGACCATGCGGCAATCGTCATCTCCTACAGCGGCCTTGCCCCCAACCTCAAGGACATCTTGCCGATCCTCAGCAGTCGGCACGTCCCGGTCATCGTCATCGGCACGCCTTATTGCGCGCGCATTCACCCTGGTTTTGCCGCCTACCTTACGGTGAGTGACCACGAGAGCATGACGCATCGCATCACGCAGTTCGCGAGCCACATCGCCGTGCAATACGTACTCGATTCGCTCTACAGCAGCTACTTCGCCAAAGACTACGCCCGCTGCGCCGAATTCCTAGAGCGCTCATTCCCCTACACCCGCCTCCCCGGGCTCAAGTAGCGACGAGCGTGGATAATCTCCCACTTTGAGGCCGTACATAGACCAAAACCGGGAGATTATCCACGCTCATTTTGCGGGTAGTCGTTGGGAGTGTCCCAAGGTACCGGCAGAAAAGGAACGTCCCCAAGTGCCGGCCCGGCAACGCCGACGTTCTGGCAACAACAGCAAGTGGGCCGCATTTTGTCCGGAGCAAAACAACGCCGCAAGTAGAGGACGGACAGCGAGCGCCGCCCAGGGCGAACATGTTGGCATGAAAAAGGCGAGGCATTGACCTTCTGGTCATGCCTCGCCTTTTGGATGACAAATTATCGCCCTGGGCGGCGCGCAGCGTCGGCCGGTTACGGCGTTTGGTAAAACGCCGTAACTACTCCTGAGCTCCGTACTGCTCGTAGTAAGCGTCGATGGCGGCCTTGAGCTCATCATCGATGACGACCTTGCCGTCGATCTCGTGGTTGTAGAGGGTCTCGACGACCTCGGCCATGGAAACGATGCTCGCGACGGGGAAACCGTACTTTGCCTCGATCTCCTTCTGTGCGGTGGTCACGCCGCCCTTGCCGACCTCCATGCGGTTGAGGGACACGATCAGGCCCTTGATCTCGACGTCGGCAGCAGCCTTGACCTTGGGATAGGTCTCGTCGATGGACTTGCCGCTGGTGGTAACGTCCTCGACCATGACCACGCGGTCGCCGTTCTTGGGCTCATAACCCAGCAGGTTGCCCTTATCGGCACCGTGGTCCTTGGCCTCCTTGCGGTCACAGCAGTACTTGACCTCCTTGCCGTACAGCTCGTGGTAGGCAATGGCGGTCACGACGGCCAGCGGAATACCCTTGTAGG
>DBFBKG010000101.1:0-10795 GCA_048203815.1 Collinsella sp. | reverse complement strand
GTATGCCCGTCCCCGCCGTGGTCATCGACGTGACGCCCGAGGCCGTGACGCTCGACGCCAACCACGAGCTGGCCGGCAAGGATCTCAACTTTGATATCGAGCTCGTCGAGGTCGAGGGTTAGGCTATGCCTGCAAATCTGGTTTCGACAGCGTGCCTCGGAAATCTCAACGACCCGTCCTATGAGCTTTTGCTTCGCCGGGAGCTGGGCGGTGTCTTTGAGGTCGATGAGCTGCTGCTCGATTGGGACCAGGCTGATGTATGCGCATTTGTGGGCGTGACGGAGCTGGGGCGCACGGTCGATGTTCGGCTGGATGCTGCCGACGGCGGTCGTCTTGCCGATGGCGACGTGCTCGCCATTGACCGTTCGGGTGTGGTGCCCGTGGCGGTTGTCGTGCGCCTGCGCAGCGCCGAGGTTTATTTGGTCGAAGTCGACCGCATGGATCCGATTGCGCTCGCGCATGCGTGCTGGGAGATCGGCAACATGCATGCGCCGCTCTTCCGGGGCGACTCGGACGAGCATACCGTGCGCATGTATACGCCGGTGCAGCCTGTTTTGGGCCGCATGCTCCGGGGTATCGAGGGTGTTCGGCTCTCGGTGGTTACCCGTGAACTCGATACGGACCGGCGCTTTGCGTCGAGTGCGGCGGAGGTCGTCGTTAGCATGGCTCCGGACTTTACCATCGTAAAAAAGACGCGCGGCTAAGCGCGCGTATGCGCAAGACGGGCTTTGAGGGGCGACCAATCAAGGTCCGTCTTGCTGTTGATAGGAGGCTTTGGGGAAGCGTATGGGTCTTGAGGGAATCAAGTTGATTGCATGCGATTTGGACGGCACGTTGCTGCACCCGGGGGAGCGCGAGCCGCGTTCCGAGGCCTTTGAGCTTATCGATGAGCTGCATCGTCGCGGTATCGTGTTTATGCCGGCGAGCGGCCGTCAATATGCGAGCTTACGCTATCTGTTTGCCCCGGTGGCCGATGAGCTCGCCTATGTATGCGAAAACGGAGCCCTGGTGATGAGCGAGGGGCGTGCCGTTGTCAAGCGTTCCATGGAGCGTGGCCTTGCTATGGATATCGCGAATGCCGTGGTTGCGTATCCCCATGCCGACGTGACCCTTTCGTGCGAGGGGCACCTCTACGCCATGAGCGGCAACGATGCGTTCGTCGACCATTTGCGCTATGAGGTCCACTGCGATGTGGCGGTGGTCGACCGTCCCGAGGACATCGACGAGGACGTCATTAAGATTGCCTTCCAGACGCCCGAGGTGGATCAGCCAGCGGCGCTGGAGCATTTTGAGCGCCTCTTTAGCGACCGTGTCGACGTGATGACGTCGGGAACCGAATGGACGGACTTTATCGGTTTCGGTTCGGGCAAGGGCTCCGCGCTTGCCGATTACGGTCGTGCCCTGGGGATTTCGCCCGATGAGATGATGGCGTTTGGCGACAATGAGAACGATCGCGACATGCTCAACGTCGTGGGCCATCCCTATCTGATGGAGAGCTGCAATCCCAGCATGCGTGGCATCAACGACCGCGTTCGCTATGTGCGCACGGTCGAAGAAGAACTGTGCCGCCTGCTCGCCGAGTAGGTTTTCGGGACATGCCTAGAAATGTGCTGCTTGCTGTAGCGGATGGGCAAGTAGATTTGCGGGCATGTCCCAAACATCTACCGGCAGTCGGGGCAGAGACCCTCGAAGATGGTGTAGTGCGACGTGACGTGCCAGCCGATTTGCTCGGACGCTTTGGCGTCGAGCTGGGCATCGAAGGGGAGCGGTACGTCGATGACGCGGCTGCACGAGGTGCAGATGATATGCGCATGCGGCTCGATGGTGCGATCGAAGCGACTCCCGCCCGGCGTCTTGATCGAGAGGATTTCTCCGGCATCTGCCAAGAGATTGAGGTTGCGGTAGACCGTGCCGCGGCTGATCTTGTCATCCTGTTCGCGCACGGCGTTGTAGATCTCGTCGGCGGTGGGATGGTTATAGCTTTGGCGCACGGCGTCAAGAACCAGCTTTCGCTGCTTGGTATTCCTTCTTTGCACCGCCATGCGCCTCGCCTCTTTTCTATCAACGGTCGTAGGTAAATGATACCGTATTTAGCACACAATACTAATAATGAGGACTGAAACCGTCTTCATTGGCAAGTGGGGCTCGGGCCTGGGCATCTACGAGGCGAAAACGCGTTCCCATGCGCTCGTAGGAGGCATGAAGTGCCTCGAGATGAGATAGGACGTCTGCCGGAGCTCCCTGTATCTCCATCTCGACTGAGCCGTCTTCCATGTTACGCACCCAGCCGGTGAGTGCGCGTGCCTGCGCGAGGTTGGTGTTGGTAAAGCGAAAACCAACGCCTTGGACTTGCCCCTCCCAGCGCAGGAAATAGCGCAGGCGAGTGTCTTGAGTGGCCTCGTCGCTTGCGAGCACAGTAAGCCTGCGGCGCAGCTCGAGCTCGACGTTTGATGGTTTTTGAGGCTCTCGACTGCCGCCGGTGACGCTGGAGAAGAACGTATCGAAGAAGCCCATCGCTATGCCTGCTTGCCTGCGTCGGCCGGGAAGGTTATGCCGGCCTGCTGGCGCACGGCATCCATGATGCGCAGTGAGACGAGCGTGACATCGCGGTAGTGGCCAAGCTCGTGGCGTCCCGCCGGGCTCTCCCAAATCTCTTCTTTAACGTTATCGATGCCGCCGATGGCGGTGATAAAGTCTGTGAGTTCGTATTCCATAGTGTTGCTCGATTTGGGTAGGTCGAGCACGCGGCCGTTGTCGCCCTGTCCGCGCGGCGCCTCGGTCGCCGAGCCGCGTACGACATCGCCGCGATAGTCGATACGGACGTTGCGGGGCGTGGACAGATGGTCAATCTGGATAGTGCCACGCTCGCCTTCGATCTGCGAGGGAAGCAGGTCATTCGTAATTTTGGAGTGCGCGAGCTCGACGGAGATACGGCCACCGCCGTAGCTGGCGAGGATGGAACCGCAGCCGTCGATGGGGCCGTGCGTGAGCTGTCGCGTGGTGGGGTCGAGCAGAGTAGCCATGCTCGTAAGGGCGGAGGGCATGCCGAAAATCTCGACCATGGGCTCGACGGTGTAGACGCCAATGTCCATGAGGGAACCCGAGGCCATATTGCAGTCGAAGATATTGGTGGCGCGTCCCGCGAGAATCTCGTTGTAGCGCGAGGAATATTTGCCAAAGCGCAATGAGGCGCGGCGGATGGGCGCAATCTCGCCCAGGGCGTCCTCGATGGCGTGGAAAGCGGGATCGTGGAGGGGGCGCATGGCCTCGAGGGCCACGACACCTGCTGCCTCGGCAACGCGGAAGACTTCCAGCGCCTGCGCCTCGGTGGCGCAGAAGGGCTTCTCGACGATGACGTGCTTGCCACCGGCGATGCAGGCAAGGGCCTGCTCGTAGTGAAGTGCGTTGGGGCTGCCGATGTAGACGGCGTCGACGTCGGCGGCGTATGCAAGCTCGTCAAGTGCGGTGAAGTTACGCTCGCCGCCGTGCTTAGCGGTAAAGGCAGCACCGCGATTGGCATCGCGCGAGAGCGTGCCCACAAACGCGGCTTGGTCGTTGGCGTTGACGACCTGGATAAAGTCGTCCGTAATCATGGATGTGCCGATGGTCGCTATACGCAGCATGTATCCCCCTCGTGCCGTTCGGTTTACAGGATGAGTGTAGCGCGAGGGGGCGGGAAATAGCGTGCGAAAACGCCGTTACAGGTCGCTCTCGTTAAAGCCGGTGTCGATATCGAGGTTGCTGCCGTCGGCCGCCGTGGTGGCAAGCTCGTCGCAGCGCTCGTTGAGCTCGTGACCGGCGTGGCCTTTAACCCAGATGAACTCCACTTTGTGCGTGCTCTTTGCCGTGAGCAGGCGCTCCCACAGATCGCGGTTCTTGACAGGCTGCTTGTTGGCAGTCTTCCAGCCGCGTTTTTTCCATCCGTCAATCCAGTGCTTGTTGAAGGCGTTGACGACGTACTGCGAATCGGAATGGACTTCGACGTCGCAGGGGCGGTTGAGCGCCTCGAGCGCTACGATGACCGCCATGAGCTCCATGCGGTTGTTGGTGGTCTTGGCGTAACCGCGCGAAAGCTCGGAGGTGAAGGTCTTGCCGGCGGGGTTGGTGTATTTGAGCACGGCGCCATAACCGCCGCGTCCCGGATTTGATCGGGCCGAGCCGTCGGTATAGATGATGACCTTCACATGGTTCCTTTCGTTGGGTATGTTTCGTGCGAGTGACCATTGTAGCGCCATGCCCGCCGGGGGCTAGCAATTTACGATTTCTACCCCGTCTTCCGACAGTTGGTTGGCATGGATGATGCGGTTGAGCTCGTCGAGGTATTGCTGCAAGAGGGGAGAGGGCTTGCGGTCGTCATGCATGATGTAGCCCACATGCATCGTCGGGGCGTCTGCCAAGGGGATCGAGGCCATGCCCCACTGCATTTCGCTGGAGAGTACGCCGGTCGACAGCGCATAGCCGTTCGAGGTGATAAGCAGGTTGGTGAGCGTCCCGCGGTCGGATACGCGGATATTGCGGTTGCAGGGAATATAGCTAAACGGCTCCTCGGCGTAATAGAAGGAGTTCGAGGTGCCTTGCTCAAAGCTGTAGCGCGTATAGGGCGTAAGGTCGGCAAGGGACAGCTGCGAGCGACGGGCGAGCGGGTGGCGTTCGCTCACGAACACGTGGACCTTCGCGTCAAAGAGGGGATGGAAGCTTGCACGGGCATCGGCGAAGGCCTTCTGCAGAACGCGGGCGTTAAAGTCATCCAGATACAGAATGCCGATATCGCTGCGAAACGCACGGACGTCATCGATGATCTGCGATGTGGTGGTCTCGCGCATGATGAACTCGAACTTGCTGTCGCGGCAGCGCTCGACCACGTTGACAAAGGCCTCGACCGAAAAGGCGTAGTGCTGGGCGGAAATGGCGAGGCGGGCTTGCGGGGTGCCGCCGTCCTCGTAGCGTGCCTCGAGCATGTCGGCCTGCTCTACGACCTGGCGTGCATAACCCAAAAGCTCGGTGCCGTCGTTGGTGAGTGCAACACCGCGGCTAGAGCGCGTAAAGATTTCGATATGAAGTTCCTGCTCCAGGCTTTTAACGGCATTGGAGATATTGGACTGTGCCGTATAGAGGCGCTGAGCTGCGGCGTTGATCGAACCGGACTCTGCCACGGCGATCATAAAGCGAAGCTGCTGGAGGGTCATCGGCGCCCGTCCCTTCGATAGCTATCTATAAAACCGATAACAGGTTAGCGCTTTTAAGTGATTGACCGAGGGAAACAATGCTCGTACTATTCAAAACACACAAAGGCGGTAGGTAATTAAGCCAACCACGGAACCGGGATGCGAAAGGAGGCCCGCATATGAATTGCTTGCCAAGACGAATGCCGGGCTCCTGTTTGCGCCCGTCGGCGTGATCAGGAGACAGCGACTTACTTCTCTCTTTTTATTTACTTTTGTTCGATCAAGGAGACCATCATGAGCCAGTTCATTAACAACCCCGAGCACACCTTTGGTTTCGATACCCTGCAGCTGCACGTTGGCCAGGAGAGCGCCGATCCTGCATCCGACTCCCGTGCCGTGCCTATCTACCAGACCACGAGCTATGTGTTCCGCAACTCCCAGCACGCCGCCGACCGCTTTGGTCTTGCCGACGCCGGTAACATCTACGGCCGTCTGACCAACTCCACCCAGGGCGTCTTCGAGGACCGTATCGCCGCCCTCGAGGGTGGCGTGGCAGGTCTTGCCGTCGCCTCCGGTGCTGCTGCCATCACCTATACCCTGCAGGCTCTTGCCCAGGCCGGTGACCACGTGGTGGCTCAGAAGACCATCTACGGTGGCTCCTACAACCTGCTGGAGCATACGCTCTCCCAGTTTGGCGTCGAGACCACGTTTGTCGATGCCCATAACGTGGAAGAGGTCGAGGGTGCCATCAAGGACAACACCACGGTCATCTATCTCGAGACGCTCGGCAACCCCAACTCCGACATCCCCAACATCGACGCCATCTCCGAGGTCGCCAAGAAGCACGGTCTGCCGGTTGTCGTCGACAACACCTTCGGCACCCCGTATCTGTTCCGTCCGCTGGAGCATGGTGCCAACATCGTCGTCCACTCCGCAACCAAGTTCATCGGCGGCCACGGCACCTCGCTGGGCGGTGTGATCGTCGACGGCGGTAACTTCGATTGGAAGGCGAGCGGAAAGTACGCCCAGATCGCTGAGCCCAACCCCTCCTACCACGGTGTTTCGTTTGCCGAGGCTGCCGGTCCCGCCGCCTTCGCAACCTATGTCCGCGCTATCCTGCTGCGTGACGAGGGCGCCTGCATCAGCCCGTTCAACGCCTGGGTCCTGCTCCAGGGCACAGAGACTCTGTCGCTGCGCGTTGACCGTCATGTCGAGAACACCAAGAAGGTCGTTGAGTTCCTGACCGGTGACACCCATGTTGCCAAGGTGAACCACCCGAGCCTGCCTGAGCACCCCGACCATGAGCTCTACAAGCAATATTTCCCCAACGGCGGTGCCTCGATCTTTACCTTTGAGATTAAGGGTGGCCAGGAGGCCGCCTGGAAGTTCATTGATCATCTACAGGTGTTCTCGCTGCTCGCCAACGTGGCCGACGTCAAGTCGCTCGTCGTGCACCCGGCTACCACCACGCACTCCCAGCTCTCTGCCGAGGAGCTCGCCGAGCAGAACATCACGCCCTCCACGATCCGTCTTTCCATCGGTACCGAGAACGCCGAGGATATCATTTGGGATTTGAAGCAGGCCTTCGCCGCGCTGGACGAGTAAGGCGACTTGTGCAAGGACCCCTTGCGACTCGATAGGTATAACTGCATAAAATGCCTGCTCAAGGCGCCTGTGCGCACAATGGTTGCACAGGCGCCTTTTTTGCATAGAGAGGGTGCAAAAACAGGGTTTTTGACACGATTTATGCATTTGAGTTGTGGAAAACTCCTGTTGAGAGGATGTGAGTTTTACGCAATTGACGTGCGCCTTTTGAGTAAAACCGCAGGTCGCGATTTGCTCGGGGTACTATGCAGCGCGATCGAATCACACGCAGCCCAAACGCAGCAAAAACGCACTACGGAGGTTTCCAGCTACATGAGGATCGATTCACGAAAACCGAAAGCCGCCGCCCTTTCCGCCGCTCTGACCGTGGCACTTTTGGCGGGCGCCGGCGCAACTGATGCCCACGCGGCAACACTATCCGATACGGTTGGATCTACGCCGTCCGAGGCGACGCTGGTGCAGCCCGTCGACTACCGCGGCGACGGTTATGGCTCTATGCAGGAGTGGAACGCCTCGATGGGGGCAAAGCGCGATTCCCTGGAGATGCGCGCTCAGATCATTATGAATATGTATGGCGACTATGCTACCGATGACGAGCGTGCTGTGTTGCAGAACTGCATCGACGGTGCGGGTAGCCTGTTGACGATGGGGGAGGTCGACGCCAAGTCGACCGAGCTCGACGAGCTTCGCTCCACGCTTGAGGATGCCAAGCGCGAGGCGCTCGAGGCTGCCGCAGCCGAAGCCGAGGCCGCTGAGGCCGTTCAGGCTTCGTATTACAACGCCGGCTCCGGCTCGTCTTACACGTCCGCTGCGTATTACGCGAACGGCTCGGGCCTGACGCGCTCGAGCGGCGTCAATAACTATAACGGCCGCCGCGAGACTTATTACAGCAGCAACGTGTTGTATCACCACCGCACGGGCGAATGGACGCAGGATTCCGAGGGCTTTTGGCGCGATTCCGATGGCTACTACGTCGTGGCCGCGGGTGATAAAGCTCAGGGCTCCACGTTTACCGGTTCCAAGGGCGAGTGCAAGGTCTATGACTCCGGCTGCGCAGCCGGAACCACCGACTACTACACTGGCTGGTAATTTTTCTGCATCACGGATATTTGGCGGATGGGCGTCTTTACCGAGCTTTAGGGCAACGTAAGGACGCCCGTTCTATGTATGCGTTTGAGCTAACAGAGCCCTTACCGTGGCAGTACGCCGCGCATATGGGCGCGGGGCACACTAGTTCATGAGAAATAAGGTCTTTCTCGTGGAGGAAGTGGTCTTGTGAACGCTCGAGATATTGCCATTGCCGCCGTCGCATTGGTGCTTGGTTGCCTTGGTCCTACGGCCGCGCTCATTGCGGGCATGCAGGGGTCATGCGGGGCTGCTCCAATCATGGTTGGCGCGCTGATCGCAGCCGCACTACTGGGAAGCGCGGGCGTGGTTCTTTGCCGCGATGACGAGGACGAGGTGCCGGAGCCGCAACGCTAACTGTTGTGAGATTGGCTGCCGGTCATAGACGAAGATAAAAGCCGCCGCAGGGGAAAGGTTCCCTTGCGGCGGCTTTGCTGTTGAGCCTGTTGACGTGGTGAGCCGGGCGCTACCAGCTTTTCTCGATATCGCGGATGCGCTGATAGAGCCAATCGTTTTGCGGCACTTGGATATCGTGTTTGACGGCCAGGCGGCAAACGGTGCCCGCGAACTCCTCGACTTCGGTCTTTCGTTGCGCGATGCGGTCCTGCGCCATCGAGGGCATACCGGTGGGGTCGATTCCCTCGATGAGGTGCACCATCTGCGTCAGGTCTGTCTCGGTCAGCTCAATGCCCTCGGCGTTGGCGACCGCAAGCGTTTCGCGCATGGCAGAAACAAAGCAGCGACGCTGCTCGGAGCCCTGTTCCGTGGCGCTTCCGTAGGTCCCGCCGTAGGCCATGCACGTCTGGTTGATGCCGTCGTTGAGCATGAGTTTGGCCCACATGCGGTGCGCAACGTCGCTCTCGACGGTATGGGCGATGCCGCAGCGCGTGTAGAGCTCGTCGATGGCGGTAACGGTTGCGGGCTCGGTGCCCGCTGCCGCGCCAAAGCGGATTTCGCCCGCATTGGTAAAGGTGAGCTCTCCGTTGAGGAACACGGCGTCCATGCCCTGGCAGATACCCAGGACGGTATGCTCCCAGCCAAAGCGCTCGGCAATCTTCTGCTCGCTCGTAATGCCGTTACACAGCGAGGCGATGAGCGTATTGGGTCCCACGACGCGCTCCATAGTCTTGAGTGCTTGGTTGAGTCCAGTCGTCTTGACCGTGAGAATGACCAGATCGGCGGGCGTTGCCTCGCTGGCGCGGACGGACTTGAGCGCACAGGGCTTGCCATTGACGGTGAGCGCATCGCCCGCGTGACGCTCAAAACGGACGTCATCCATAACGTATTCGACGGCGTCGTTGCCGAGTGCCTGGGCGATCATACTGCCGTAGAGTAGCCCGACGCCGCCCTTGCCGATAAAGGTGACCTTGTTGATCTGCATGTGAATTATCTCCCCAAATAAAAGGCGCCCGCGTAAGGGGCGCCTGATGGATTGTATGCCGCCAGAGTGATTGGTGGGTGCGCGGGACGGCTGTTATAAAAAAGAAACGTTTGCCTGGACGCTACGCTGCGGGGCAGACCGCGAAAACGCGTGCGGGATATCCAACGCCATCGCGCACCTTGGGGAAGGTGCAGAAGATGACGGCGCCTGTGGCGGGAAGCTCGTCCAGATGGTCCATGACCTCGATCTGATAGCGGTCGACCGAGAGGATATACTGCTCGCCGGGGTAGGGGTAGGCGTCCTCACGTGTGGTCACGCTCGCCTCCTTTCATCGGGCTTTTTGCTGATGTTAAAGCGGTGTCGTGACGGCTCGATTTCTGCTACGTTACGATACGTTCTCGATTGCGATTCCAATGTGTTTCGATGGCGTGGCCGTTGTGTTTCGCCTTGCCGAGGCGCTGATGGCGAAGGGAGGGGCCGTGCAATACCGTGTTGACCCCAAAAGTGGTAACCGAATATCCGCTCTGGGTCTGGGCTGCATGAGGTTTCCCGGTGCGCCGGGACACCCCGATGCGAAGACGGCCGATGCCATCATCTCCCGTGCGGTAGAGCAGGGGATTAATTATCTGGATACCGCGTATCTTTATCCCGGCAACGAGGTGTGCGTGGGCGCCTCACTTGAGCGCTTGGGGCTGCGTGACCGGGTGTTGCTGGCGACTAAGTTGCCGCACGCTTCGTGCAAGTGCGCAGAGGATTTCGATCGGTTCTTCGACGAGCAGCTGCGCCGTTTGCGGACTGACCATATCGACTATTACCTCATGCACAACATCACCTCGCCCGTGCAGTGGGAGCGTGTGGTAGCGTTGGGTATCGAGGACTGGATTGCGCACCAAAAGGCTGCGGGGCGTATTCGCCAGATAGGTTTTTCGTACCACGGCAGCGCGGCGGATTTCCTGACGATGCTTGACGCATATGACTGGGATTTTTGCCAGATCCAGTACAACTACGCTGGAGAGCGCTACCAAGCGGGAACGGCGGGACTCATGGCAGCCGCCGAGCGCGGGCTCGCGGTGTTTGTGATGGAACCGCTTTTGGGTGGACGCCTGGCGGGCAAGCTGCCTCCGCGGGCCCGTGCCGTGCTCGATGGCGTACGCGATCCGTACCTGAAGACACCGGCTGCTTGGGGCCTTTCGTGGGTGTGGAATCATCCTCAGGTCACGATGCTGCTATCGGGTATGACCGATACCGCGCAGGTGGACGAGAACGCGGCATTGGCGGATCGCGCACTGCCGGATTCGATGACGACAGAGCAGCTCGATACCATCGCACGTGTGCTGGGAGAGTTTGAGAAATCGAATCGCGTGCCCTGTACGGGGTGCGGCTACTGCATGCCGTGCCCCAAGGGCATCAATATTCCCGGTTGCTTTGGCGCCTACAACGCGAGCTACGCGCATAGTTGGTTTACGGGGCTGTCTCAATACTTTACGGCGAGCGCGGTGCGGACGAACGAGCCCAAGCT
>DBFBKG010000100.1:0-7549 GCA_048203815.1 Collinsella sp. | reverse complement strand
CCTCAATGGTCCTCCTAACGCCGGCGTGTTGGCACCACCAGCGTAGTGGCGGCGGGGAGGCACGGTGGCCATTATTCGGTGACCGGGATTGGTCAAAATAGTTTGACTATTAGCGGCTAAAATCGCCCGGCGCTAACACCGTTGAGTTTTTCGGAATACGTTCGGTATAAGACGGGGAGCGTTTTCGAACCAGATGCGACCTTTTCCCCAAGCGATGCAGCGCTGCTTCGACATCATCTGATCGGATATCTTGAGCGAGGGGGATTCATCGCGACGCTTGAGCAGACGCCTGCAGACGCGATTCAGCTGCTACAGGAATATGCTTCGCGAACGGTCGCCATGGACGTCGTTGAACGTTACGACGTCAAGAACCCTCGCCTGGCATCGCTGTTCTTGACGCGGTGTATGGCATCTTCGGGACGAGAGCTGTCAGTGAACAAAGTGTACAACGAGTTCAAGGGCAGACAGATACCCGTCAGTCGTAATTCGCTCAGCGATTTACTTGAGTATTATGAGGACGCCTACCTGTTATTTTCTGTGCCGGAGTTCACGCGTTCACTGGCAAATAACATGCGGTCTGCGTCTAAGGTCTACGCTGTCGACCCTGCGATGTTTGGAGCATTCTCTCCGGCATCGGCATTGGACCAGGGCCAGAGGCTCGAGACCGCAGTGTTCAATGCGCTAAGAAGAAAGACTCCCGCGGTGAGGACCGGCTCGGTCTGCCGCCTGCTGATCAAAGAGAAGAGCAAAAGCCATGAGGTGGACTTTGTGGCTGGGGACGCGCTTCTCATGCGGGCTTATAGCCTGATTCAGGTGAGTGCGGATATGGCACGTGAGAAAACGCGCGAGCGCGAAATTGCCGCGCTTGATGCCTCGATGGCCCAGTTCGATCTTGGCGAGTCGGCAATCGTTACCATGGATGAACAGACCGATATTTCATGCGAGCACGGTGTGGTCCACGTTGTGCCCGCATGGAAGTGGCTCCTTGCCTAATCATCTATGGACCTGTGGGGTCAGGACCTCCTGGCTCCCTCATCACGGTTGGGGAGCACCTTGCTGCGCCAGGCTAGTCCTGGGCTTTGATACTCGGCATCAGAATCTGGGCGAGGTAGTCGGTCTCGAGTTTGGCGGCGGCGTCGGCCTTGCCGTCTTTGCCGACCAGCACGTTCTTGATCTGGCTATAGGTATAGCGGTTGCCGGTCGTAAGCTCGACAAGCTCAATGGCCGTGTCCATGGGGTAGGTTGACACGGGGTTCTGCGTCTGTCCGTTGATGGTCTGGGGCACCACGTACGGATAGACGGGGCCGCTGGCGTAGACGGTATAACCGTTGCCTAGATTGGCCGCGCCCAAAACCGTATCGCCTTCATCGGGCGTAAAGCTCTCGCCCTCGCGCACCGCGACGAGCGTCACGAGCGGCGTATTGGCGTCGTCGCCCAGATAGATGCATAGCGTGCTTCCGTTTTGCCAAGTTGCGACCTTGCCGTACCACTCGACGGGAATATCGAGCTGGTAGAGGTCGGTTGCCTTGTGGCGAGCGTCAGCATCACGGGACGCCTGTGCCTTTTGCGCGCTCACGGCATTGACGGCGGCGTCGCGCCGCGCAGTTGCTGCCTGCTGGAGCACTTTGGCAGCCGCGGCGGAGCTCGCACCGCCCTCCTCGGCATACTTGGCGGCGGCATCGATCTGGTCGTCAGTCACCGTGTCGGCCGAAGGCACCTTGAGCTTAAAGGTGGCCTGGGCACTTAAATCCTGTCCATCGCTCTTAACGGTGACCTGCGTCTTGGTGGTCGGGACGGTATAGATGGTGCCGTCGGCCGCGATGGGGGAGGCAGCGATGGAGAGCGTGTAATCGCCGGGCAGCAGTTTGATGCCGCGGCCGTGCTCGTCAACGTAGAGCGTTTCGCTCACGGAAGAACCGTCGGAATCTTGTCCGCTCACCTGCACGGGAATCTTGGAGCCAGTTGAGCAGTCGAGGCCCGCGGCATGCACGCCAATCTGCACCGACATCATGGTATGGGCGTTTGCGGCAAGCACGGCAGCCTGCTCTTGTTGATATCCGTTCCAGGCAGCATAGCCTGCGCCGCCGGCAACAAGCGCGACGGCTACGACGCCGGCAACCATCAGATTGCGGCGCTTGGGCGACATTTTGCGATGGCGAACCTCGGCCTCGCGTGCCGAGGGAACGGACGGCAGGGGAATATCGCCCATGGCGATGGTCTCGTCCACGGCAGGCGCAGAGCCTAAGCCAGGGAGCTCGCGGGTCAGCGAATCTTCGGCCGGCAAGTTGTCGAGCAAGATGGTTTCCTCGCTCGTGTCGGATTCGGGCTGGTCGTCGGCCTCGCATTCGGTGTCTTCGTGATCTGCCTCATCTTCGGCAGGCTCAACGTCGCCTGCATCCTGATCATCGGATTGCGCCTCGGTTTCCGGCTCATCCTGCACATCAACGCCCGAATCGTCAAACGCAATCTCATCGAGTGAAATCCGGTCTAAGCTCTCCAAGGCCTCAGCGCAAGCTTCTGCATCTTGGGCCGCATCCTCTTGGCCCATCGTCTCATCTTTCATATATCCCCCAAGCTCAATATCGGGACAACACTGTACCCAAAAATGGAGCCATATAAAGCGCGTGCGAAATATAAGATCCGATTTAACTCGAGCGCATCGTTCGGCCGCATCCTCGCGGCGGCAAAAGGCCCCCGGAACGCGAACGAATCACATTCCGGGGGCTCTACAATGCGTTGAGTTGCGCGGAGCCGGCTATGCTGCTTCGTGCTCAAGCGATGTCTGCGCCAGGCGCGTTACTCGGCGTGTGCGTAATCCACCTTGGCGCGGCGAGCGGTAGCCTTCTCCCAATCGCTGGTGCCCTCAAAGACATCCTGCTTGTAGGGATTGCGGCCGAGCTTCTTGGCGCGGTAGGCGATGTAGATGATCGCGGCGACGTTGGCGACCAGCGCGGCAATCGAGACCGCGGTGGCGGCGCCGGGGTCGAGCGTGGAGTGGGTCACAAAGATGGACTCCTCCTGGAAGTAGGGGAACACCTGGGCAAACATGCACCAAATGGCCAGCGTAAAGGCGCGGTTCTGGATCCAGCCGCCCTTGTTCCAGATAAAGGCGGCGACGGTGGGCGCCAGCAGCAGCGCAAAGCCGCAGAACCAGGAGTGGGTGGGCAGGCAGTTGTAGGTGTAGCAGAAGTTCCAGATATCGTAGGCGATGATGTAGACCCAGGTCATATCGGGCCACAGCATGTCGGTCTGATCCTCGGAGGCGTAGACGCTCCACCAACCGGTCATACAGAAGATGTTGATGATACCGGCGATGCCGTTGAACACGTTGTTCCAGCCGGCCAGCTGCGTGGCACCTTCGGAGGTGACCCAGGTGGACTCGCCCAGGACAAAGAAGTGATAGGCGCTCTCGAAGTCGGACACGACGGCGATCATGATGTTGATGGCGACGATCACAAACGGCCATGCGCGGAACCAATGCGCCTTGCCGATCTTTCCCCACTGGTACTTAATGGCAATGAAGCCCCAGCAACCGGCGAGCGCCGCGTATACCTTGGCGTAGTGGAACCAGCTGTTCTGGTACACATGGGTGGGGTTGGTGAGCGCCCACTCGGCACCCTGCGAAACGCCCACGGCGATGGCGACGCAGTAGATGGTCATGGCCAGCGGAGCCACGCCAAAGATGATGGCCGCGCCGAGCTTGGTGCGGCGGCCGACCTCGTTGAGCACGATCAGGCCAATAAAGACCATGGCCCAGCCGGCCCAGTGGATAAGGGTATCGCTACCCCAAACATCGAACAGCATGCTGCTCTCCTTTCACACGCCCGCGGCCCCTCTTCTGATCGCGGACAGTTTGGCCAAATGTCGTCAGTTCTGGGGCTTGCGCTCCGGATACTTGGCGGTATAGCCCTCGATGTGGAGCGTCGAGGCGATGATTTCCTTGACCGTCTCGTCGGGCACATCGGGGTGCGTGCGGATATACATCAAAAGACCCATGATGAGGGTGTAGAACGTTTCGTAGACATGGTCGATGCGCAGCTCGTGATGGGCGACAAAATCAACCACGGTGGTGTCGCAGATGTACTGAGCCACGCGCTGAACCACGTTGTGCAGAAAGCCGCCGTAGAGCGCGCCGCTGCTCGAGGTCAGGGTACTCGGCAGCTCGTGGCCGCTGGCGACCAGGCGCTTAAAGAGCGGGGCGACGGTGTCGAGCGCGCCCTCAATATCACCGACGATGCGGTTGGCATTCCACTGCTCGAGCTCGGAGATAAAACCGTCAATTGCCTCGTCCATGACGGCGGTGACGGCGGCGTCCATGTCGGCGAAGTAATGGTAGAACAATGAACGCGTGCAGCCGGCTCGCTTGGTCACGGCCGATACCGATAGGTGGGACACGCCCAGCTCGGAGCTTACGGTGCGCACGGCATCGAGGATCTCGCGACGGCGTTCGTCGCCCGTCAGGCGCTTTGCCGCGCTATCGGATGCGGGGACGGCATTGACCGCAGAGGTATCTGCTGTGTTGTTGCCCATGCGTTTGCCGCCTTTCATCCGTTTGAGCCTGACCGTTCGCCTAACAGTCTTGAATATTGTTGACGGTTCGTCAATACTGTTTTTGACACAATGTCAACTAATGGCGGGTGAACGGCATGGGGGCATGCCCGGCCTGCAAAAAAGAGGGGTGCCGCGGTCTCGCCGGGCTGTGGCAAGAGAAGGGACAACCATGATTCTCAACGGACCGGGGATTAGCTACACCGAGCCCGACATCGGTTCGGAGTTCGTGCCGCCGCTGCCGGAGCATCCGCGCGAGGCCATCGTCAAGCTGTGCGAGCACTGCACCAACCGTCTGCTGCATCGCGATGAGCTGCTGGGCTACGAGTACTGGTCGTTTGCCGAGGCCGCGACTGACGAGCAGGCCGAAGTGCTCTGCAAGATGAAGATGCGCCGTCCCTATACGCTGCCCGAGATGGTCAAGCTCACCGGCATGCCCGAAGCCGATATCGAGAAGATGCTCGACGATATGAGCTACACGGGCCTGCTCGAGTACAACTGGGAAAACCCCGAGCGCGCCAAGCAGTGGGTGCTGCCCATGCTGGTGCCGGGTTCCGCTGAGTTTCTCAACATGCGCGTGAGCCAGCTCGAGGAGCACCCGGTCTATGCCAAGTTCTTTGAGCAGGCGTCCAAGGGACCGCTGTCCAAGGCCACGCCGATGGTGCCGCCCGGTGGTGCCGGCATCGGCATGCATGTCATTCCGGTCGAGAAGGCTATCGATGCCGCGAGCACGTCGGTGCCGATCGAGCATATCGAGCATTGGCTCGACAAATACGATGGCAAATATGCCGCTAGCACCTGCAGCTGCCGCGCGAGCCGTCGCGTGATGGGTGAGGGCTGCGCCGACGACCCGGCCGATTGGTGCATCGCCGTGGGCGATATGGCCGACTACGTGGTCGAGACCGACCGCGGCCATTACGTGACGCGCGACGAGGTTTACGACATCCTGCGCCAGGCCGAGGACAACGGCTTTGTGCACCAGATCACCAACATCGACGGCGAGAACAAGATCTTCGCCATCTGCAACTGCAACGTCAACGTGTGCTATGCCCTGCGCACCTCGCAGCTGTTCAACACGCCCAACCTGTCGCGCTCGGCCTATGTCGCCAAGGTCGAGAAGGACAAGTGCGTGGCCTGCGGTCGCTGCGTTGAGGTGTGCCCGGCCGGTGCCGCCAAGCTCGGCCAGAAGCTCTGCAGCAAAAAGGCCGGCGGACAGGTGCCCGAGTATCCGCGCCAGGAGCTGCCCGATGCCACCAAGTGGGACCACACCAAGTGGTCGCCCAACTACCGCAACGATAACCGTATCGAGACGCACGAGTCCGGCACCGCGCCCTGCAAGACGGCTTGCCCCGCGCACGTTGCCGTCCAGGGCTACTTAAAGCTCGCGGCGCAGGGCCGCTATGACGAGGCGCTGGCGCTCATCAAGCGCGAGAACCCGCTGCCCGCTATCTGCGGCCGTGTGTGCAACCGCCGCTGTGAGGATGCCTGCACCCGTGGCCGTGTGGACGCCGCCGTGGCTATCGACGAGGTCAAGAAGTTTATCGCCCAGCGCGATCTTGATGCCGCGACCCGCTATGTCCCACCCGTGGTGACGCCGACGCGCGCCGGCGGCTTCGATCAGAAGATCGCCATCATCGGTGCCGGCCCGGCCGGTCTGTCCTGTGCCTTCTATCTGGCCGAGAAGGGCTACAAGCCCGTCGTGTTCGAGAAGAACGAGCGCCCGGGCGGCATGCTCACCTATGGCATTCCCAGCTTTAAGCTGGAGAAGGACGTTATCGAGGCCGAGGTCGAAGTTATTCGCCTGATGGGTGCCGAGTTCCGCTATGGCGTGGAGGTCGGTCGCGATGTGACGCTCGACGAGCTGCGCGCGCAGGGCTTTAAGGCCTTCTACGTTGCCATTGGCTGCCAGGGCGGCCACCTTGCGGGCATTCCGGGCGAGGGTGCCGAGGACGTGACCGTGGCCGTCGACTTCCTTCGCGAGGTTAACAGCGGCAAGATCGATTCCCTGTCCGGCCGCACCATTGTGGTGGGCGGCGGCAACGTGGCTATCGATGTCGCGCGCAACGCCTGCCGTCTGGGTTCCGAGCACGTTGAGATGTTCTGCCTGGAGAGCGATGCCCAGATGCCTGCCAGCGAGGAGGAGCGTCGCGAGGCCATTGAGGATGGCGCGCACATCAGCTGCGGATGGGGCCCCAAGGAGATTCACCTGGACGAGGCCGGTCGCGTGTGCGGCATCACCTTCAAGCGCTGCACGCGTGTCTTTGACGACGAGGGCCGTTTTGCGCCCGAGTACGACGAGAACGATCTGCGCCGTGTCGATGCCGACCGTGTCGTCATGTCGATTGGCCAGTCCATTGTGTGGGGCGACCTGCTGGCTGGCTCCAAGGTGGAGCTCGGCCGCGGCCAGGGCGCCCTGGCCGATCCCCAGACTTACCAGACCGCCGAACCCGACATCTTTGTGGGCGGCGACGTCTACACCGGCCCCAGCTTTGCCATCGATGCCATTGCCGCCGGCCACGAGGCTGCCGTGTCCATCCATCGCTTTGTGCAGCCGGGCTCCACGCTCACCATCGGCCGCAACCAGCGCCGCTACACCGCGCTCGACCGCGACGATGTCGTGATCGAGAGCTACGACAACGCGAGCCGCGAGGTTGCGCATGTGGACCGCGAACGCGAGAAGGCTGCGCCGTTTAGCGAGTATGTTGAGACCTTTACCGAGGAGCAGGTGCGCGCCGAGACCGCCCGCTGCCTGGGCTGCGGCGCCTCGATCGTCGACCCCAACAAGTGCATCGGCTGCGGCCTGTGCACCACCAAGTGCGCGTTCGACGCCATCCATCTGGATCGCGACCGCCCCGAGTGCTCCACGATGGTCAAATACGAGCAAAAGCTTCCAAGCCTGGGCAAGTACGCGCTCAAGCGCGCCATCAAGATTAAATTCGGGAAGAAGTAAAAGAACCTAACAAGTAAGTGAGCGGCGCGGGGGCGTCGCTCACTTACGTTT
>DBFBKG010000099.1:0-33015 GCA_048203815.1 Collinsella sp. | reverse complement strand
GGACCAACTTCATTTGGTTTAAGGTCGAGGTCCCCGAGGGCGTCGAGATCACCGACGTCGCAGGCGACACCGCCGACAGGGCCCAGTTTAAGTTCACCGAGAGCGAGCACGCCAGCGACCGCTTCATCCCCGTCTTCGACTCTGACAAGAACGCCGACGAGTTGTTCGATTACGAGGCAAAGTGGAAGGCCAACTCCGGATGGACCGAGAGCGATCCCGTTAAGTACAACGGCAAGACCTGGCGCAGCGCCTACTTTACGCACTCGGGCGGCGTGACGACCGAGTACTTCACTGACGTTGACGGCGGCAGTGCGTACGTGCGTATCGACAATGTCGAGGAGCACAAGGACGCCGTCGAGACCATGATGAAGTCACTGGAGTTTGCCGACGACATCGCCGAGGCCAAGACCGAGGCCATGGATGTTAAGCTCGAGGATATCGAGATCAAACGCTAAGCGACTGGCGAGCGCAACGGGAAACACGAGCGCAGCGTAAACAAGCGACGGTGACCCAGCGCTTCGTACCAAGGGAGGGTCGGCTCACCGACCCTCCCTTTCTTTATGTCAACGCAGTATAGTGACTAAAACGAGCGCATAACCGCACCCTGCGAATGGAGGAGTTATGACCGAACACCACGCCATCAGTCGCCGAGCGTTTACGTTGAGCCTAGGACTTGCGGCATTGTCGCCATTTGCAAGCCTGCCCGAAACCGCGGGATTGGGCCTTCCCGTGCGCGCGGCATTTGCAGACGACGCTGTCACAGCGTCGGTCAGCCTCGACAATTTCGTCATTCGCCTTCGCCCCGCGGGCCATTTTCGCACCGCGAGCGTCAACCAAGACGGCAACGTTCGCGGCAACGTCTGCCACCTGTTTAACGACGGCACGTCCAGCAAGCTCATCCTTGAGAACGTAACGACCAAGAATGACGATACAAACTGGTATGCTATCCGCACCTTGCTCAATTTCGAAGAGCATAAAAAGACGGGCTACAGCATTTGGTCGGTCGACGACGACTCGGACAAAGATGGAAAGGTCATCCACGTATGGGGCGGCGAGTATGACAACAAGCCCAGCCGCGCTTTTGCGTTCGAGCGTCAATCAAACGGAACCTATATCATCCGAGACCGCACGGTCGAGAAAGAAACCGAGAAAAAAGACATTAAGTACCTGGCAATAGAATCGAACGGCAAAGACCAGGACAACAATAAGATCTGCCATAAGAGTGAGAGCATTCCGTGGGAGCTAGAACTTGTCGGTTACGACATGGGCAAGATCAATACCACAGTTAGAAGTATCGACTGGACCACGTATAGCAGCTACGTCGACGGACCATGCTGGATGAAATACGTCGACGACAACAAGTACCTCGACGAGCTGAGTATCCCGGGCACGCATGATTCGGGCACCTGCAGCGTGGACAACGACACCGAGCCCCAATCCTCACAAGCAAAGTGCCAGCAGGATTACATCCCCACGCAGTTGCTCGAAGGCATTCGCTATTTTGATATCCGACTCGGAAGGAACGACGAGAACGGCGACCCCGGTATCGACCATGGAAGATGCTACCTGCTCATAAAAGACGGGGGCTTTATGCATCTCTCCAATGTCATCGACTACTTCAAAACATTTTTGAACGAAAACCCGTCAGAAGCGCTCATCATGCTTGCGTCACGAGGCAACGACGAGGCTACCGACGAAAGCGTTACGACGGCTTTCGCCAAGGTTATGCACGATAATCCCGATCTGTTCTACACGTCGAGCCGAATCCCTACATTGAACGAGGTGCGCGGAAAGATCGTCCTGCTGCGTCGATTTGTACTCGCCGGCAACAGCGTAAGCGGCCACACGTGGGGCCTCGATCTCACCCAATGGGACGACAAAATCAAGGCGCATTCCGGGCAGTCGATGTGCCTCGTCCAAGACGCGCGAGGCTTTGAGACTACGGGCAATGCGGGCGACAAAGAGCCCTATTGCACCAAGGTATACGCCCAGGACCATTTTGAATGCACCGGAACCGACAAGACTAGCTGGGTCGATATGGCGCTGCGAGAGACGACCATTCTCACGCGCAACAAGGTGGACGTCGAGGACAATGATGGCGCCAAGGTGCAAGTCCTGGAACGCTGCTGGTCTATCAACTACACCAGTTGCACGAATTACAAACAAGGAAGCAATCCTTTTACCGCGGCGCGAGTGGTCAACGAGCATCTGTACAAGAGCCAGTACATCAATCCCAGCGGCAGCGATAAAACAAAGTCAGATTGCCTCAAGCACGTTGGTATTATCGCGTCCGACTTTGTCGATTCGGCACTGGCCCGGAGCATCTACCAACGCAATTACGACGCGAAGCACAAGCCAACAGTTTCATGCTGCCTCCCGGACCGCATGCACATGACGTATGGAGACTCGCTGAGCGATGCCTCGCTCCAAGATGGCAAGACCGTTGGCGAGGGCCATTTCCGCCTTGTCGACAGCAGCAACGTACTCAACGTGGCGGCTTCGGGCCATGCGTTTGCCATCGAATATGTGGATGTCGATGCCCTGGGCAACGAGACCGCTACGGAGTTGCGGGGATCCGTGCCCATCGATATCGATCCGCGCGTGCTGACGCCCCATTTTGAGGGACTTGAAGGCCTTAAGGCCGGTGAGGATGTGCGCGCCAAGGTCACGGCGCCGCTCGACGGCAAGCTCGAAACCGATGCCTGTACGGCCCAGCTCGAATTTGTGCACGATGCAAACGGCGCTCCGGGCGCGGCAATGGCCGAGGGCGAGGCATTTGCCGCGGGGACGTATTGGGTGCGTGCGAAAGGCCTGTTGGGCGACGCGGCGCAAAACTACACGCTTGCCACCGACGGTGCCGCAAGCTTTACCGTGACGACTTCGGACAGTGCAGGCGGCGCCGGCACCGGCACTGGCGCCAACGCGGGCAGCGACGACAAGAACGGCAAGGGCAACAAGGGCAAGGGCTCGGGCGGAAAGCTCGCCGACACGGGCGACGGCTCTGGCATCGCCGCCGGGCTCGCCGCTGCCGCCGTGGCGACGACGGTCGCCGGCACGGCAATGCTTGCCAATGACCGCGAGGGCAATGGAGACGTTGACGAATAGGCCAGCCGGCCTTTTAGACACATCGACTCAATCGGGGGCGCAGGATACCGTTCTGCGCCCCCGACTTTTACCATGGCCCGAAAGCTAACGTCGGCTACATCACCATGTTCAGCGCGTTAACAAACTCCTGGGCCTTCGCACGACTGCTCGGGCTAAAGACGCAAGCGGTTAACAGTCGATTGCGCAGAAAAACGTCGCGGCCCTTGATCCTGTTGACTCCCGTGATGTCCTTAAGGTAGACAATCTCGATATGCTTGCCGCCGAAAGTACCATTCTTGAGCACCTCGATACGGTTAGGCTAGATCTTGACGTCTTTAAACATGCCCGAACCTTTGTCCTGGAACAACAAGGTGCTGTTGTCCATGCGTGTCACTCCCATGGGGTTCGCTAAAACTGCCTCTATGGTCACATTTTAGTCACTTCGGGAATCCTGCACGAAGGCGCTAGGCGACATTGAAATTCGAGTCCGCGCGAGGCTTTAAGATAGACATGATCAGCCGCATCGATGCGACTGGCAATGCTTCTAGGAGTACGCCTCGTATTATTCGCCATTAGAGGAGGCCTTACATGCTTTACGTATGGGAATTCGAGTTCTTTGATTCGGACGGCGCTGTCGACGCTGTGCCATGTGGCTCGCTGGGCGGAGGGGGAACGTTTGGCTCCGACCTAAACGACGCTGTCGAAAGCGCCGCTGATTTTCTCGCATGCATGGTCGACGATCACCTTATGGGCGGCGTCGATCTTCCCGCGCCGGACTTTGGACACCAGCCACAACACGGCGGCAAGATTATCGCCGTGGCCGTCAGCCGCGAGCTCGGCGACATCCCCGCCGTCACCGCAGCGGATGCCGCACGTATGCTTGGCGTTAGCACGGCAAGGGTATCGCAACTGATAAATGCTGGGCTGCTGGATTCTTGGAAGGACGGCACCAAGCGCATGGTGTCCAAAACTTCCATCGAGGCACGACTCACCGACGCACCAAAGGCAGGGCGCCCCAAAGAGGTCCCTATTGCCGTATAAGGCGAGGCTACTGCGCACTTTTATTCCACACGATGTTTTCAGCCTAGTATAAACAAGTTCAATAACAGAAAGCAAATCCAACCATCGTGTCTAATTACGAAAGGATTTTCGCCTTTTCTGCAGCAAACTCTTCCTCGGTAAGTACTCCACTATCACGCAGCGCTGCAAGTCTCTCGGGCCTTGCAACTACATCACCACTATCCACCAGCGTCTCAATAGTCTGTGAAACCTGCGGATACTGCTCGAGCTCCTTCGATAGGGCATCGACTATCTCGGCAATATTCTTTGCATTTTTGCCCCCGTTTAATACGTTTGTCCTGACCTTAGATGACGAGTTGACAGTAACGCCAGATCCGCCTTCAACTGGAACAACCGAAATACTGATATTTTCACCCCAGGACCAAAGGCTCATACCAATCTCGGCTGCAACTGTTCTTGTTGCGGGCGATGCGCTATCAACTTTTACTTTAGGCAGCTTTTCCATAGCTGCCTTCAAGGCATTAAACGTGTCGTCAGGAGAATACGGTACCTGAATCTGAAGCTGCTGATCCGCAAAACCCATAATCCGGCCTCCGCTTCTACGAGATTAAGGCTATCGGCAATGGTAGCACGTTCCCAGCACTTTTAAATTCATCTAATGACCTTGTGATGCAGCCCGACACCCCAGCACTACTCCCTACTTCCCAAATAGCACACCCAGCAGGCCCTTGCGTTTGGGCTTCTCCTCACGGTAGGAACCCGCGGCCGCCGCTGCCACCTGCCGCGGCTGTTCGCCGCCTCCGCGGCGTACGATCTGGTATAGGAAGGGCGATTTAACGTATTTGACCTCGATGGGCGTGGCGTGCACGGTGCTTTCACTCGACAGCAACACGTTGGGATTGAGCGGTGCCACCACATGCGTCTCGCGCTTGTCGCTAAACACCACCGCGGCCGCGCGACCCGTCTGGCCGTTCACGGCAATGCGCACCTGCTCGCCATCGCGGCTGTCCGTCGCCGGGCGATCGACAAAGTAGACCGGTACCATCACCAGGCCGTCCTTGTGCTTACGGGCCTTGCGCGCCCAGGTGCGGATGCTCTTTTTATTGAGCCCCAGCACCGCCTCGGCATCGTTGCCGGCAACGTCGAGCGCCAGCTTATCAATAACCACCTGGTCCTTGGTGGACGCGTCGACGGAAACGACGCGGAAGTCACCTTCCTGCATGGCCGGGTCAAACGGCCCCACCTTGCCAAAGTCCCACGGCTCCAAAATGCCCATAAGGCGAACATCCAGGTAGTTGGCCCTGGGATATGCCCAGTCGAGCACCTCGTAGTACACCAGGGTCTCCTTGCTCAGCCCTTTGCCCGGGAAGGACGCCATCATGCGCAGGTCCGCCAACGCCATGGGGAAATAGAAGAGCATCATGTCGTTTTGGATCGCGTCTTCTACATCGTGCCCGGCAAAGGCATCGGGATACTGACGCACCAGCTGCAGCGCGTTGGCACGTGCCTGCTGCGGCGATATCTCACAGGGGACGCCCTGTTCGGGAACGTATTCGGCACCCACGCCCATGGTCAGGCGCTTACTAAACGTACCGGGCTTGAGCAGGTCGGCCACGCCAATCTTGTTGCCGCACGACGGGCACTCAAACACGCGCTGGGTCGATGACCCCTCAAAGGACGCGCCGCAGAAGGGGCAGGGAATGCTCACGCGCGTCGCCTCTTGGAACTCCTGCGCCGTGCCGCGGTCCTCCCACAGCAGATGCTCCAGAACCGACTGGTTGCGCCAGTGCGCATTGAAGAAATACCAGTCCGGGTCCTCTGGGCGCTCGAGTTGCGACACATGCGTGAGCTTGAGCAGCCCGTCAACCACCGTCAGCGGCGTATGACGGATACCCAGGGCGCTCTTGGGCTCCCCGGCGTCCGCTTGCCACGGAATAACCGTTTCGCAATAGGCGCACTCAAAGCTGCGCTTTGCCTGGTGCGAATACATGGGGCCGCCGCAGTTTTGGCATTTAATGGCAAACATCTCGTCCATGGAAACGTCCTCCTTTGCACAGGGGCTGTCGACATTAAGTATGTCGAGCAAATCGGCGCGTGCCCATACCCATGTGGCCCAAAATGGAGCACTCGGTCGGACGGGAAGGCGAAGTGAACTCGGAGGCGCGCGGATAGTCGCCCCCTCCGCCTCGCGCCCGTTAGCGCCGGCAGACCATTGCTGCATTTTCTGAGCATCGGCACACGTTGCGTCTGTGCGAGCTACACTATCCCTTTAATAAGAATGCGAGGAGATACGCCATGCTATTTGTAAATCGGCTGGTACATACGCTTGTTCCCGGCAGCGAAAGCGAGCCGGTCGATACCTCCTGCCGCACCAACGCGGGTTTTGCCGCAAGCCTCATCTGCATCGGCCTCAACATCACGCTGTGCCTGGCCAAGGGCATAGCTGGTCTGCTCGCGGGCTCCGTCTCGCTTATCGCCGATGCCTTCAACAACCTTTCGGACGCCTCGAGCAACATCGTGAGCCTGCTCGGATTTCGCCTTGCCAGCCGCCCGGCCGACGAGGGGCACCCCTATGGCCACGGCCGCTACGAGTACCTTGCCGGCTTGTTTGTCGCCGTTCTCGTTTGCGCCGTCGGCATCAACCTGGCGCTCGAGTCCATTACCAAGATCATCAAGCCCTCCCCCACCGCGTATTCGGCGCTCTCCATGGCAGCCCTTGTCCTGTCCATGCTCGTCAAGTTCTGGATGGCGGCGTTCAACCGCACGCTGGGCAACCGCATCGATT
The DNA here is from genome assembly GCA_048203815.1 of Collinsella sp. GTDB lineage: Bacteria > Actinomycetota > Coriobacteriia > Coriobacteriales > Coriobacteriaceae > Collinsella. The sequence continues at coordinate 26,126 of DBFBKG010000099.1, read as the reverse complement.
CCGAGACGCTCATCGCCACGGCGCAGGATTCCAAAAACGACGTCATTGCCTCGGCCTCGGTCCTGGCCGCAGCGCTTGTTTCGCAGACGACCGGCTTTGACCTCGATGGCTGGGCGGGCCTGGGCGTGGGCATCTTTATCTGCATCAGCGGCATGGGCCTGGTGCGCGACGCCATCAGCCCGCTGTTGGGACAAGCGCCCGACCCCAAGCTCGTCCAGGCAATCCGCGACAAGATCATGTCGTATCCGCAGGTCCTAGGCACGCACGACCTGATGGTGCACGACTACGGCCCCGGTCGGCAATTTGCCAGCGCACACGTGGAAATGCCCGGCGAGGGCGATGCGTTTGAACATCACGAGATCCTGGACACCATCGAACACGACATCAAGCATCAGATGGGCATCGACATCACGCTACACTGCGACCCCATCGCCACCACCGGCGACGACCTGCGTGGCTGGGTCAAGCGCGGCATAGCGCAAATCGACCCCACGCTCTCCATCCACGACCTGCACGAGCACGACGGGTTCGTTTCGTTTGACCTGGTGCGTCCCGACGGCTTTGACATATCCGACGAGGAGCTGCTGGAGCTCGTCACGCGCATCGTGCACGAGCGCCGGCCCGATGTCTCGTGCGTCGTCACATTTGACTCCGGCTTTAGCTCGCCCGACCGGCCGGCCGAGCAGCTGTGATCGACAGCAAAACGGGACGCAGGACCGCCGACCAACGCGCCTACGCGCCCGGTCACGCGATCCTGCGCCCCGTTTTTTTGAACTGCTAAGGCTCTAGCCGCTCGGCCGCTAGTTCCCCTGCGCGCCCGAAATGCCGTTTTGCAGGGCATCCCAGGCGTTCGTTGCCATATCGCCCAGGTTCTGTGCGGTATCGCCGAGGTTCTGAGCCGTGCCGCCCAGCTCTTGGACCTTATCCCCCAGCTCCTGCGCCTTGTTGCTCAGGTCCTCCAGCGTGTTGGAGCTCGAGCTGTCCGCGCCGCCCTGGTCGCCGGACGCATTACCCGACGAGCTGCCCTTGCGCGTGAGCTGGACCTCCAGGTTGCCATCGCCGTTGTAGTATGCAGACGTAACCACCCAGTTGGCATCGACAACGGGCGTCGAGCCGTCGTCGGTCAGAATCACGGCATTCGAAAGATCGGCCCCGCGCGACTTGAGGAGCTTCTTGGCGTTGGACCAGTACTGACCCGGGATATCGCTCAGGTCGACAGTGCCGGACTGGGTAGTCTCGGTCTGCTCGGCTGTGGTATCAGTCGTGGCGCCCCGCTTGTTGAGCATGCCCGACACGATGGCAAACACAACCGACAAGGCAAAGAAGATCGCCAGCACGATCAGGATCTTCTTGATCACGCTCGACGAACGCGAAGGCTTCTTCTCCTCGTCCTCGCCATACTGGGGGATGGACTTGGGATACTCACGATACGGCTCGCGCGCATATCGGTCGCGCGACTCGTAGCGCGGCTGTGCCGTGCGCGGCATATATGTCGTCTGCTGAGGTTGTGGGATGGGATTTTGCAGCAGGTCATCATAAGGGTCTGCTGCCGCGTTGCCGTAGGGGTTCTGCGATGAGGCACCATACGGGTCCTGCGCTGCGTTTCCGTAATTCACAACGCGCGTGGGATCAGCCGACGCCTGCGTCGTATCGGGGGCAGCGTAGCCGGGATTCGGCACGACACGAGTCTCATCGGCGCCATTGCCCGTCCGCGGGGAGCCGTAGCCACCCATTACGGTCGTCTTATCCTGGTCCATGCAACGATTCCTTTCCGTCGCCCGTAAGCATCAAATTATCCATGCATTCTACCCGCGCAAAAGCCTATGATGGGCAAAGCCCGCCGGTATCTACAAGACAAGCGCGGCCGACGGTCACAAGCGAATCGAGGAACGTCATGGCAAAAAGCAAGCTCATCAAGGACACGACGCGTGCCGAGCGCGAGGAGATCATCAAGCTGGCACTCGCGGGCTGCGGCAACGGCAGCTGCGACAACTGCGGCAGCTGCAGCTTGGGAGCCGGCGATCCATATGGCACCTACCAGCCCTACATTGACGGCGAGATGGAAATCGCCGACATCAACATGATGGTCGCCGAGCGCAACGCCAAACTCTTCGGCCTCCAGCGCGGCTAATGATCCCTTCTTGGGCCGTGCACCAAAAATGCGCCCATCTACTACGTTTAACCCAAGGGTGCCAACCATAGCCATATTTGTGTTAACAAAACCGCAGGTAAACGTCTTGCTGCATTGTTAAAAAACGCTCCATGGTCGGTCCAGCCCTGGCAAACGTAGTAGATGGGCGCTTTTCGTGGCGTGGCTGGCCCAGATAGCTTGTTTCGGAGCCAATTTGCATCAAAAAGTCCCCGGCGGCGCTGCGTTTTGCGTCACCGGGGACTGTTCAATTTATCCCTCGCGGTCCACCTTACTCATTGGGTACGTACGTAGCCCTGGCTCGCTCGGGCGTCACGTCCTGACCACTGGAATAGCTCGAGTCGAATGCGTGCGCAACCAAGTCGTGCGTGTCCCATGCCATGCAGTCAAACTCGCCAGTATCGAGGACAACGATATAGCCCTTGCCGTCGTAGTAGAAATGGTCCTCGGTGTAGTTATCGTCATCGTCGATGTTGTCTTCGGACACGGAGTCCATATCCGGCTTTGCCGTCTTAATTGCCTGCTTGGCTTCACTCTTGAGGGTATCGAACGAGAGCCCATGCTGCGCAAGTGAGTCCTCGAGCGAAACCTGTTCACCCGTCTTGAGGTTGTAGTACGCCGACCTCGTCACCCGTTCCGATCGATACGGAGGTTGATAGCTGTCGGTGAACGTGCGCACGCAGGCAATATCGCCATCGATCGAGACGATCTCGGCGGTGTACATCATGGTCACGCGGCTGTCCTCGTCATCCATCGAGGCCTGCTTGCTCGCATCGAGCGTATCCGCAACGAGCTGGACCATATCCTTGTTAAACTTGGCGACACCAACGCCCTGGCCCTTCACCTGGGGATAGGTCCACGTTGCCGTGATCTGGCACGTGTCATCGGGGGACGGATTCAGCGGGCCTTCGCCAACCGCAGCCGTAAAGTCAACATCCTGCGTGGCAGAAACGGCCTCGTAGCCCACCTGCGCACTGCCATCGTCCTTCGATTTCAGCTGCTCCAGCGTCGTGGCCACCGTTGCGATGGTTTCGTTTACCGAATCCTTATCGTAAACTAGCACGCCATAAACGCCAGAAAAAGGAGCGAAAGACACATACGCCTGATGGGGAGCCACACTAACATCCGGCGTATAGGCCTTCTCAATCTTGCCATTCTTATACGCCCAGACTTCAAGATGCGCAGCGGCCGCGTTATCCACACGGTCCACCGGTTCATCGGAATACTCAATCAGTAGCTCATCTTGGCCGTCGCCATCAAAGTCAACAAGTTTGGCATAGGCAACACCCTGGGCTCCATACGTAGATTGAGAATCATCAATCTCGACAGCCTCGCCCTCGCCGTACTTTTTCTGGTACTCGAGGATCTTGTCGGTGAACAGCTCGTTTGCCGTCTTGACCGCCGCCTTGGCAGAAGCCTTGGCCTCCTTCTTGGACTGCGTGAGCTCAACGTTCTTAGGGGCGTCCGAGCCTTCCTTGGCGTAGTCGACCTTCATGGTGGTCGTGCTCTTCTTTTTGCCCTTGCCCGAGGTGATGGTCATCTGGTACTTCTGGTCGGGCAGCTCGCCAAAGTCCTCCATGGCAAAGCCGTCCTCGCCATCGACCTTGATGGTGTAGCTCTTGCCCTTACCGGACACCGGCGTCAGCTCGACGGTATAGCTCTTGAGCTTTTTGCCCTTGCTGTTCTTGGGCAGCACTTTAGTCTCGCATGCGCAGACAACGTAGCCCTTGCCGCCCGAAGTCACCTCGGACGACGCGCCGATACGCGGCACGATCACGATAGCGGCGACAATGGCGACAACGGCAACACCGCCGAGAACGGCCGCGACGATGCGGCCCTTGTGCTTGGGTTTCTTGGGCTGAGGCGTCGGGACAAACGACTGAGAGGCCTCGGCAGGCTCGGCCACAGGCTCCTCATAACGAGGCTGCGCCGCCATATGAACCGGGGCACCCTGAGGAGCGTGCTGCCCCGCAGGAGCGGACGCCGGCGCGTCCTCCACCGGAAACGCCACAGGCTCCGCTTGATCCTCGGCGCCACCCACGCGAGCGCCGCAGCTCGTGCAAAACGTGGAGCCATCGGGTATCTGAGCTCCGCACTTGGTGCAATACATCGCATCTCCCGTCTCTCGTCGCAGCCGCAATGCGCCCGCGCAATTCTTCCAACTACACCGTACGAGAGAAATCCCCATTCTTGTTGCGCAACATTGCCGCCGCAAAAAATGATCCCTTGGGGACGAAGGAAAAAGCCCCACCGGGCTTTGGTAAGCGCGGCGGGGCGGGCAAGCGGCTATGCGCGGCAGGCTTAGAACAGGCCGGTGATGTTGCCGTCGTTGTCGACGTCGATGTTCTCGGCCGCGGGAACCTTGGGCAAGCCAGGCATGGTCAGAACGCTGCCGGTCAGCGCGACCACAAAGTGGGCACCGGCGGAAACCTTGAGCTCGCGCACGGTGATGCGGAAGCCCTCGGGAGCGCCCAGCGCCTTGGCGTTGTCGCTAAAGCTGTACTGCGTCTTGGCGACACACACCGGCAGGTTGCCAAAGCCGTTCTCGCGCAGCTCGGCGAGCTGACGCTTGGCAGCCGGCGTAAAGTCGACGCCGTCGGCGCGGTAAACCTTAGTGGCAACGGCCTCAAGGGCATCGGCAACATCGGCACCGTCCTCGTAGGCAAACTGGAGCTCACTCGGCTGCTCAATCAAGCGCATGACCTCATCGGCCAGGTCGAGCGCGCCCTCGCCTCCCTTGGCCCAGACCTCGGACAGCTTAACGTTGACACCGAGCTTCTGGCACTCGGACTCGATGAGCTCGAGTTCGGCCTCGGTGTCCGTCGGGAAGCGGTTAATGGCGACCACGCAGGGCAGACCGTAGACATTCTGAATGTTGTCGACGTGGCGCAGCAGGTTGGGCATGCCGACCTTGAGGGCCTCGAGGTTCTCCTCGTTGAGGTCGGCCTTGGCAACACCGCCGTTGTACTTGAGCGCGCGGGCGGTTGCGACGACCACGACGGCGCTGGGACGAATGCCAGTCATGCGGCACTTGATGTCGAGGAACTTCTCGGCACCCAGGTCGGCACCGAAACCAGCCTCGGTAATCGCGACGTCGCCAAAGCGCATGGCCATGCGGGTGGCCATGATGGAGTTGCAGCCGTGGGCAATATTGGCGAAGGGACCGCCGTGGACAAACGCAGGCGTACCCTCGAGCGTCTGCACCAGATTGGGCTTGAGCGCGTCCTTGAGCAGGGCCGCCATGGCACCCTGAGCCTTAAGGTCACGGGCGCGGACGGGCTCGCCGGCATAGCTGTAGCCGACGACGATCTCGCCCAGGCGCTCCTTGAGGTCATTGATGCTCGTGGACAGGCACAGGATTGCCATGACCTCGGAGGCAACGGTGATGTCGAAGCCATCCTCGCGCGGTACTCCCTGGGCCTTGCCGCCAATGCCGTCGATAACATGGCGCAGCTGACGGTCGTTCATGTCGACAACGCGCTTCCAGGTGATGCGCTTAACGTCGATGCCGAGCTGGTTGCCCTGCTGAATATGGTTGTCGAGCATGGCTGCCAGCAGATTGTTGGCGGCACCGATGGCATGGAAGTCGCCGGTAAAGTGCAGGTTGATGTCCTCCATGGGGATGACCTGAGCCCAACCGCCACCGGCGGCACCGCCCTTCACGCCAAACACGGGACCGAGCGAAGGCTCGCGCAGGGCCACGGCGCTCTTGACGCCGCGACGGCGCAGGCCGTCGGCCAGGCCGATGGTCGTAGTGGTCTTACCCTCGCCTGCGGGCGTGGGATTGATAGCGGTCACGAGGACAAGCTTGGCCTGGTGATCAGTTGGCTCGTTGAGCAGGGAATAGTCGACCTTTGCCTTGTCAAAGCCGTACGGAATCAGATGCTTAACGTCGACGCCGGCGTTCTTGGCCACCTCGGTAATAGGCAGCGGCGTAACAGAACGTGCGATTTCGATGTCAGTAGGCATGGGCGGTCCTTTCGTTACCGGATGAGAAAAAGACCAATCCAGCATAGCACGCGCGCGCAATAGTAAAACGCCCGTAACCGACGAACGGCGATATGTTTACCCGATGCCCAGCGATAGCCTACAGATGCGCTAAAACAAGCCCATTCCTACAGGGTCGGCTCGATACCCAAATGCTCGAATGTGCGCAGGGTTGCCTGGCGACCCTGCGGCGTGCGAATCATCAACCCACACTGCAGCAGATAGGGCTCGTAGACATCCTCGAGCGTACCCGGGTCCTCGCCCACCGCACTGGCAAGCGTCGTCAGGCCGACGGCACGTCCGGAGAACGTCTTGGCAAGCGTCTCCAAAATGCGAATATCCATCCAGTCCAAGCCGAGCTCATCGATCTCAAAGAACTCGAGTGCCTGACGGCAGATATCGAGCTCGATGGGACCGTTGCCGCGCACCTGCGCATAGTCGCGCACGCGCTTGAGCAGACGGTTGGCAAGACGCGGCGTGCCGCGCGAACGCGAGCCGATCTCGAGCGCGCTGGGATGGTCAATCGTCACGCCCAGGATGGTCGCCGAGCGTGTCACAATCTGGGCGAGTTCCTCGACGGTGTAGTAATCCAGACGATACGAAATGCCAAAACGGTCGCGTAGCGGGCCGGTCAACATGCCCGAGCGAGTCGTTGCCGCCACCAGCGTGAACTTGGGGATATCCAGGCGAATCGAGCGTGCAGCCGGACCCTTGCCGATCACAATATCGAGGGCAAAGTCCTCCATCGCAGGATACAGGACCTCCTCGACCGAGCGGTTGAGGCGGTGGATCTCGTCGATAAACAGCACATCACCCGGCTGCAGGTTAGTCAGGATGGCCGCCAGGTCGCCGGTGCGCGCGATGGCCGGACCGCTCGTCGTCTTGATCTGAGCGCCCAGCTCGTTGGCGATAACCGTAGCCAGCGTGGTCTTGCCCAGACCCGGAGGGCCCGAGAAGATCACGTGGTCGAGCGTCTCGCCGCGGCTCTGCGCGGCCTCGATCAGCACGCGCAGGCTCTGCTTGATATGCTCCTGGCCGCAGTAGTCATCCAGGCGCTGGGGGCGCAGGGTACGGTCGACATCAAGGTCCTCGGGCGTCAGCTCCGAGCCCACCATGCGCTCGCCATGCGCCATGGATGCCGCCGGCGAGTTGCCGGGCGTCGCCCACAGGTCCTGAGAGTCATCGGCTTCCCACATCACGCATCCATTCCGAGTCGCTTAAGCGCCGCGCCGAGCAGATCCTCGACACGCATATCCTGCCCATCATACCCGCTCAGGGCAACATCGGTCTCCTGCGGGCTAAAGCCCATGGAAAGGAGCGCCGCACGGGCGTCATCGATCGCCGAGGGAGCGGCGGAGGGAACCGGCATCGCAACCTGGCCGGGAATCACGTCGACCGGCACAAAGCCCTTGTCCTTGGCAAAGGTGCTCTTGAGCTCCAAGATGAGGCGCTGCGCTGTCTTTTTGCCCACACCGGGCACCTTGGCCATGCCCTTGTCATCCTCGGCCATTACCAGGGAATACAGCTGTCCCACGGTATAGGTGGAGAGCACGGCGAGCGCCAAGCGCGGACCGACGCCCGAGACGGACACGAGCCGATCGAACATCGTGCGCTCGTCCTTGGAGGCAAAACCAAAGAGCGTCATGGCGTCCTCGCGCACCTGCATGCGCGTGTAGAGGCGAACCTCGCCGCCGGGCGTCGGCAACGTGGCCGCGGTGCTGCCCGAGATGCCGAGCTCAAAGCCCACGCCCGACACATCGACAACGGCCGAGCTCATCGTGGCCTCGACAAGCGTTCCATGGAGCTGGGAAATCATCAGTATCCGGTTCCTCTCTGTTGATAGAACTCGCCACCGGTGAGGGCACGGGTGCGGCTGAGGTTTACGTGGCAGATGGCGCAGGCTAGGGCATCGGCTGCATGGTCGGGATGCGGGTCGTGATCGAGCTGTGTGAGCGTACGAACCATGTAGGCGACCTGCCGCTTATCTGCGGCACCGGTGCCCACCACAGCCTGCTTAATCTGCATAGGCGTGTACTCGCCAATCTCGAGCGCGCACTCCGAAAGCGCCACGAGCGCGGCACCACGGGCATGCGCCGTGGGGATGGCCGAGCGGACATTAGCGCCAAAGTAGATGCTCTCGATAGCCGCGGTATCGGGACGGTAGCGTTCGACGACGCCCTTGAGGTCGCGGGCGATATGCGACAGACGCACCGCGAGCGGACTGCCCGCGCTGGTCTCGATACAACCGTAGGCACGGCAGCGAACCTCGCCGCGCCGCTCCTCGATAATCCCCCAACCCGTATGGGCCAAACCAGGGTCGATACCCAAGATAACCAAGCCAGCCTCCCCTCGCCACAAGCACATCGCAAGGCAAGGCCCCGCGCACTATTCACGAACGTCTGTTCTAGAATAACACAACGGGGCCAAGATGCTTAGTTGAAGTATCGGGGTTGGGAGCGAATCCCGTCCCATAGTTAGTTTTGGCTGAAGAATGGGAACTGTCGGGGATCCACCGGCGGTTGCGGCATCGGCGTGCCCTGGGGCCCGCCCTGCGGTCCGCCCTGACCGCCCATCATCTTATCGATGGCGTCCTGGACCTCGCCCTCAAACTTCTTCATACCCTCATGCAGGCGACGCTGGCCATCCTCGGAGCGCAGCTCCTCCATCTGCTCGGGCGAAATACCCAACAGGTCACCCAATATGCCCATCATCTCGCCACGCATGCGCTCGCTTGTGTCCTCGTCGGCAAAACGGTTCACCTCGGCGCGCGCCAGCGCATCGACCGTCATGCGTTCCTTGCCGCTCAGCCCCAGGTCGGACCACGCGAGCATGTACGGCCAGGCGCGCTCGACAAACGAACGGGCCGAGACGATCGGCGCCGTCGGCAGCATGCGGCGGGCGGCCTCGCCCTGACGCACAAGCATCAGCAGCAGCGAGCAAGCCTCGGGCTTGCCAGCGGCCATGGGGATGTCGTCAAAGGGTCGGTTACGGTCCACGTGCGCCTCAAGCGTGCCATCGACCTCGCCCGGCTCAAGTCCGCCGAGCAACTGCGCCGCGCGGTCGAGCATGTCGACCGGACCGTCAAGCGTCGAGAGCGCTTGCGCCAGCACGCGCTCCATGCAATCCTCCACCGCGTTGAGCGTCACGAGCTCCTGCGGCACCACGGCAGACGTACGGTTGCGTACGCGCGCCACAAACTCGAGCGTCGACAGATATACGTCGCCAAAGGGCGCGTAATCGCCCTGGTAGCCACCGCAAAGCGCGGGCGCCGCCAGCGCGTACTCAGTTTTGGACAGCGGGCTCAACGCCATCGCGCCCAGCTCGAGCGCCGTATCCTCCAGCATGAGGCCCAGCGTGCGAGAGCGCAGGCGCTCGGCGTCGCCCGCCGACACATCGCGGTCGAGCACACGCGCGGCATCCGGCGCATCGCGCTCAACCGTGCGAATATGCAGGCGCTCGGCAATCGCGCGAACGGCGGCGCAACGGGCGGCTTCGGCCTCTTCCTGCGCCGGCGTAAAGATACGGTTGCGGTCCAACACCAGGCCGATCACGTTGCGCGAACCCAATGCATCGACAGCCAGCGCCGCAAGCAAAGACGACGGCAGATCGCCCTCGAGCGCCACCACGGCGCGCGACGTACCGCGGGCGCGGGCGTTATCGCGAACGGCGAGCACCAGTGCCCGCCACAGCCATTCCTCGGAGCGAAACTCGGGCAGCTCGTGGTCCTCCAAGGCATCGAGCATCACACCGCGCTGGATCTCCTGAACCAGTAGGCTCTCCTCAAAACACGGCGCTTGGGCCACCACGCGGCCGCAGTCGTCGAGTACAAACGACCCGCCGGTATACACCGACTCGTCGTACGCACCGACCGGCGCCATGCAGGCAAACCACACGCTGCACTTAGATGCAATCTTGCGGTAGGCTCCGCTGCGCACGGCTGCGATCGCAGCGGTCTCGCGGTCGGTCATATCAAACGCGTTGAACTGAAAATAGGCGATGAGGTCGACGCCGGTCGGCAGCATCTCGAGCTCGCGGTCCAAGTCGAAGATCACGGCGATACGCACGCCGTCCACATCGAAGACTGGCGGCGCCCAACGGGCATCGCCGTTCCCACCGCGCTGCAGGGCAATGCTCGAACGGGCCGGCACCACACGACCGTCCTTGAGCATCATATAGTCGAGCAGGGGCTGGCCCTCAAACGAAACCGCTGCGGGCACGATGCAGATCATATCGAGCTCTTGGATACGCTCGGCGACGCCGGTCAAGCCGGCAAGCATGTCGTGCTCAAAGTCGGCAGCGCCCACCAGGCCGCCGGGCAGGGCTCCCATAAAGAGCGGAGCCGGCACGCACAGCACGCGCGCACCGCGCTCGTGGGCCAGGCGCGCCTGGTCCTCGATGCGACCGCAGATACCCTCAATATCACCCAGGCGCATATCGATCTGTGCAAGTGCGAGCTTCATGGCTCAGCCCTTTCCGTCGTAAACCATCGTTGTCGTAGTAAAAGCGCCGGCCACAAGATGCAGTCGGCGCTTGCATGTGCATATGCTAGCTATGATACCCCGAGCGGGGGCGCGCTCCTAGAACGTCGCGGACCACAACCCGTGCAGGTTGCAATAGGCATAGACGGTACCGGTCTTGGAACCGCCGGCAAAAAACGTCGCGGGCTTCATGCCGGGCTGGAGGTAATGGACCTCCAGACGGCCCTCGGCCTCAAGGGCGATCCACTCGATGTAGTGCTCGGGCACCATAGGATGCTCGACCGAGCCCACGCGCGCACGGATCACGTGACCGTCGCGCTCGCTCTCAACGACCGGCACGTGCTTCTCGTGCGCCGCATCCTCGGTGTTCGCGGTCAGCTCCGTGCAGCCGGCAGGGGTTGCAACGTCGTTGCCAAGGGCGGCAATGAGCTTGCCGTCGGGGTCCTTAAAGAATTTCGCCATGATGATCTCCTTTGCTGATGTGCCGATGTTCTTGAGATTCTTATGCCCAAAGGCAGGCGAACCATCCACGGCATCGCAAATGAACACATAACGAGCGAGGCTAGCGCCCGGGGTCAGAGCGCGCCGGCAACCCGGAGCCGTCTCAACAGCCCCGGTTGCCATCTGCGCAGCTAGCGCCCGTCGCCGCCGAGCAGTGCCAGAACATCCTCGCGGGTAAACAGCGCCGAGGAGATGCCGTCGCCGCCGAGCACGCTGTTGACCAGGTCGCGCTTGGACTCCTGCATCTGCATGATGCGCTCCTCGATCGTGTCCTTGGCGATGAGCTTGTACACGGTCACGGTATGTTGCTGGCCAATACGATGCGCGCGGTCGGTCGCCTGGTCCTGCGCGGCCACGTTCCACCACGGGTCGTAGTGGATGACCACGTCGGCCGCCGTCAGGTTGAGGCCCACGCCGCCCGCCTTGAGCGAGATCAGAAACACCGGCACCTCGCCCGCCTGGAACTGCGCGACCATCTTGGCGCGGCTCTCCTTGGACGAAGCGCCCGTGAGCTTAAGAAAGCCGATGTCCTCCTTGGCCAGGCGCTTGCCAATGATATCGAGCATGCCCGTGAACTGGCTGAACAGCAGAATGTGGTGCCCGCCGTCGAGCGCACCGCGCACGAGCTCCATGCAAGCGTCGAGCTTGGCGCTCCCTGCCTTGTAGTCCTCGTAGTGTAGATGCGGGTCGCAGCAGATCTGGCGCAGCTTGGTGAGCTCGGCGAGCACCTTGAGCTTGTCTTTCTTAAACTCGGATGCCTCGCGGTGCTGCACCTGCTGGGCGATGCGGTCCTGGTTGGCCAGGTAGAGCTTGCGCTGCTCGCCGGTAAGTTGTGCCATGACGGTGTCCTCGATCTTCTCGGGCAGGTCGGCCACCACGTCTTCCTTGACGCGACGCAGCACAAACGGCGACACGAGCGCCTGCAGGCGAGCGGCGCTATCGCCCTCGGCATGCTCGACGGGGCTCTCAAAGCGCTTGGCAAACGACTCGCGTGTGCCAAGCAGGCCCGGCATCAAAAAGTCGAAGATGCTCCAGAGCTCAGACAGGCGATTTTCGATGGGCGTGCCCGTCAAGGCAAAGCGCACGCCGGCAGGCAGGCGCTTGGCGGCGCGCGCTACCTGCGTGAGCGGGTTTTTAATGTACTGGGCCTCGTCGAGCACAACGCGAGCAAAGTCCTGCTCGGCATACTCGTCGATATCGCGGCGCATGAGGTCATACGACGTTACAACCACGTTATGCTCGGCAGCGCCGGCAATCTGCACGCGGCGCTGCGCCTTGGCGCCCACGATAGCGCACACGTCGAGCGAAGGCGCAAAGCGCTCCAGCTCGGCGGTCCAGTTATACACGAGCGACGCAGGGCACACCACGAGCGTGGGCTTGGCATCCCCCGCCTCCACGCGCGCCAGGATATGCGCGATCATCTGCAGTGTTTTGCCCAAGCCCATATCGTCGGCCAAGATACCGCCGAGGCCCAGGTGCTCGAGCGAGCCGAGCCACTGGTAGCCGTCGACCTGATAGCCGCGCAGTGTGGCCTTGAGCGAGACCGGCACCGTAAAGTCCATCTTGCCGAGCGTATCCAAGCGCTCGACGGTGCGACGGAACGCAGCGTCGCGATCGGCTTCGAGCTCGGGCGTGCGCGCAAGCATGCTGTCGACAAACAGGGTACTCGACGCGGGAAGCGACACGCCGTCGAGCAGGTCGACAGCATCGACCCCCAGGTCCTCGGCAAGACCAAACGCGGCGCGGGCACCCTCGTCCAGGCGAATGATGTCGCCCGACGTGAGACGCGCAAACGTCTGGTGACGCTTGTAGGAGTCGAGGTAGATGGCAAGGTCTGCCGCCGAAAGGCCGCTCGCGCCCAGTTCGACATCGAGCAGGTTACTCTTGACGGTCGCGCGCACCGAAAGCTTGGGCGCAGGGCGGACCGAGACCTGGCGCAGGCGGTCACTGAGCATGACCTCGCCCAGCTCGGACAGGGCAGACAGGCCCTCGGTCAGCAAGTGGAACAGGCTCTCGTCATCGCGTTCCTCAAACGCCAGGCCGCCCTCGTAAAAGTCGAAATACAGGGCCGCCGTATCCATAACGCGAAACTCTGCCATCTCGTCGCGCGGTGGCACGCCCGGGCGCCGCTCTTCGAAGGGGCTGCCCGGAGCGCCCAGGCTAAAGAGATCTGCCGACCAGTCGCCGTAGGAAACCGTAATCTTGCAGGTCACAAGCCCGTCATCGACACCGATTGCCATGGCAAAGCTCGGCTCGGGCGCCACGGTGTCGAGCACGGCGGGAGCGGTGAGGCCAGTGTATTCGCGCAGCACGGGCAGTGCCATGCGGCAGAATTCGCCCACCTGTTCGGCGGCGATATGGACCGGCGTGCGACAAGGCAGCAGACGCGACAGAAACGGTGCGGCATGCTGGGCAAACGCTGCATCGGCGCGGCGCGCGCGGTGCGTGTCGACCAGATAGGCTGCGTCGCCTGCGACAAAGCAGTACGTATCGGCCGGCAGGCGCAGGTCGTAGCTGCCACCGGCCGCCGGCGCGATCTTGGCGGCAAGGAGCGGCGGCTGTTTCGCCGAGGCCTCGTCCTCCCCCACCGGCGATAACTCAACCGCAACCTCGTAGGAACGATGCGTCGTCGTTCCCCGCGACCAGGCGGGCTCAAAGGAAATGGTCCGGCCACGCAGCAAGTCCAGCATGTATACGATGTCATGCTCGGACAGCGGCAGCTGGCGCTCGGCGACAAAGCCGCTGCGTGCAAAATCGTACGACGCCGAACGCGAACTTGTGATGTCGCTCAGATACACAACCGTTGCCGCAACAAGGTCGAGTAGGCGCACCGAAACCTCGTCGAAGGCCTCGGGCGCATGGAGGAATGTAAGCTTTTTGCCGTACGAGAACGTGCCGCCGCGCACGTAAGCGGCGGCCATGCCGTCGATGTCCTTGACCACGTAGGACACCGAGCCGCAGCGGATACGAAGCTCGAGCGCCCAGCTAAAGCGGTCGGCAAACAGCGGATTGTAGTACGGCACCAGCGAGGGCTCCAACACCGCCTTGGGGGCATCGGGGTCGACAGTGCCGGCGAGCTTGCGGCGCATGCCCGCCAACTCATCCATGCGCGCGTCCGAAAGATCGGAGAGCGCCTTCATGAGGCTCGGGCTCGTGGGGACGGGCGCCGGGAAGGGAAAGTTAGGGTTGACCGCCGGTGCGGCGGACGAGGGACGCGCGGCTTGCTTGGGCGCCGCCGTAAACGTGCGGACCGGCGTGCGCAGCCCCTCGACGGGCTCAATGCCGCTGGCATCCAGGTACGCCAGCGCCGTGGCGATGGCGTGCTTGCACATGCCGGGGTAGCGATAGGCAGCGGGGCAATCGCAGTCGTAGTCGATCACCTCGTGCTCGTCCATGTCGAGCGCCACGTGCGTCTTGTACAGGTCACCGCGCGAGCCGCGCACTGCACCCTCAAGCGTCACGTTTTTGGAGAAGCGCGAGCCGCTGTCCTCGATCGACAGCACGGCGCCGTTGAGCATGAGCGAGCGCCCCTTCATAAAGGTACTGCTGAGCGCCGCCTCCTTACGAAGCGCCTGCACAAACGTCCCCTGCGCCATCACTTCCTCCAATCCACCCACCGGATGATTTTTCTGGGACGGGGATGAAAAAATCATTCCCGTCCCAGAAAGACCGGTCTACCGCCACACGTCACCCAAAATGATTTTTTAATCCCCGTCCCAGAAAAATCATCTTAGATCACCGTCACGCGGCCTTGGTTACCCACGATGGCCTTTGCCTCTGCCAGCAGCGGAATCGAGCGTGCGTTGACCTTGGCCGGCACCTCGGCACGCAGCACACGCCCGTCCACCTGCTCGATAAAGATCTCCACGCGGTCGCCGCCCGGGTTGGCGGTAAGCACCGTGGCAAGACGCGCCATATTGCCCTGGCTAAAGCGGCTGTTGGGCACCATGACCTCAAACACCTTGGGCTTGTTGTTCTCCTCGTTAAGCTCGAGCGGCACGATCTCCTGCGCGATGATCTGGTCGCCGCGGTCAGAGCGCTCGAGTTTGCCCTTGATGCGCACAAAGGCGTCGGACAGCTGCGCACCGGTCTCGGGATCGACCTCGCCGTACAGGTACCCCTCGGCCTCTTTATAGGTCTTGGGGAACACGACGACGGTGGCCTCGCCTTCCATGTCCTCGAGCTGCACGATGCCCATGGGGTCGCCGTTTTTGGTCACGCGCTTGGACACGCTCGAGACCATGCCGGCCCACCACAGCGCCTTGCCCTCGGGAATCTCCTGGTTGATGGTGCCGCCCGTAGGATTCTGAACTTCGTAGCCGGTGTCGATCTGCGAGAACGAAAAGTCGCGCGCTTTGCTGAGCGCATACTCAAACGGGCGCAGCGGATGGTCCGAGACATAGATGCCCAGAACCTCCTTCTCCTGGCTCAGCTTGAGGTGGCGGTCCCATTCCTGGCCGTCCGGATCGGGCACGCTGACCTCGAAACCCGAGCCCTCAACATCACCAAACATGTCGAAGAACGAGGTCTGGCCGCTCGCGCGGTCCTTCTGGCGCTTTATCGCGGCGTCGATGATGTTCTCGGGGTTGTTCTTGTCCACAAAGTGCATCATCTGGCGGCGCGGATAGCCCGTGGAGTCGAAGGCACCTGCCTTGATGAGCGATTCGATCACGCGGCGGTTGGCCTGGCTCGAGTCCACGCGCTCAACAAAGTCGTGCAGCGTCTTAAACGGACCGCCTGCCTCGCGCTCAGCGATAATCGCCTGCGCCACGCCGGTGCCCACGCCTCGAATACCGGCCAGACCAAAGCGCACGCCCTCCTTGGTAGCCGTGAACTCGGTGCCGGACTCGTTGACATCTGGCGACAGCACGGGGATGCCGTCGTGACGGCATGCCGAGACGTAGTGAACGATCTTGTCGGTCTTGCCCGTGTAGGACGTCAGGACGGCCGCCATGTACTCGTGTGGATAATGCGCCTTGAGCCACGCCGTCTGCATAACCAAGATGGCGTAGCCGGCGGAGTGCGACTTGTTAAAGGCGTAAGATGCGAACTCGAGAACATCGTCCCAAATCTTCTGGGCGACCTCGCGCGTGTAGTTGTTCTTGATAGCGCCGTTCATCCAGTGGTCGTAGGTGGTCTCGTCCGAGCCATCCTCCCAGTGGAGCACCGTCGACGTGAGCAGCTTGATCTTTTTCTTAGCCACGGGCTTACGGATACGCGAGTCCGATTCGCCCTTGGAGAAGCCGCACATCTCGACGGAGATGAGCATAACCTGCTCCTGGTAGACCATGGTGCCGTAGGTTTCGCCCAGGATGTCGTCCAGACGGTCGTCGTAGGAAACGGCCGGTTCCTTGCCGTTCATACGGTTGATGTAGGACGAAACCATGCCGGCGCCCAGCGGGCCCGGGCGGTACAGAGCGATCAATGCTACGACGTGCTTGTACTCGGTGGGCTTCATGTTCTTGATCGTGGCCGTCATGCCGGCGGACTCGACCTGGAAGACGCCGGCGGTGTGGCCGGAGCCCATGAGCTTAAAGATCTCGGGATCGTCAAAGGGAATCTCTTCCTCTTTGATGTCGATGCCGAAGTTCTTTTTGATGTTTGCCTTGGCCTTGGAGATAACCGTCAGCGTACGCAGGCCCAGGAAGTCCATCTTGAGCAGGCCCATGTCGGCGACGGTATGGCCCTCGTACTGGGTAATCTCGACGCCGCCCTTGGTGTCGAGCTTGGTGGGCACGTGCTCGTTGACGGGGTCACGGCAGATCAGAACGGCGCACGCATGCACGCCCTCGCCACGGGTGAGCCCCTCGATCGAGAGCGCCGTGTCGATGATGCGGCGGGCGTCGTCGTCCTTTTTATAGGCCTCGGCAAAATCGGGGTTAAACAGATCCTCTTTGCCGGGTTGTTTGTCGAGCACCTGCTTGAGCTTGACCTTGGGGTCGCTCGAGACCATCTTGGACAGGCGCTGACCCATGTAGACCGGGTAGTCCAGGACGCGTGCGGCATCGTTGATGGCCTGCTTGGCCTTAATGGTCGAGTAGGTGATGACGTGGGTGACCTTCTCGGGGCCGTAGAGCTGGCGAACGTGCTCCACGACCTCGAGGCGCCGCTCATCGTCGAAGTCCATATCGATATCGGGCATCTCGGTACGCTGCGGAGACAGGAACCTCTCGAACATCAGACCGTTCTCGAGCGGGTCGAACGCGGTGATGTTCATGGCGTAGGCGACGATGGCGCCGGCGGCCGAGCCACGGCCGGGGCCGACGCCGATACCGTTGTCCTTGGCCCATTGCACGTACTCGGCGACGATCAAGAAGTAGGCGGCAAAACCCTTGTCGCAAATGACTTTGTATTCGTACTCAAAGCGCTCTTTGATGTTGACGCCACCGATCTCGCGCGTGGCCCAGTCGTCGCCGTAGTGCTGACGCAGGCCCTTCTCGCACTCGCGGCGGAACTGGCTCTCGTGCGTCTCGCCGGGATCGAGCAACGGGAAGCGCGGCAGGATAATGGAGTCCCAGTCCAGCTCCACGTAGCATTTGTCGGCGATCTCGAGCGTGTTGTCGCAGGCCTCGGGGCAATACGGGAACATCGCCCGCATCTCCTCCTCGGTCTTCATGTAAAACTCCGAGCCGGTCATGCGCATGCGGTTGGGGTCATCGACCTTGGCGTTCATACCGATGCACATAATGACGTCCTGCACCGGCGCGTCCTCGCGGCGCAGATAGTGGAAGTCGTTGGTGGCGATGACCTTAACGCCCACCTGCTTGGCGATATCGATGAGCGTGCGGTCCATCTGCTCGTCGGTCAGGCCGTTATCGGTGGTAATGCCGTGTTCCTGGATCTCGATGTAGAAGTCGCCGGGCTCGAAGGTATCACGGAAGGTCTCGGCCCACTTGATGGCGCCCTCCATGTCGCCGCGGTCGATGTATTTGGGGATGATGCCCGCGATACAGGCGCTCGTGCAGATCATGCCCTTGGCATGGCGGCGCAGGTTGTCGAGCGTCACGCGCGGCTTGTAGTAAAAGCCCTGCACGGCGGCCTCGGAGACCGTCTGCATCAGGTTGACGTAGCCCTCCTGGTCCTTGGCCAGAAGGATCATGTGGTAGAGCTCGGGTTTATGGTCGCGGGCGAGCGTCTCGTCCGGCGTAAAGTAAACCTCGCAGCCAAAGATGGGCTTGATGACCAGGGGCGGCTTAAGCTCGTCGATGTTGCCCTTCTCGTCCCACATGGCCATGTCCTTGACGTACTGGGCGTGCTCGCGCGGGTTTGCCTCGGGGTCGGGCTCCACCAGCTCGTCGCGGCGGTCCTTTTCCAAGAAGGCCTTGTCGTGGCTCCACGTTTTGTACTCGGGCGTGTTGTGGTTGACGGCGTCGCAGGCCAGCGCCAGGTCGGGCACGCCATACATGTAGCCGTGGTCGGTAATGGCCACGGCGGGCATGCCAAGCTCAACGGCGCGGTTGACCATATCCTGGATACGGGTTGCGCCGTCGAGCATGGAGAAAACAGTGTGATTGTGCAGATGGACGAATGCCATGTGATGAGCTCCGATGCGGGTTCGTGTTCTGACTGAACGATTTTACCCCACGGCACGGACAGCACCCGAACCTAGCCAAACCCACACGGCTCCTCTTGCAGTTGCGGTGAAATAGTTCCCGCTTGGGCCATCTGGGCCGCAATACAGGAACTATTCCACCGCAAGTTATCTGAGGGCTAGAGATTGTAGGTGACTACTTGGGGCTCGGCGGGATTGACGAAGAGAGTCGGATCGGCCTGTTCCACGCGGACGAACTTGACGGTCACGGCCTCAAAGCCCGCCTTGTGTAGAACATCAGCGTAGACGCGCGCCTGCAGGACGTGCTTCTCCTGCAACTGTTCCGGCGTCTCGTCCGGTGTGCCGCCCGTCTTGTAGTCGATGACCAGCGCGCGTGACGGATCGGCCGGGTTCGTCGCCAAAGCGTCGATGGCGCCCTCGGCATATGCACCGTAGCGAGCGATGTCCTCGTCCTCGCAGCCCAGCGAAAAGAACGGCACCTCGGCGCGAACGCACGGCCACGCGAGCAGGTCGGCACGAACGGCCGACTTGAGCCAGCGGTCCAGAGCAACGTCGAAGCGTTCGCGCTGCTCCGGCGTCAGGCACCACAGACGCGCCAGTGCATCGGCACGCTCAGCGGGCAGCGCATCGGCACCCATCTCGATGAGCCACTGGCAGGCGGCATGGAACGCCGAGCCCAGCGCCATGGGGTTGCCGGCGGGCTCAACGGCGGCCACGTCTGCATCGGCCATCTCGGAACCATCCGACTCCGCATCATCGCCGGCCTCGTCCATGGGCACGTGTGCCTCGGCGGCACGGTCCTCGGACTCGGCATGCAGCGCCGCTGCAATTGACGAGTAGCTGTACGAATCGCGCGCCGGATACGGGCAGATGCCCATGCGCACGCCCACCGCCTGGGGATACACGAGCTCAAACGCATCGGGCTCAGGGTCGGCAGGACCGGGAACGGCGGCGCGGGCATCTGCACCGGCGCCCTCCGGCTCCGCATCGCCGCGGACAAGCCTGCCCTCGGCATCCAGCGAAGCGTTGGCCTCAAACGCCTGCTCGCCAAACGTAAAGTCTGCTAGCGATATGAGCTCGTAGTCGCCCGGCTGGGAGTTGTCGAACACCAGGCGGTCGGTATCGAGCTGCGGCATGTCCAGAGCGTCCGTCGGCAAAATACGGCGCAGCACGTCGTAGGTCAGATCGGTCTCGACATCGAAGGTCGGCGCCGTCACCTTGCCGCGGCTCACGCCGGCATCCATCGCCAAGATCACTAGCTCGCGCGCACGCGTCATGGCAACATAGAGCAAGCGGGCCCGCTCCTCGAGCGAAAGCTGCAGGTCGGCGTTGCGCAGGCGAGCAAATGCCTCGGCGGGAGAACCCGTCGCACAGACGTCCTCCATGAGCTCCGGCGGCAGCCACAGCGACGTGCCCTTGCCCTTAAACGCGTGCTCAAACTGCTTTTTGACGTCGTCGCCCTTCACAAAGGTACCGTCGGCAAGCTTAACGCCGTCGAAGCGTGCCGGCAGTGCCACGACCTGCGCTCCGCCCTCGACGCGACCCATCTGTGCCGCACCCGAGGACTTACGCACGCCAAAGCACTCGGCGACCGCCACGACCGGATATTCCAGACCCTTGGAGGCATGCACCGTCATGATGCGCACCGCGCCGTCGCCTTCCTCGTTGAGGGCACCCGGGGCTTCCTTGCCCGCCAAGAAGCGGTCGAAGGCAAGCGCGATGGAACGCGGCGAGTTGCCGAACTCGGCCTCAGCCTCAGCCACGGCGTCGAGCGCCTTGAGCACGTTGGCGGCAATGGCCTTGCCCTCGGGACCACGCTGTCCCAGACGCACAAACCAGCCGGAGGCGTTGACCACGTCGCGCGCGATGGCGGCGAACGAATCGCGGCCCACGCGACGAAGCGCATACCGCAGCACCTCGCGGGCGCGCGTCACAAGCGGCAAGTCTTGCAAACCCGGCACGTCGAAATCGCTCATGATGCCCATGTCGATATTCCGGCGCGAGGTCTCCCCTGTCTCGCTATCGAGCTTGGTCGCCAGCGCCAGGAACTCCTGGGCACCGAGCGCAAACATCGGCGAGGCGAGCAGTGGCATAAGGCCCTGCGCCGTATCGGCCGGATTGGCGAGCGCGCAGACCAGGGCACGCACCGTCTGTACCTCGGCTGCCTGGGCAAAGACCGAGCCGCCTGCGATCACGCAGTCGAGCCCCTGATCGCGGAAGGCCTGGGCGTAGACGTCGGCGTTGGTCATGCGGCCCAGCAGCAGTACCATGCCGCCCTGGGGCTGGCCGGCATCGGCAAGCGCGCGGAATCGCTCGGCGATCGCGCGGGCCTTGGCCTGCGTGCGCTCCTGCGTACTGCCGCCGGCAACAAAGAGGGCCTGGCGACGCGAGGCGTCTGCCACCAGCGTGTCCTTGCGGCCGTCGCTCGCCTCAAGATCCAAAAAGCCCTGCATCAGGCCGCCGTCATCGCCGTCGAAGACGCGTGCCACGTAACGCAGCACCTCGTCATGGCTGCGGAAGTTGCGCACGAGTTTGACGAGCTCGCCGGCAGGGGCATCGGCCACGGCAGTCGCCTCGGGCGCGGCAGACAAGCCCACCTTGCGCTCCTGACGACGGAACACCTCGACCTCGGCGCCACGGAAGCGGTAGATCGACTGCTGCGCATCGCCCACGGTGCACAACGCGCGCTCCCCCGCGCCCGTCAGATAGCGAATCAAATCGACCTGTATCTGGTCGGTGTCCTGGAACTCGTCGATCATGACCATCTTAAAGCGGCCCTCGTACGCAGCACGGATGGCAGGGCAATCGCGCAGGGCCTCGTAGGCCATACGCAGCAGGTCGTTATTATCGAGGGCGGACTGGGCAGCCTTCAATGCGCGATACTCGGCCTCGACGGAACGGGTCAGACCCACCAGCGCATCGAGCGCCGGGCCACCGCAGGCAAGCACGATATTGATAAACGCATCGGCGGCCTCGGCCTTGAGCAGCTCGACCTGCTCCTTGGGGAATGCCTTGCTCGCGCGCGGCATGGTGCACGACATCATGAGTCGCGCCGCATCGACCATGGTCTTGCCGCTCGCCTCGAACGCGTCGATGGCATCGAGCGCCACCTGCGCCTTCTCGGTCGCGGCCTTGCTTGCGCCCAGCGCCGCGCGATAGGCATCGGCGAGTGCCGAGGTATCGGCCTGGCCGCGCGCCACGCGCACGTCGTCCATACCGTCCGGCAACTGGCTCGACAGCTCCAGCAGGTCGCGCACCAGACCCTTGATGGTCGTACCGCCGCCAAAGGAACCGCCCTCGCCCGCCATGGGATACCAGGCATAGAGGGCCTTGAGCGATGCCGCGAGCTCGGGGGCGGCATCGGGTGCCGTCGCGCGACCCAGCACATGCTCAACAGCCTGGTCCATGAGCTCGTCGGTATCGGTGAGCACCGTGAACTCGGGATCGATGCCCAGCTCCAACGCGTGTGCGCGCAGGATACGCGAGCACATGCCGTGAATGGTCGAGATCCACGCATCGTCGACGGTCAGGGCCTCCTCGTCCATGCCCTCGTCGATGAGCGCGCGGCGCACGCGGTCACGGATCTCGGCCGCGGCATCTTTGGTAAAGGTAATGGCGAGCACCTGGTCCAGATGCTCAACGAACGGACCGGATTCGGGCGAGAGCGCGTAGACGATGCGACGCGTGAGGGTAAAGGTCTTGCCCGAACCGGCGCCCGCCGAGACAAACAGCGGACGGTCGAGCGTTTTGACGATCTGCAGTTGTTGCGGCATCAAAGTCGAAAGATCCATGGTCTACACGCCCCTCCTTACAAACGTTCCTTCGTGGTTATACGAGCAGCGCGCATGCGCGGCCTGAGCCGACGTCGGGTCGACGGCGGCAACGTTGCCTGCCTCGAGCTCGCGCAGGCGCTCGGCGATGCCGGCC
Source organism: Collinsella sp. (assembly GCA_048203815.1). Taxonomy (GTDB): domain Bacteria; phylum Actinomycetota; class Coriobacteriia; order Coriobacteriales; family Coriobacteriaceae; genus Collinsella. The sequence continues at coordinate 3,532 of DBFBKG010000099.1, read as the reverse complement.
TCCACGCGATCGAGCAGGGCGTCGAAGTCCATGTTGCCGCCCTCGCCGGGGAAACCTTTCTTGAGGCCTGGAATGCGACCGTCGCCGCGCTCTTCCTCGAGCAGCTCGGCGCTCGCGGCACCGCGCAACGCCGGCTTGCCACCCTTGGTCGAAAAGTAGAGCGCCGCGCGGGTGTCCAAATCCAGCGCCCGGCGCATGGCCTGGGCGTAGATGAGCGTTTGGGTATGTGGCGGCAACCAGCGCGGGTCGTCGATGGGCGCCGTGCCCGATTCCTCGTCGCGCACCGTAGGGTCGGCGAGCTTAAACTCCTCAACGCCCGTGCGATGCTTGTAGTCGATCACCACGGCACGATTCTCGGCGTCCACGTCCACGCGGTCGATGCGCCCGCCAAGCGGCCAACCGGCATACTCGACCTTGAGCTCGTTGAAGGCGAACTCCAGGTAACGCGGGGCAAAGGGGGCAAGCGCCTCGGACTCGTAGGCTAGCACGCCCTCCAACTGCGGCAAGATCTCGGCAACCTGGCGCTCCTCCACCGCAGAGAGCGGCACCAGCGGGCCCTCCGTGCCGCGCTTGCCGGCGTGCTCGGCCAACGTCTCGTCAAAGACCTCGCGCAGCAGCTCCTGAGCGCGCGGCAGATTCTCGGGCGTCACGCGCTCCATGCCCTCCTGGGGCAGGCGGGCATGCAGGTGCTCCAGCACGTCGTGGACAAAGTTGCCCTTCTCCATGTTGCCAAAGCCCGCGTCGATGGACTGGGGCTTCACGCGATACGAAACGAACCAGCACAGCGGGCATGTCGAGTACGCCTCAATCTGCGAGGCGGACGTCAGACGCGGCACGAGCGGCGCGTTCTCGCCCTCGCCATCGCGGCGGCGCAGGACCAGGTACGGCACAGCCGTCTCGCTCAAATGCTGAGGAGCCTCGCATGCTACGCGCTCGCGCTTGAGGCCCTCGCCTGCCGCTGGATCAAAATCGGCGACGATACCGCCCTCGCCCACGCACGCAACCTTGGCGGCGCCAGTGGCCTCGGCGTGCGCCCGCAGCTCGGTCCACACGGCAGCCGGGTAGCACTCGCGCGCCTGGCGATCGTGGGTCACGCGGGCGAGCACAACGGGGCCGCGCGCCGCCTGCATCGCGCGGCCAAAGCGCACGCGCAGCAGGGCCGCGGGCTCAAGCGTCACGCCGCTGCGCCCCAGCTTGGCCGTCAGCGTGGCCAGCGGTCCCTCCTCGTGCGAGAGCGGATAACTGTCCAGATCGACGTCGGCAAACAGCACGGCATCGTAGCTATCGGGGCGCAGGGCTGCCGCATCGGCAAGCGACGCAAAGCGCACCTGAGCGCGCGGCGCGCGGTCGACCTCGTAGGTCTCGTAATCGTATGCGGTGCTGCGCTTGTCCACCTTGGTGCGAACGTCGTCGAGCGCGGGCACGGTCGCGGCCTGCGACACGTCGAGCGCGCGAGCATCGTTCATAAGGATGTCGATGGCATGTCGCAGCAGGGCGGTCTCCGCCTGGCGACGAGCCTGGCCGTCAAGGCCTCCAAGGGCGCGATCGGGCAACGCCTCGGCGACGGCGAGCATTGCCTTGAGTGCCGTCACGGGTTTGTCGCGCCACAGCGCTTGGAACACGTCCGAGACCACGCACGGCACGTTCTTAAACCAGTTTTCTTCGCTGGCAGCCTTGCGCGTGCCCCTGACCTGGCCCTGCACGCTCTGCAGCAGGCTCTTGACGGCCGTGGTGGTCTTGCCACGCGACAGGCGCATGTTCTTGTCGAAGGTGCGCGCGCTGGCGGCATCGGCACCCGAAAGCGGACTGTAAATCCAGTCGGTAAGCTCCGGCGCGGGCCACCACTCGGTCTTAGAGGCGGTGCCCTCGTCGGCGGCCTTCATGCGCTCGATCAGATTGGCGAGCGCCGTGAACTGCCTGCCCGCGATGGATTGGGAAAACGCCGTGAACTCGGTTGTCTCAGCAGCAATGTGACGCGCCGCCAAACGCGCAGCGAGTTCACCGAACAGCTGGGGCGCCCGGGCAGACACCACGAGCACGCGCACGGGGTCCGCGGACGCCGTGACACCGCCGTCGACCGCGGCGTCCTCGCACGTTTTTACCAGATCATCGATTGCATCCACATAAGCGTGGGCGCGGGCGTGAGGGCCGGCAACCTCTACAAAGGTAGGCTGAGCGGCGGACTTGGAGGCAGTCTGGCGCGCGGCGGCACCCTCGCCCAGCGGCGCGGCCTCAAACAGCACACCGCGGGCATCAAATGCCGTGGCAAGTTCCTCGCGCATTGCCGCCTGCTCGCGGGCAAGCAGCACAACGACCTCTCCCCCATTGTTCGCCACGGCCGACAGCAGCTCGAGCAGGCCGTGCGTACACGACGTGACGCCGCGCACGCATACGGCGCGAGTGCACGCCGGCAGGCTATCGGCCAGGACACTGGTCATAATGTCAGCTGCCTCGCAGGGCTCGACCATATCTCGACGGTCCAAACCGCCCGCATAGACACGCAAAAGCTCGAACACACGGGCCTCGGCATCGCTTTTTGGCTCAGGCTGGCAGTTGTCGCCACGGCATCGTTCGGCACCCGTCCCCGCAACGCCCGGCAACACATCGCGGGCCATGCGCGCGAGCATGCGCACTGTGCCCTGGCTGCGCGAAAGCGGCTGCAGATCGACATCGTCGAGACGCGTGACCATGTCCGAGAACAGCATATGGCGCTGCAGGTTGTCGACGAAACCGCGCCCGTCGCCCAAAAGCTCCCAAAGCGAGCGAATCCACGATGTAGGCGTCTTGTAGTCAATACCCAGCGAAATCCCGGCTTCCGCCGCATCATGACGGCACAAGTCGAGCTCGGCAAACGTAGGTGCCAGCAGCACGGCACGTCCGTGGCAGCCAACAAGGTCGGCAAGCAGCGCCGACTCGGCATCACTCAAATCCGTGCCGGCATTGGTGGTATAGATTCGAACAGGCATGGTCCTCCGCTCAAACTGTTCGCAATAATCAATGCATCCATCCTACCCGCCCAAGCGGACACATTGCCACCGCAGCTCCATCTTTTGGTACAAAGCAACCTGACCCCAACGCACCAGCCGATTGCGGGCATATAAAAACCGCCCCCGGAGGGACGGTTCTTCGTAATTCAATGTTGTCGCTGGCTTACTCGCCATCCTCCAACTTAATGAGGATCTTGCGGTAGCCACCGTACTCGCCGTTCAGCGCCTTTGAAACGCGGCTCACCGTGGTGGACGAAGCGCCGGTACGGGCCTGAACCTCAACATAAGGCTCGCCCTCGTCCAAATAGCGCGCAACCTGCAAACGCTGAGAAAGGTCGCAGATCTCGCGCGGCGTGCAGATATCGGTCAAAAACGCTTGGATATCCTTCTCGTCGTCCAAAAGGCTAAATGCGTGGACCAGCTGCTTGACATCAGGCTTGTCAAACATGTTCTCGATATTCATCGATCACCGCCAAACCCGCCAAAAGGCATCGAAGTTGATACTGACATCGGGCATCGTTCGCCCGTTCTATGCAATAGGGCAA
>DBFBKG010000098.1:0-3061 GCA_048203815.1 Collinsella sp. | reverse complement strand
ACAACGAGCTCGCCCGACGCAATTCGCCCGACCTCAGAAAGCCGCTTACGACATGGATACTGTCAGCAATTACACCGAAACGCTCGAAAAGACCGTCCGTGACCTTCTCGAGCGTCAGGATGATCTGATTAGGACCGCCTTTACCGACCAGCTTACCGGGCTTGGCAACCGTGGCGGCTTTGCCCGTTCCCTCGAGGAGCTCTGGGAGCAGGACACCCCCGTTACCATGGCGTTCATCGATATCGACAATCTCAAGCACTGCAACGACGTCTTTGGGCATGACGAGGGCAACCGCTATATCTTGCAGGTAAGCCTCTATCTCAAGCTGTATATGAAAGTGGACGAGGCGGCGTTTCGCATAGGCGGCGACGAGTTTGCCATCCTGTCTACGATTGCAACCGAGGACGACCTCGCCGAACGTCTGGAACACTGCCGAACGATCCTGCTCAAAAACAACGATTCCGAGATGCCCCACTCGTTTAGCTATGGAGTGTCGCATGCCGACCCCGCCCTGGGCGAAGCCACCAACCGTATGACACTCGATGCCGACCATCGCATGTACGACTACAAGCTACGTCATGCCGTGCACCTCGATCGACGTAATATCACGCAAGTCCACGCCGACGACTTCGAAATAAGCGATCGTATTTTCGACGCCTTTTCGATGCTCAACGAAGGTCGTTATTTCTTTATCGAGAACTTGTACAAACATCGCACCCTTTGGTCACAAGGTGCCTTGCGCGATCTTGGCCTTCCCTCAGAGCACATAGACAACTGTCGCGATTACTGGAAAACGCGCGTCCATCCCGACGACCTTGAGGCCTTCGTCAACGACATCGACCAAGTCTACAACGGTACCAAGCACCGTCGCGTCATGCAGTATCGTGTGCGCAACGCCGTCGGCGACTACGTCCTTTGCCGTGCTCGCGGGTTTCGTATCGACGGCGACGGAAATGTCCCCTCGCTCTATGTCGGCGAGCTCGTCAACCACTCACTTGCCGAAACCGTCGACGCCGCCACAGGCCTCGGAACGCAGCGCATGCTGGTCAATGCCATCGATACCTGCCGCCTCGACCGTTGCAAGACAGGGCTTATAGCGGTGCGCGTTCGTGGCACGACAAAGCTCAACGAGCTCTACGGGGCCGAGGCTGTCGACAACATGCTTGCCGAATACGCGGGCCGCATGCTGTCGATCACCCGCGGCAGGAGCCGGGTCTACCGTTCACGAAGCGTCCAGTTTGTCGTGCTCAGCAACGATTTGGACCACGAGGCATTCGAACAACTGACCCGCCACCTTAAAGAGGCCGTTTTCGCTCCTGTGCAAATCGCAGGCGACACCATTGCTCCCGTCTGTCTTGTCGTCCCAACCTTTTACGAACGCCTGGACTCCCAAGCATCGACTGTTTTGGGCGAACTCGATCGTCGCCTTCGCACAGCTGGCGGGCTTGTCCCCAACGACAGCCTCCCTATACCCGAGGTCGAACGCAAAAGCGCAATCGCCGAACGCATCGATATGCTCACGGGCCTCTATCGACCCAGCGAGTTTATGCGGCGCGCCAACGCATTTCTCGAGGCAAGGCGCGACGGCACCTGGTGCATCGCCACGGTCGACATGGGCCACATGCGCCTGTTTAATGAATGGCACGGCCAGGCCGAGGGCGACCGCGTACTCGCCGATGTGGGCACGGTCCTCAAGGACATCGAGAATGCCGATATGGGCGTCGCAGGGTACTGGGGCCAAGATGACTTTTGCGTACTCATCCCTTTTAAGCACATCACCGTCCATCAAATCTACAACCGCGTTCGCGAGGCCGTAGCCAGACATGATGATGGCGTAGGCTTCTGGCCGTCCATGGGCGTTTACCCCATCGACTCCAATGAGGAAATCACCATCGATGCGCAGGCCAAGGCCATGTTTACCAATCGACGCGCCAAAAACGACTTTAAGGAGCGCATTGCCGTTTTCCGCCCCGAGGAATATGAGCATGAGGTTGCGTTCCACCACACGCTAACCGAGTTCCAGTATGCGCTCTCAAACGGCCGCATCACGTACTACCTGCAGCCCCAGGTCGACATGGAAACCGGCGAGATCATTGGCGCCGAGGCACTCACGCGCTGGATTGACAAGGACGGTTCTCTCATTTCGCCCGCAACGTTTATCCCCGCACTCGAGGAAAGCGGCTTTGTGGTGACGCTCGACAAGTACATTTGGCAGGGTGTCGCCTCGTGGCTGCGCGAACGCATCAATCGAGGACTTCGTGTGGTTCCGGTTTCGCTTAATGTGTCGCGCGTGGATATCCTTGCCTGCGATGTGGCCGAGCATATGGGGGCGCTTGCCGCCCAATACAACCTACCGCCCGAGCTCATGCGTATCGAGATCACTGAGACGGCTTATACGGGAGAGTCCGAGGCCGTGGACAAACTGACGGCCGACCTGCACACCCGCGGCTTCTCGACCTATATGGACGATTTTGGCACCGGCCAGTCCACGCTCGCGATGCTCAAGAACGTCAACGTCGACGTCATCAAGCTCGACCGCACCTTTGTGCCCACCGACCGTGATCAAGGCCGCAGCACGCAAATCATTTCATCGATGCTCGAAATGGCGCAGTCGCTCCATCTGCCCGTCGTGGTCGAAGGCGTCGAGACAGATGAGCAGGCGAACATGCTACGACAAATGGGCGCCCGCTACGCTCAGGGCTTCCTCTACTACCGCCCCATGCCGGCGAAGGATTTTGAGGCATTGCTCGATGGCGGCGATAACAACTGATTCGCTCGCGCGCAAAACGCCACCGTCGAAGGGGCATTTGTCTCCATTAGCTAACTTATATCCCCAATTCAAACCGAATTGGGGATATGATACAAACCGTTGTTCCGCCCAAGGAGGTTATCCATCATGAACGAGTCATATCGCCTGGGTGAGCAATCGATTATTGTCTATCTTCAGCGACTTGCGAATGGCGTCTCGACCGCCGAGCTTGACGTTGCCGCCCTGCCCGTAGAGTTGCGCGGCATTGGCGAGCAGTTGAAAAAGACGCATGCCATCCTGCAACAAGAGCGC
>DBFBKG010000097.1:0-4751 GCA_048203815.1 Collinsella sp. | reverse complement strand
GCGCAGGCTATCCCAATGTCCGCCATGGCATTTTTGACCGTGTACGTGCTGTGCACCATCGGCCTTAACTCTTCTATGACGTTCTACGACGCCATGCTGCCCGACATTACCACCGACGAGCGCATGGACGCCGTGTCCAGCTCGGGCTATGCCTGGGGCTACATCGGTTCCACCGTGCCGTTCATCATCTGCCTGGCGCTTATCATGGGCGGCCCCGCTCTTGGCGTCCCCACCATGCTGGCAACGCGTCTGTCGTTTATCATCACTGGTGCCTGGTGGCTCATCTTTACCCTGCCGCTCATTCGCACCTATAAGCAAAAGTACGGTCGCGAGCGCGGTCCCGAGGACACCATCGGCCACATCGTGGGCGGCGTGTTCTCCGAGGTCGGACACACCATGCGCGAGATCGCCCACAACAAGACCGTGCTGGTCTACATGATCGCGTTCTTCTTCTACATCGACGGTGTGCACACGGTCATTTCCATGGCAACCAGCTACGGATCGGCTTTGGGCATTGACTCGACCCAACTGGTGCTGGCGCTGCTCGTTACGCAGTTTGTGGCCTTCCCGTCCGCCATCATCTACGGCAAGCTCGCCGGCCGCGTGGGCACACTCAATATGATCTTGGTGGCCGTCGCCGCCTATATGGGCATCGTGCTCTTTGCCGCGTTTTTCTTAAAGACCGCCTTTGAGTTTTGGGTGCTCGCTATTTTGGTCGGCCTGTTCCAAGGCGGCGTGCAGGCGCTGAGTCGCAGCTACTTCGGTCGTATTATCCCTAAGGAAAAGTCCAACGAGTACTACGGCTTCTTCGATATCTTTGGCCGTTATGCAAGCGTTATGGGCACCTTCCTGGTGTCGGTTGTCACCTCGCTGACCGGCAACCCGTCGCTGGGCGTCCTTTCTATTGGTGTTTTGCTGGTTGTTGGCTTTGTGCTGCTGGTCCGTCTGTCCCGCATGGCTCAGGCGGCACAGTAAACGCGGCCCGGATAGTGCTTGCCCACGGTGCTCTTTTAGGGTTCCGGACATAAAACATTTCCGTCTATCCAACAATGCCGAGCCCAAGTGGGTATGATGGAATCAGCTAGTTCGCGGGGCGTCGCCTGTGTTTGGCGGCGCCCCGTTTTTGTGTTGTAAGGAGGGCAAGGCATGAATGCCACGGTGGTGATTCCAACGTATTGGGCGGGCGATGATGCCTGTGCAAATGCCCCCGGAACCTACGACCATTCGACAAAGCTCAACGCCGCCAACCCCGAGCTCGACCGCTGCCTGGGTTCGCTGGAGCAGGTGCACGACATCCCGCGCATTATCTTGCTGGTGGTTTGTCCGGCGTCCGTTACGGCCGACGTATCAGAGCGCGTGCGCGAGATCGTTGACGCGCATCCTACGCTCAACGTGACCGTCGTTACCAACATCGAGGCGTCGCGCATCGCGGACCGCGTGGCGCAGATTGCGCCCAAGGGCTCAGGCGAGTGTGTGAGCCTTCGTGGCTATGGTGCCATCCGCAACATGGGGCTGGCTTGTGCCGCCGTGCTAGGCCACGATGCCGTCATCTTCGTCGACGACGATGAGACCGTCATCGATGCCGACTTTATGAAGCGAGCGACGTATGCGCTGGGGCAGCAGACGCGCCAGGGCCTGCCGATTCTGGTCAAGAGTGGTTATTTCTACGACCGCGATGGATCGCCGCTTGCCCCCACCGACAAAGTGGGCATTTGCCATCGGTGGTGGACCAAACGCATCGAGTTCAACCGTTGGATGAAAAAGGCGCTCTCGGGTACCCGCATCTCACGCTCCAATTACGTGTGCGGCGGCCTTATGGCCCTGCACGCCCGCGCGTTTACCCGCGTGGCATTCGACCCGTTTATTACCCGCGGCGAGGACCTGGACTATCTCTTTAACATGCGCATGTTTGGCTACGACGTGTGGTTCGACAACGAGTGGACTGTGCGCCATCTGCCGCCCGAGTCCGAGAAGCGTTCGCCGCGCTTTATGCAGGACGTGTACCGCTGGTACTACGAGCGGGCCAAGCTGACGTTTGCCGCGCACCAAAAGGAGCTCATTCCCGTTACGGCCGCGTCGCTCATGCCCTATCCGGGTCCGTGGATTTCGCGCGAGCTCGACGATCGCGTGCGCAAGACCGCTATGGTGCGTAGCATGTTTACTCACGAGCGCGAAGGCTACCTGCGCATCTGGCGTCACGGTATTGCCGAGGCCCAGGTATATGCGCGCCAAAACGCCGCGAGCTATCTGCGTTTCCAGAGCTTCTGGCCCAAGATTATGGACGGGCTTTGGCGTGACGCCCAACTGATCGACATTCTGGAGGGGAAGTAATGGCCGACCGCCGTGACGGGCGCGACAGCTCAATTTCGTTCTTCCGCATCGTTGCCGTGTTCTGTGCCATCTGCGTGATGGCCTACTTCATCTTTGCGCTGGCGACCGGAATCGAACCCATTGCGACGGTTGTCGCCTGTGCTCTGCTCTGCATCTTTCTGTGCATCTTTATCTTTTTGACGCTTAATCCCGATTCGGTGCGCTCGCAGTACACCGAAGAGACGCTCTCGGTGGCCTCTGCCATGCTCGAGGACATCAAGGGTGGCCTGACGCAGGAGTCGGCGTTGCTGGTGTGCCGTCGCATTCTTCCCGAGACGCGTGCCATGACGGTGGCGATCACCGACGAGAAAAACGTGCTGGCCTGTGCGGGCGAGTTTGAGGAAAAGCTTCTGCCCGATGCACCCATCCATACGCTTGCCACGCGCTACGTGATTGAACACGGTATCGTGCAGTCGTTCAATCGCGTGGTCGACGTGGTGGGTTCGGACGGCTCACATAACCGGGTCCCCGCCGGCATCATCGCGCCTATTAAGGTGGGCGACCGTACCGTCGGCACGCTTAAGTTCTACTATCGCACGCCGCGCGCCGTCGACCGCACCCAGTACGCTCTGGCCTCCGGCTTTGCCGAGATCTTGTCCACGCAGCTTGCCATCCACGAGCTCGAGGTGCAAAAGGAGCTTACGGCTCGCGCCGAGGTGCGCGCACTGCAGGCCCAGATCAATCCGCATTTTCTGTTCAACACGCTCAACACCATTGCGTCTTTTACGCGCACCGATCCGCTGCGCTCCCGCGAGCTGCTGCGCGAGTTCTCGTCGTTCTACCGCGCCACGCTCGACAACTCGGGTTCGCTGATTCCGGTTTCGCGTGAGGTCGCCCAGACCAAGCGCTACCTCACCTTTGAGAAGGCGCGCTTTGGCGAGGACCGCGTGCTGGCGACCTTCCATGTGTCGGAGGATGTCGAGGACACGCTGGTGCCGGCTTTTGTAATTCAGCCGATTGTCGAAAACGCCGTGCGTCACGGCATGGGGGACGATGAAGCGCTCAAGATTGACGTCACGGTGGACGAGGATGGCGACGACGCGATTCTAATCGCCGTTGCCGATGACGGCGTGGGCATGGACGAAGGCACCGCTGCCAGACTGTTTGACGAACGCTCCGCCCGTCCCGACGCCAACTCCCCGCAGGGCGGCGGCGCCGGTGTGGCCATGCACAATATTTCGGAGCGCATCCATCGCTTTTATGGGCCGCACTCCTATACGCGCGTCGAATCGGCCCCGGGCAAGGGCACTAAAGTGCTCCTGCATCTCGATTTGTCGGAGAGCATCTTCGACATTCAAGAGTAGAATAATAAGTTATGGGTTTAACGCTAGTTGGCGGATGTCCGACGTAGTTAGTTGACGAAAGGTTTTATCCCTATGCTGCGTGCGATGATTGTGGATGATGAGGCCCCGGCCCGATCGGAACTTCGCTTCTTGCTCGAGCAGACGGGCAAGATCGGCACGATCACAGAAGCGTCGAGCGTTCGCTCCGCCATCGAGATGCTTATGGAGAGCCGCGTCGATGTCGTGTTCCTCGATATTTCGATGCCTGGCGCTTCGGGTCTGCAACTTGCCGAGGCACTGCATAAGCTTAAGAATCCGCCGGCGATCGTATTTGTAACCGCATACAGCGATCATGCGGTCGAGGCGTTTGATGTGGATGCCGTCGACTATCTGATGAAGCCGGTCGAGGAGGCTCGTCTGGATCGAGCAATCGATAAGGTTATGCAACGCGCCAAGCCTGTCACGGACAGCAAGGTGACCATCGAGCGCATTCCGGTGGAAAAGGGCGGCCGCAAGGTCCTCATCCCCGTGGACGACATTCGCTTTATCATGGCCAAGGATGATTACTCCTGCATCTATACGGTCGACGACCGCTTTTTGTCGACGACCTCGCTGGCGCAGTTCGAGGCCAAGCTCTGCGACTTTGGCTTCTTCCGCGTTCACCGCCGCTATATCGTCAACCTGGCGTGTGTCACCGACGTCGAGACGGTTCCCTCGGGCGCTATCCAGCTGGGCATTACGGGCGTTGACGAACGCGTACCGGTTTCGCGCCGTCGTGTCGTACCGCTCAAAAAGGCCCTGAGCCTCTAGTACACTGGCCCCGCAGCCCTGTAGACCAAAATCGTCTGCGGGGCCGTGGGGCTTTTTGCATGAATGCACCAAATCGTTTTGCGGAAGGGATCCCATGAACAGTGCAAGCGCCAAGCGTATCGACATTATCTCGGACACCCACGGCTATCTTTCGCCTGCGCTCCTGGACGAGCTTAAGGGTGCGGATCTGATTATCCACGCCGGCGACCTTACGTCGGAGATGGACTACGAGCACCTGCGCACCATCGCTCCCGTGCGAGCGGTGCTGGGTAATAACGACTACTACCG
>DBFBKG010000096.1:0-4889 GCA_048203815.1 Collinsella sp. | reverse complement strand
AAGGAACAGTTCCTTTGCCGCATTGGCTTACTGCATTTTAATTTTTCCGGTTTCGCCTTTGCAGATTCTAATGGTGGGGAATCTGGTGTAACTGCTAGCACGAAAACGCAGCTTACCTGTGGGAGGCCCCTATATATCGTCCCGCGCGCAGTTTCGCAGCGAAGCGAGAATGTTTGAGCACGGGATGATATATAGGGGCCTCCCAGGGGCGAGCGGGCATTACGACGCCCATTTTCAACGAAGAAATGGGCTAAGCCACACCAGAAGAACCGAAGCCTCCGTTGCCTCGGTCGGTTTCGTCTAGTTCTTGTACTTCTACGAGGTTGACCGTGGGGACTTCTTGGATGACGAGTTGGGCGATGCGGTCGCCTTTGTTGATTTGGATGTTGTTCGTGGGGTCTAGATTGATGAGGATGACTTTGAGTTCTCCTCGGTAGTGGGCATCGATGAGGCCAGGAGTGTTGACTATGGACAGGCCTTGCTTAATGGCCAGGCCGCTGCGGGGCTGGACAAAGCCGGCGTAGCCGTCGGGCAGAGCGATAGCTAGGCCCGTGGAGACCAGACGACGCTCAAAGGGCTTCAGAATGCAATCCTCGTTGGAACGCAGGTCAAGACCGGCATCTGTAGGATGGGCGTATTTGGGAAGTTCGACGGTTGGGTCGAGACGTTTAATGTTAACGGTAATGTTGGACATGAAATCACCTTAGCTTGTCGAGCTCTTGCAGAAACTCATCGACGTCTTTGAAATCGCGATAGACCGAGGCAAAGCGGATGTAGGCCACTTTATCGATCTTGGCCAACCGCTTAAGAACCATATCGCCCAGCTCATGAGACGTAACGGCCGTAAGCGTACGGGAGCGAAGCTCGACCTCAATATCGTCAATGATCTCGTTGAGCTTTTTAGTATCGATATCACGTTTGATCGTGGCGCGCATCAAACCGACCAGCAGCTTATTGCGATCGAACCGTTGCTTGGATCCGTCTGACTTAATGACCTCGATAGGGTCTTCACAACGCTCAAATGTCGTAAAGCGATAATTGCATGAGCAGCATTCGCGACGGCGCTTGATGGTGTTATTTGATTCCTGCATGCGGGAATCAACGACGCGGGTATGTGCCTTGCCGCATTTGGGACAGCGCATGGTACCTCCTCTAAAACGATTACAAGGGTACCATGCGACGGTACTTAAATCTTAGGAACGTGCAGGAACTTTAAGATGCACACCGGCATCGAGCGAGCCATGCTCCAGGTGATTGACGTTGCGGATCATATCAGAGGTCTCCTGCGTGGAAAGACCCTCAATCGGATGCTCCTGGGCTAGCGACCACAAGGAATCGCCAGACTGAACACGGACGGTCTCGTAGGTAACGTTGGATACCGACTCGGCATACGCGGCGTGACGAGCGCTGAAGATCGAGGTGGCAAGTACAAAGAAGAGCGTGAGCGCAACGGCCAGGGCGACAATCGTCGAAGCCTTTAGGGCAACGGGGGCCGAAGTCGTGGCGACGTACTGGCTGCGGACGGGCTTGCCAGGCAGTGTTTGGAAACCAGATCGGCCGCCTTTAACAACCGTGAAAGCCGGCGCCGCAGGCGTCTCGAGCTTAAGGGCGAGGTTTCCCTGGACCATATCCGTTGCGTTCATCATGTTCTCCTCTCGCGTGTTTTGCTGAGAACAGTTTTATCAAGCCGCGCGGACAAAAATGTCTAGCGCGAGAACGAATGTTCGGTTATTATTATCTTCGAACAGTTGTTCCTGTCAAGCAATAATCGAACATTTGTTTGACATTGGCAGAGAGGATCCCCTGATGGCTCGCAAAATTACCAAGCGTCAGCAGCAGATTTACGACTTCATCAAGGAATATCAGCAGGAGAAGGGCTATCCGCCCAGTGTGCGCGAGATGGCATCGGCCGTAGGCCTCTCCTCCCCCAGCACGGTGCATGCTCATCTCTCTGCCCTGGAGGCTCGAGGTCTGCTCAAGCGCGATGCCACCAAGCCTCGCGCCCTAGAGCTTTTTGATGAGGACGGATCTTCCGTCTCGATTTCCAAATCCGATGAACCCACAGCGCCCCGCGGAACGGTCTCGCTGCCGCTCGTCGGTCGCGTCGCGGCTGGGATTCCCATTCTGGCCGAGCAAAATATCGAGGACACCTTTACCATCCCGACCGAAATCGCCACAGACCAGGGCTCCTTTATCCTTGAAGTGCACGGCAACTCAATGATCAATGTCGGCATCTACAACGGTGACTACATTATCGTTCGCGAGCAAAAGAGCGCCATGAACGGCGAAATCGTCGTGGCCATGATCGATGGCTCGGCGACCGTCAAGACGTTCTACAAGGAGCAGGGGCGCGTGCGCCTGCAGCCCGAGAACGACACCATGGAGCCCATCTATGCGACGAACCCCGTTATTTTGGGTAAGGTTGTCGGATTAATGCGCCGGTTCTCGTAATGCAAAAACGCATCACCATATTTGATACCATCCGCGGGTTTACGATGCTATCGATGGCAGGTTTCCACGCCTGCTACGATTTGGCTTACCTATATGGATGGGATATGCCATGGTTTACCGAAACGGTTTTCCAGGATATCTGGCGCGCTAGTATCAGCTGGGTATTTTTGTTTATCGCCGGCTGGATGTGCACGTTCTCGCGCAATAACGTTAAGCGCGCCCTCAAATACGCGGCCGCGGCCTTGATCGTATGGATTGCAACTACACTGGTATCAGTCGACGATTCGGTAAACTTTGGCATCATTTATTGCATGGCGGTGTGCACCGCGGTGGTTGCACTCACCCGTCCGTTACTCCAAAAAATACCGGGCTCGTGGGGCATCGCAGTATGCCTTGTTCTTTTTACCCTAACCTGGGGCATTCCAAAGGCGGTCTACCCACTCCCCTACCTGGCATGGCTTGGATTCCCGGGCCCGGATTTTGTTTCGGGAGATTACTATCCGCTCATTCCGTTTGTCTTTATGTACCTTACCGGCTTCTTTACAGCCCAGGCATCACAAGCATCAAGGCACGAAGCGCCGGCATGGGCATACGCCAATCCCATGCCGGCGCTCGCAGTCCTCGGTCGGCATGCCTTACCGTTCTACCTGCTCCATCAGCCTGTCATTCTAGGCGTACTAGAGCTCGTTTATTCCGTACGATAGCGCTCAAGACGCGGCGCGATTCGAGCCGGTAACTTCGCCACAATGCGAACGCCGTCCTCTAGATATTCCTCATGCAGAAGGGTTCCCTGCTCATGCACCAGCGTGATGAGTGCGCCCTCGCGATACGGGATATCAGCGGAGAGCAACACATCGGTGGCAGCCGCCTCTCGAGCAATTCGGTCGACGAGATCGTCGAGCCCCTCGCCCGTCTGGGCCGAAAACAGCACGGCCTCGGGATAGCGACGACGGAAACTCAATCGATCGACGCTATCGAGTAGGTCGATTTTATTGAACACCGTAAGCGTCAAACGCTCGCCGGCACCGATCTCGTCAAGAACGCGATCGACTGCCTCGAGTTGGCGCTCGTAGTCCTCGTCAGAGGCATCCACAACTTTAAGGATCAAGTCGGCACCAAGGACCTCAGACAGCGTGGACTTAAAGGCATCAACGAGACCATGCGGTAGCTTTTGGATAAAGCCAACGGTATCGGTAACGGTCATGCCACGACCACCGGGCAAGCGATACGAGCGCGTCGTCGGATCAAGCGTGGCGAACAATTTGTCCTGCGAAAGCACCGTGGACCCGGTCAGGCGATTGAGCAACGTCGACTTACCGGCATTGGTATAACCGGCTAAGGCAACGCGAAACGCCGGCGACTCGATACGACTCTTTGACTGGACATCGCGGCGCTGTTCAACCTGCTTAAGCTCGCGACGAAGTGCGGCAATCTTGTTGCGAATCAAACGTCGGTCAACCTCGAGCTGGCTTTCGCCCTGGCCAAAGCGCGAACCAATGCCACCACGTGTCTGCTCTTTAGCAAGATGGCTCCACATACCGCGTAAGCGGGGCAACAGATACTGCAATTGGGCTAACTGCACCTGCAGACGGCCCTCACGGGTCTGAGCGTGCAGGCCAAAGATATCGAGAATCAACGCCGTACGGTCGATAATCTTAACCGGTTCGCCCACGGCTTTCTCCAGATACGACTGCTGCGAGGGCGTTAAATCGTCGTCGAAGATAACAACATCGGCATCCATTCGATGCACAAGTCCGCAAAGCTCCTCAACCTTACCGGAACCAATAAACGATTTTGGATACGGTTTAACCAGACGCTGTGACAAACGCGACACGCACTGGGCGCCAGCCGTATGGGCCAGTCGCTCAAGCTCGTCAAGCGAGCGATCGAGCGGCCAGGCGTTATCGCGCCACTCAACTCCGACAAGGACGGCACGTTCGGGCTCAGGCGCCGTGGGAACGAGGGGAAACCGAGTCATTAGGCCGCCTCGATACGGTGAAGGATATCCTCAACGACCTCATCGATCGCAAACTCGTCCATATCGAACCACACAATGCGGTCATCGCGTTTAAACCACGAAAGCTGACGCTTGGCATAGCGACGCGAACGCATCTTGATGAGTTCACGGGCCTCATCCATAGAAATCATGCCGTCAAAGGCATCGATAATCTCTTTATAGCCGATCGCCTGCATCGAAGTCAGGGCATCTCCCAGCCCCTGATCCATAAGACCGCGAACCTCATCAACAAGACCCTGCTCAAACATCAGATCGACGCGTAGGTTAATACGCTCGTAAAGCGCCTCACGATTACGCATCAACCCAAACCACAGAGCGTGATAATGCTCGCGCGGAACACTAAACTGCGACTTTTGCTGCGCGTAGGACACACCATCATCGTGCATTTCGAGCGCGCGAATCACGCGACGAACATTATGGG
>DBFBKG010000095.1:0-5593 GCA_048203815.1 Collinsella sp. | reverse complement strand
TGCAACGTTTAACTCAGCAGCCGAAATGGACAATCATGTTATCTCTACCTACGGTGATGCACAACACCCTAATGGAGCTTCTGCAATCAATGATTCGTATACCACCTCTGAAGACCAGGGACATTATGAACAGAAGGCTACGGGACAACATTGGGTTGTCGACGTCGCCGGCCATTGGGAGTAATGTCATCGTTCCTCTCCTCTTACATTCGGTAAATGTTTATTTATTTCTGGGCGGCCGGTTCGGCCGCCTTTTTTAGACGCCCAGTCTGGGGGCAAACGATAGGAAAGCAATCAAACGAGAGGCCGTTCCAAAAGAATCCGGCGGTGCCGGATGCTTCGGGCAAAACCTTCCGCAAATCGGTAAGGTCTTCCATCAACTTGCTCCAGCCCTCGCCCGGAGTCCGCTGCGCGGTAATGCAAAAACTCGGCATCCCTCGCATTCGCATTACCGCTCCGCTCTCGCTGCAGCGAATTTCTAACACTCAGCATTCTTCGCGTTAAAAATTCGCTTCCGCTCACGGTCTCCGCTGACACTACGACACCGCGAAGCCTTTCGCTCGAAACGAGGCCTCTCATTTCGTGTCTACGCTACGCTCCGCCCAATCGCCGTCCCGGTGATTGCAAGATGACTGTGGGTGGCATTTTTGTGGGCCCATCCGGACCCCGAAAACACCACGCCACAGACCTTGCTTATCGCCTGCTACGGCGATAAGGTTGTTGCGAAGTTGAAACTTCGCGATGAAGAATCGCGGAGACGATTCTTCATTGGAACGACGCCAGTCGTTCCTCATCAAAGGAAAGCGAATCGCATAGCAGGTTTTGATCGGAGGCCTCTCCGATCGCTGGTTCGTTTTCCGGAGGAATCATGAGTAGGCTCCGCCCGCACACCGTCAAGGCGTCTCTTTCAAATGACGAGAAGAAAGCCATCGCTGCAATCGCAAAGCGACATGAGATGAGCGAGGCGGAACTCATCCGCTTCGCTTTGTGCAATGCCGACGATCTCGATATCGATTTTGGTTTTTCGGAAATCGCTGACCAGAAATTCCGAACCGATGACATTCACGTCCGGGTCTCGCCGGAAGAAAAAAAGAAAATTGAAAGCAATGCTGATTCCCTCGATATGACTGTCAGTGCGTATGCACGTCGCGTACTGCTCAAAGGGAATGTCGAGAAAATCGATGTCGATCGGGCGTCGATCGACAAGATCTATCACGAACTTTTGAAGGAAGGAACAAACCTCAATCAGCTGATGTATTTTGTGAACGCCCAGGGGCTTCCTGCGTACAACGAGAAAGCTGTTTTCCGCGCACTCGAAAAGGTTTACCAAGTTGGGCGTAAGCTGGATCGTTTTATCGACGAGTTTGAGAAGCGCTATTTCGTCGGCGGTGATCAAAATGACCGTCATTAAGCAGAAAAGCATATCGAGCGAGCGCTACGCAAAGAACGTCCGCAAATACATCAACGGAAAAGATGCGATTGCGCGTGGTGGCTGGAACATCGAATGGAGCGACCGCTGGTTTTCGAAAATGGATAGAACCAGAAAGGTTTTCCATCACGACAAGCCGTCGAGAGCCGGAGCCAAAAACGTAATCCTGCTACACCAGATCCTCGCGTTTCTTCCGGAAGAATGCTCATGCAACGGAGGCAAGATGACCCCCGATGCATGTCTGGCCTATGCGGAGCAATGGCTTGCGAAGCACTATCCGCATCAACAGGTGATTCTCGCGCTGCACGAGGAGAGCGACAAAGCGGGAAAACGGTTCGCGGTCCATATGGCAATCAACCGGACAAACCTTGATACCGGCAAGCGTTGCGACATCGGCGGTCGCAAGGGAAAGTACGAACGCGCTGCATGGGTTCGTGAAATGGACGAGGCTGGAATCTCGCTCAGCTCGAAAAGGGAAAGAAGAATTCGAAGATTCGAGATCGACAGCCGCGCGATATTGAAAAGGAGATTGTCGATCGTGGTGAGTACAGTTATAAAAACAATCTGCGTGAGCTGATCCATATTGCGATTGACGAAGGTCGCGTAAAGAATATGGAGCAATTCAAAAAGCTACTTGCCTCATGGGGCGTAGACATTTTCATCAAGAACAATCGAGTCTATGCGACAGATCTCGATATCAAAGAGGCCGGCAATCCGAAGTGCACTTTCAACCTGACCAGTCTTGACGGGCGGTTTGCGGTCAAGCAACTTGAGGCGGCCTTTAAAAATAACGTGCTGGAAGCCGAGCGAGCCCTTCCTTATGAGAGGCGTTGCGAGATTTACATTCAACGGCTTAAGAAAGCGTATTCGGCGTGGGCCGAGCAGGCAAAGGCGAGCAAGGGCGTCGCCTACAATCTCTTCCCTAAGTTCATCGCACCGAAGTGCGATGAAGATCTGCTCGATGATCCGGCGGTTCGTGATGAGCTTCTTGCCCGGCGCGGTTACGCAAGGGAGATTCGCAACCGTTACGCCGGCGCCGTTCCCGATGCTGGCGATGACCGCGTTCGCGCCGCAGGCCGAGCCCATGGTGGCAACGTCGACATCTCGCCGCAGGTCGATCGCGCGGTCGACCGAGGCGATTACGCTCGCGGAGACACGCCTCGCTAGTTTTGGAAAGCCTATCGTCGGTGCCCTAGCGCGCTGCCATTCAGTGCCGATTCTTTCATGCTCGCAATTCGGCGAGGGTGAGGAGTATGAATTGATCGGGCGGGAGTCAGCCGCTCTGATAGAATCGTCCTTGCTGTCGGCAGCCCTCGTGCCGGGCAGAGCCCTCCATCCGATGGGAGGTGATGCCCATGACCGATTTCACCGAGCTCGTGAAGCTCCTGACCGCTACGGTCTCGCTCCTCACGGCCCTTGTCGGCCTTTCCAAGGCACTCAAGCAGGGCTCGAAGCCCAAAAAGAAAGGCCACCGTCGCTAAGACGATGACCCAACTTCATTAAGCAACGGCTCTGCCCAGCTCTCTACAACTTGGGCTGCCGTCGGCATCATTTTACCCTCCTGACGAGCAATTCGTCCATATTTCAAAAATCAAATCCTGTTCGCGCGTGGGCGTAAACTTTTAGTTGGGCAAATCCGGCAGATTGGAGCTTGAAACATGAGGGATATGCACCTCATGTCGCTCATAAAACGTCTCCTGACCTCGAAGGAGAACGTTTTTTAGCGACAGAAGGAGACATAAATATGATCTGGTTTACCAGCGACACCCACTTCGGGCATGAGAACGTGCTGAAGTTCACCGACCGCCCGTGGGAGACGATTTGGCAGATGAACGACGCCATCGTCGACAGCATCAACGGCAGGGTTGCCGTGGACGACGAGCTCTACATCCTGGGGGATTTCTCATTCAAGATGACCGCCCAGGACGCCTATGCCCTGCGCAAGCGGATCGCCTGCAGGCGCATCCACCTCGTCCCGGGAAACCACGACAAGGACTGGACCCAGCCGGCGGTCGCGGGCGCGTTCACCGTGGAGCCGCCGATCTGCGTGCTCAAGATCGACGGGCAGAAGATCGTCCTGAGCCATTACCCCATGGCCGACTGGCAGGGCATGAGCCATGGATCGTGGCACCTCCACGGGCACATCCACAGCAGCGGCGGCGCGTACAACGAGTTCAACCGCAAGCAGGGCCTTCTGCGCTACGACGTCGGTTGCGATGCCAACGGGCACTCCCCGGTGAGCCTCGACGGGCTGAGGGAATGGTTCGCCGGAGTCGACGAGCCGTGCGGCCGGGTGAAATGGCCCTGGTGGGTCAACGAGACCGGCGACAGGCAGGTCGAGCGCGAGCTGGCGGCGTACAAGAGGGAAGAGGCGATTCGATGACGGTCTATGTGACGGGCGACATCCACAGTGGGCTCGACATGCAAAAGCTCCGCGACTGGGAGCTCGGCGGCAGTCTTACCAGCGACGACTATCTCATCGTTGCCGGTGACTTTGGCTTTCCGTGGGACTTTTCTGCCGAGGAATGCGCCGACATCGCCTGGCTGGAGTCGCGCCCCTACACGGTACTGTTCGTCGACGGCAACCACGAGCGCTTCGATCACTGGGAGGAGCGCCCCATGGAGCCGTGGCATGGCGGGCTGACGCAGCGCCTGTCGGACACCTCGCCCATTCGGCGCCTGACGCGCGGCGAGGTCTTCGAGCTCGACGGCTCGACAATCTTCACCATGGGCGGTGCCACGAGCGTGGACGGGGAATACCGCGTGCCGTATTCCAGCTGGTGGCCTCAGGAGCTCCCGGACGAGCGCGATTTCGATACCGCGCGGGCCAAGCTCGACGAGGTCGGCTGGAAGGTCGACTGCGTCATCACCCATACCTGCTCGACGCGCATGCTCTCGCCGACGCTCTACCCGGACCCAGGCTGGGAACGCCCTGATGTGGACCGGCTGACCGGATTCCTCGACGAGCTCGAGGACCGCATGGACTACAAACACTGGTATTACGGTCACTTCCACCGAGACGGCAACCCGGACGAACGGCACACGGTGCTGTACGACCGGATCGTGAGGCTCGGGGACAAACTCCTGCCGTGGGGTGCGTACTGATGACGGTCTATGTGACGGGCGACGTGCACGGCAGGGCCGAGTACGGGTCCAGCAGGTTCGCCTTCAAGTCTTGGCCACTGGGCCGCACGCTGACGCGCGATGACGCGGTGATCGTGGCCGGCGACTTCGGCTTTGTCTGGGATGGATCCAACGCCGAGAAATACTGGCTCGACTGGTTCGAGTCGAAGCCGTGGACCACGTGTTTCGTAGACGGCAACCATGAGAACCATCACGCCTTGGCTAATCTGCCGGTACGGGAGTGGAACGGCGGGCTCGTCCATGAGGCGCGACCGCACGTGCTGCACCTGATGCGCGGAGAGGTGTTCGACATCGACGGGCTCACAGTCCTTGCCATGGGCGGTGCCGCGAGCAACGACAGACAGTATCGCAGGGAGGGGAGGAGCTGGTGGCCCGAGGAGATGCCGAGCGAGGGGGAGATGGAGCACTGCCGCGCCTCGCTCGACCGCGTGAGCTGGAGAGTCGATTGCGTTGTGACTCACGAGGCTCCTGCTGCCCTGGCAGAGAAGCTGTGCCGCGAGCGTGGACGCGAGTATCGAGGCGACCGGCTGCAACGATTCCTTGGCGAGCTCGACGGGCGGCTCGGCTATCGCGTCTGGCTCTTCGGGCATTACCACGGCGACAAATGGTGCGACGCCAAGCATCGCCTCATCTACAAAGATATCGTTTCGATCGAAAGTACTGCGCCCGGTCTTCAGTTCTAGAAACCCTCTAGAAATGCTCTAGAGGGTTTCTAGAAAATTAGATGCTCTGCGGCCTACTCGCCCCTCTGGGTCATGACCTCGACCTTGGCCTCGGCCACGGCCGCCCGCTGCTCGGAGGCGGCAAGTCGGTCCTTGAGGGCGGCGAGCTCGGCCATCAGGTCGCGCTGGGCCAGGAGCGCATCGCTCAGCTCGGCCTTGTTAGCGTCAATCTATTTTTCACCAGTTTCGCTAAACAGGCGCGCCGTTCGCGCAAAGGCGGTTTCACCGGTTGCGCTAACGTATTTTCACCGATTCCGGTCACGGCTTGACGGGCCCGTCCCTCGGCAGGTCCTTCAGC
>DBFBKG010000094.1:0-8076 GCA_048203815.1 Collinsella sp. | reverse complement strand
CGCCGCCCTGGACGGGCTTGCTGAAGTCGACCGGGTCGGTACCCTTGGAGTCATAGGTCCAGCCGGCGAAGGTGTAGCCCTCGCGGGTCGGGGCCAGGGGCTGGCGGGCGACGCCGTCGCCGTCGGTAACGCCCTGGAGCGACTCGATGCCGTCGAAGAACGTGCCGCCGTTGGCAACGTAGAGGACGTCGATGGAGTTGTCCTCCTTGACCATGTCCCACTGAGCGAACAGGGTGGCGTGGTCGCCGCCGCCGACCAGCGGCTTGCTGAAGTCGACCGGGTCGGTGCCGGCAGCATCGTAGGTCCAGCCGGCGAAGGTGTAGCCCTCGCGGGTCGGGGCCAGGGGCTGGCGGGCGACGCCGTCGCCGTCGGTCACGCCCTGGAGGGCGTCACTGCCGTCGAAGAACGTGCCGCCGTTGGCGACGTAGAGGACGTCGATGGAGTTATCCTCCTCAACGGCATTCCACTGAGCATAAAGGGTAGCGTGCTTGCCACCGCCGACGAGCGGGTTATCAAAGTCGACAGGATCGGTACCCTCGCGGTCGTAGGTCCAGCCGGCGAAGGTGTAGCCCTCGCGGGTCGGGGCCAGGGGCTGGCGGGCGACGCCGTCGCCGTCGGTCACGCCCTGGAGGGCTTCAATGCCGTCGAAGAACTATCCGCCGTTGGCGACATAGAGAACGTCCTTCTCGTTGTTAGCAAGCTCTGCCCACTGAGCGAAGAACGTAGCATGCTGACCGCCACCCTGGATGGGCTTGGTGAAGTCGACAGGCTCGGTGCCGGCAGCATCGTAGGTCCAGCCAGTAAAGGTATAGCCCTCGCGGGTCGGGGCCAGGGGCTGGCGGGCAACGCCGTCGCTGTCGGTAACACCCTCCATGGTCTCATTGCCATCGGCGAAAACGCCACCATTGGCAACATAGAGAACCGTCTTCTCGTTGTTCTGCTTCCACTGGGCATAAACAGTCGCGTGGCCGCTGCCCGCAACGATGGCCTTCGTGAAGTCGACGGGGTCATTTCCGTCGCGATCGTACGACCAACCAAGGAAGTCATAGCCCTCGCGGGTCGGCTGAAGCGGCAGACGTGCAATACCGTCGGTATCGGTTACACCCTGCATAGTTTCGTTGCCATCGAAGAACGTGCCGCCATTGGCAACGTAGAGGATTTCGACAGTCTTGTCCTGCTTCACAGGCGTCCAAGCGGCGAAAAGGGTCACATGGTCGCCGCCACCGACGATCGGCTGGTTGAAGTCAACCTGGTCGGTTCCGTCGCTGTGATAATACCAACCGGCAAACACATAGCCGTCGCGCGTAGGAGCAAGCGGCTGACGAGCAATGCCATTGCTGTCAGTCTGACCCAGCATGACGTTGTTGCCGTCGGCAAACTGACCGCCATTGGCAGAGTAGGTCACATCGAGCACATTCGAGGGAGCCTCAGTCCACTTGGCGAACAGAACAACAAAATTGCTAGCGTCGCTCAGAAGAGGCTGAGAAAAATCTACGGCATGCGTGCAAGTGTTGTCATAATACCAGCCGCCAAACACATAGCCATCGCGCACGGGAGACTCCGGCATAGAGCATACGCCCTTATCGTTAGTCTGAGTGCGCATAACGATGCTTCCGTCCGCGAAAGCGCCGCCGCCATTTTCCGCTACAAAAGTAACGGTCTTAACACCAGTAGAGGCTGCAGCAGTAGCCCCCTCGCTCGTGTTCTGAGTAGTCTCCGCCGCGATAGCAGCAACCGGCGTGGAGCTGAGCACCATACTCAAGCTCAGACCGGCTGTGATAGCAGCGTTGAGCTTCCTATTCATGTGGTCGTCCTTTCCTGACTTGCTTCTTCGCGACCACTTCGCAGAAGAAGACATTTGAATTGTATCATCAATTCAAGCCGAAATAATCCTAAATTGGTTGCGCAACCAAGCTATATCTAAGGTTTGAGACTTTTTTGCAAAAAAGTTTGCAAAAAGCTATTGCACCACCCGTACGCCGGGGCAAAGGTCTGCCAGCGGGTACTCGTCGCACTTAGGTTTGCGGGCGTCGCGCAAGCTGCACGACGGCCATCAGCACCCGGTCCACTCGCCCAAAACGCGCATGCCCGAACGCCCTCGGCACAAAACAGTCTGAACGGACAGCATCAATTATCAGCTTTCACCTGCGCTACTTTGCAATTATGGCAATTCCTACTTTATAGTTGTGGTAACGTCTACTTTGCAATTATGGTTGTTTTACCTTGGTGCGGCCCCTGCCCTTGCAACCTAGCTCACCCTCACGCTCGGGCAAAGGTCTGCCAGCGGGCACTCGTCGCACTTGGGCTTGCGGGCGTCGCAGATCTCACGACCAAAGGTGATCCACTGGTGGTTGACCGACTCCCAATACTCGTGCGGCAAAATCTTGAGCAGATCTTGCTCAGTCTTGAGCGGCTCCTTGGCATGCGTCTTGGGGCTCAGCATCAGGCGGTGTGCGATGCGGTTGACGTGCGTATCGACCGCGATGCCCTCCACGATGCCAAACCCCACGTTGAGCACGATATTCGCCGTTTTGCGCCCCACACCCGGCAGCTTGACGAGTTCCTTCATGTCGGCAGGTACCTCGCCGCCGTAATCGACGACGATCATCTGCGCGGCCTCCACGGCGTGCTTGGCCTTGCTCTTATAAAAGCCAAGTGACTTGATGGTATCGGCCACATCGGCCACGCTCGCCCCCGCCATGGCCTCGGGCGTGGGCCACTGGGCAAACAGCTGCGGCGTCACCTTGTTGACCTGCGCGTCGGTCGTCTGAGCCGAGAGCAGTACCGCGATGAGCAGCCTAAAGGGATTCTCGTGGTCCAAAAAGCACTCGACCGGGCCATAGCGACGGTTGAGGCGCTCGCACACCTCAACGGCGCGCTCGCGTTTGGCGGCATTGGTCTCGCGTGGCATAACGACTCCTTGGCTCAACGGCACAACAAACCTATGGGCACGATTGTCCCACGTATGGGGTCGTTACGCCTCTAAAAATGCGCCGGTCTGGCGACTCCACAGGCTTGCATACTCGCCGCCCGCCTCGACCAGCTGCGCATGCGTGCCGTCCTCGACGATCTCGCCGTCAGCCAGCACCACGATACGGTCGAGCGCCGCCACGGTGGACAGGCGATGTGCCACCACGATGGAGGTGCGACCGCGCATCAGGTTCTCGAGCGCCTCCTGCACCAACGCCTCCGACTCGCTATCGAGGGCAGACGTCGCCTCGTCGAGCACCAGAATCGGCGCGTCGGTCAGGATAGCGCGGGCAATGGCCACGCGCTGGCGTTGGCCGCCCGAAAGCTTAACGCCGCGCTCACCCACCATGGTGTCAAAGCCACGGGGCAGGCGGTCGATAAACTCCAGGGCATTGGCCAGACGCGCGGCCTCGCGGATCTGCTCGTCGGTGGCGTCGGGACGGCCGTAGGCGATATTCTCGCGAATGGAGCGATGGAACAGCAGCGCCTCCTGCGGTACGTAGGCAACCTGGCGGCGCAGGCTCTGCTGCGTGCAGCGCGAGACGTCCTGGCCGTCCACGAGCACGCGGCCGCCCTGTACGTCGTCCAGGCGCAGCAACAGCTTGGTAAGCGTCGTCTTGCCCGAGCCCGATTTGCCCACCAGGCCCACGCGCTGGCCCGCCGCCACATGAAGCGTCAGGTCGTCGAACACGCTCTCGCCCGCCGCGGCGTCACGGTATGCGAAGCTCAGGTGCTCAAAATCAATCGCGCCCTCGCTCACCTTGAGCTCGAGGGCGTTCTCGTCGTCTGCCACCAGACGCGGCTCGTCCAGCACACGCGTCATCTCTGCCGCATCGCCGAGCGCGCGGTTGATACGCTGCATCATGGAGCTCACGTAGTTCAGACGCATGGTGAGGTTGTACGTATAGGTAAAGATCATGACGAGCGCGCCGGCAGAGATGCCAAACCACGCGTTGCCGCCCGCGACGAACACACTCACCACGGCCATAGTGATGACGATAAGGCCCGAGGTCGTAAAGTTGCGCTGCATCATGGCGTGCATCGAGACCGTCTCGGCGTCGCGTGCAGCACGGTCGGCGGTATCGAACAGGTCGCGCTCAAAGTCCTCGCGCCCACAGGTCTTAACGGCTAGGATGTTCGTGACCGCGTCGGACAGCACGCCCGACAGCTTGTTCTGCGCGGCGGACGTCGCGGCCGAAAGCGGCATGATGCGCTTGTACATAAGCCAGACAAACGCGATGTAGACGACCATAATGCCCACCAGGATCACGGTAAATGTCGGCACCACCGGGGCGAGCGCCGCCACCGTGCAGACAACCGAGGTGATAGTGGGAATGAGCGAATACACCGTCACGTCCACCAGACCCGTGTAGCCGCTCATAAAACGGCTCGTCTGGCTCACAAGCGATCCGCCAAAACGGCTGGTGTGAAATGTCATGGATTGATTGGAGAGTGTGTCGAAGCACAGGCGCGCCAAGTGATAGTTGCCCGCAATCTCGAGCTTGTAGACGGTGTAGTCCTGCAGCTTGGAGAGGATTTGGCCCACTAGGTTAACGAGCACGAGCGCCAGAATGTAGGGACCAAAGACCTCAAACACCCGGTCGCCCGCCACGGGGCCGGCCTGGACGCGGTCGACGATAAGGGCCATCACGTAGGTGTTGGCAAACGTGAGCAAAAAGATGTAGCCCGCCGACGAGAACACCGAGAGAAAGACGATCAGCGGCTGCGTGCGCGTGACATCCCAAAAACGCTGCAGCGTGCGGCGCACGGTGGAGCGTTTGAGCGGACTGGTGCTTCTCTGAGACATGGACTTCCTTTCGCGTCTGATAGGGCGAAACGCCATTGTTGCACATTAAAGCGCACTTCAGGCAAGCACGATGCGAAAAGCCCCCGCGCCGTGCTTGCGCAGGCGCCCCGCCGTCAGATGCAGCTAGTCCTCGTCTTTTTGGTCTGCGAGCAGGCTCGCAGACGTGAGCCCCAAGATCTCGTCGGCCTCCCGCGCGTCTTCCAGCGCGTCGATATCCTTGAGCTTGCGCTCCATAACGTTGGTGCGCGTGGTGATGATGCCCTCGACCGTTTTACCCGCGGTCTCGATCTGCTGCTGGGCGCGGCGCAGCGCCGTCTGATAGCGCGGCAGTTCGGCCTTGACGGCAGAGAGTACACGCAGCACGTCGTCGGTGCGCTTTTGTAGCCTAAACGTCTGGTAGCTCATCTGCAGGCTGTTGAGGATGGCCGCCATGGTGCTGGGGCCGGCAACGTTGACGTGATAGTCGCGGCCCAGGGTCTCGATAAGCCCGGGGCGGCTGACGACCTCGGCGTACAGGCCCTCAAAAGGCACGAACATAATGCCAAAATTGGTGGTCGCGGGCACGCTCAGGTACTTTTCGCAGATGTCCTTGGCCTCGCGCTTCACCATGGCGTCGAGTGTCTTGCGCGCGGTGGCCACCGCCTCGGCATCACCCGACTCTTGCGCGTCGAGCAGATGCTCGTACGCGTCGCCCGGGAATTTGGAGTCAATCGGCAGCAGCACGGGATCGCCCTCGTCTACCGGCAGCTTGACGGCAAACTCAACGCGCTCCGAGGCGCCAGGCTTGGTGGCGACGTTTTCCAGATACTGGTCGGGCGTAAGGATGTCCGCCAGGATTGCACCCAACTGCACCTCGCCCAAAATGCCACGCGCCTTGACGTTGCCCAGCACGCGCTTAAGGTCGCCCACGCCGGTGGCAATGGACTGCATATCGCCCAAACCCTTGTACACAGCCTCGAGCTGGTCGCTCACCTGCATAAACGATGCAGACAGGCGATCGTTGAGCGTACGGGAGAGTTTCTCGTCCACCGTCGCGCGCATCTGATCGAGCTGCACGTTGTTGTCCTTGCGGATGGCGCCCAGCTGGGCATCGACCGTCTCGCGCACCTTGTCCAGGCGGTGCTCGATGCCTTCGCGGTTGGCGCCGAGCTGTTGGGCCGTCTCGCGGCGCAGGTCATCCATACGGTCACCAGCCTGCGTGAACTCACGCGCGATGGTCAGGTAGCGCTGCTGCTCCACGGCCGCATCGGTTGTCTGCTGCTGCGCGATGGCATTTGCCGTGCGGCGGGTTTCGGCCAGCGCGACGTTGAGGGTGTCGAGCGCGTTGTTGGCCTGCTCGAGCGCAGCCAGCATCTCTGCCCCGCTATCGCCGCGCTCCCTCAGCTCGGCGCGAAGGCCCTTGAGCTGCAGGGCACAAGCCACAGCAACCCCCACCGCCACCAAGGCGATCACAACAAGCACGATATCAATAGCAGACATAGTCTCCGCCCAACAAACCCAATCGATCATCAATCAAAACCGCGATCAATCTTACCCCGCCACACGCACCGGGCGCTTCACGGCAATCGGGCAAATGGATTTGTGCCACAGACATCAAAACGCTAACTCTCCCAGCCGGCGCGGATGGTTGTTGCGACATCGCCCAGGCGCTGGCCGAGAGCTGCCAAGTGCTCAAGCACCTCGCTGGGCGAGGCGCCGTTGAGAATGCATGTGAGGGCATATGAGGCCAAGAAGATTGCCGCGAGCCCCAACGGGATTAGCACGATCATCGCCAGCGTACGCAGGCGCTGGGCCCAGCGACGGCGACGCGCACGACGTTTATCGAACGCAAGCTCCTGAGCATATGAATCCTGCTGTACGGAATAGGCCTCTGGGACCGCCCCGCCCGCAGGTGCGGCGTTTTGCGCAGGGGGCTGGACGGCCACCCCCTGCATTTGCATCTCCATAAGCCGTTGCTGCTGGCGCAACATGCGCTCGGCTTGTTGCTGCGGGGTCTCAAGAAACAGATCCATGTTGGCCTCCTCAATCGGAGCATTCGACGCTTACGCTCAGCATCCCGCACCGCCAAGGCCACGGCAACGAAATCCGTAGCAATAACCGCAAAGATTCTTTGGTCAGAAAACTGTCGAAAAGCCCAACAACTCCCCTACCAGCACTTTCTTTGAGCTTTTTTCGCCAGCAATCTTTTGCCCTTCCACCCTTGCGCCAACCGACCAAAACCCAACCAAAAGCTTGACGGAAATTGTGAAGACAGGGACCCCACACAAAAAGTGCCGCCCCAAAGGGGCGGCACACAAACCAATCTATTAGCCAAAACTCGTTGGCAAGCCCGCGTCGTCAGACCCGCGGCGCATGCCTTTGCCTCGCGCGACCCTGCGAAGCCGTGAGCGAGAGGGAAAGGGATGCGCCGCGGGTCTGACGCCCGGAGCGGTGAAACCAGCAGTTGCCCTGCGCTCCGTGGTCGGTGAGGACAGACTACATGCCCGCGAGACCTCGCGCGGCGGTGGCGCACATAAACGCCAAGACTAGAATCACGAGCGAACCCGCGATGTCTGCCAGCACGCCCATTGCACGGCGCTCAAACAGCCAGCTCTCAAAGTGCGGGGCAACGTTGCGCCAAACACGCCACAGCAAGATACCCATGCCGATGACGCCGGGAATATTGAGCAGCAAAATCTCGGAGCACAAGAGGCCAATCAGGTTTCCGGCGGCAAAGCCCGCATCGCCCTCGCAGTATTTGCGATAAATCATGTACAGCATGTACGCCACAAACGGCTGCAGGCACGCAGAGATAAACGTAACCACCATCGAGGGGTCCTGAGAAAAGACATCGGTGAGCTTATCCACGCTCGTGGCATCCTTAGAGGCCAGGAACAGGCCAATGACCACCACAGGCACCACGCCCAAAATAACCTCGACCATCGTAAACAGCTTGGCAGTCAGGTCCTCACTCGCCGAATTCAAATGAGGCGCCCACGCAGGATGAGCATGTGCCCCAACCTTCTTGTCCTTCTCGGCACGATCGGCCTTTTTGCCCTCAGAAACCCGACGACCAGGATCCTTGCGAGTTCCCGCCGCAGCAACCCGAGCCCGAGACTTCTTACCCATAACCAACACCTCACAAGAGGAAACGAATAGCCAACGCTCCCCAGTGTACCCTCTAAGCAACGTCACCGCCCCAACCGGCCCCCACAAAAACGTGCCGCCCCATAAGGGGCGGCACACAAACTTCTTATCAGCTTTTCTGTAACGAGCACGCAACGACCCGAAGCCGGAGCGCAGGGCGGGAAATGCCTTTG
>DBFBKG010000093.1:0-6328 GCA_048203815.1 Collinsella sp. | reverse complement strand
CCATCAATTCTGCCGATTTTCACCTTCACGCATATAAAGGAGTCCCGCCATGCGCGACAAGCTCGAAAAGATCATCAAGGCCTACGAGGAGCTCGAGAAGAAGCTTTCCGACCCGGCCGTCGCCTCCGATATCAAGGAGTTTACGCGTCTCAACAAGGAGTACGCGCACCAGTCCGACCTCATTGCCGCCTCGCGCGAGTACATCGGTGCGCTCGATGACATCGAGGCTGCCAAGGAAATGCTGCACGATACTACCGATGCCGATGAGAAGGAGATGCTCCAGATGGACATCTCCGAGAACGAGGAGAAGCTTCCCCAGCTCGAGGAAGACATTAAGTACATGCTCATCCCGAGCGACCCCAACGACGACAAGAACACCATCGTCGAGATCCGTTCCGCCGCCGGTGGCGACGAGGCGGCCATCTTTGCCGGCGATCTGTACAAGATGTACCAGCGCTTCTGCGAGTCGCGCGGCTGGAAGACCACCGTGCTCGATTCCAGCCCCAGCGAGGCCGGCGGCTTTAAGTCCATCGAGTTCAAGGTCGAGGGCGACCGCGTCTACTCCGTCATGAAGTACGAGTCCGGCGTGCATCGCGTCCAGCGCGTCCCCAAGACCGAGTCCCAGGGTCGCATCCAGACCTCCACGGCAACCGTCGCCGTGCTTCCCGAGGCCGAGGAGATCGACGTTCAGATCAACCAGTCCGACCTGCGCATCGATACCTACTGTGCCTCCGGCCCTGGCGGTCAGTGCGTTAACACCACCTACTCCGCCGTGCGCATCACCCACCTGCCCACCAACACCGTGGTGCAGTCGCAGGAGCAGCGTTCCCAGATCCAGAACCGCGAGGTCTGCATGCAGATGCTGCGTGCCCGTCTGTACGAGATGGAACTCGAGAAGCAGCAGGCCGAGCTCGGCGCCGAGCGCCAGAGTCAGATCGGTCACGGCAACCGTTCCGAGAAGATCCGTACCTACAACCAGCCCCAGGACCGCGTGACCGATCACCGTATCGGTTTCAACTCCACCTACAACGGCGTCCTTCTGGGCGATCAACTCGGCACCGTCATCGAGGCGCTTGCCGCCGCCGAGCGAGCCGAGAAGCTGGCACAAGCAGTTTAAGTTACGGCGTTTTACCAAACGCCGTAACGGCTCGACGCTGCAAACGCCCCTAAGCGGCAATCTGACGTTCAATCGTCGGTCGCGTACCGAAGTACGCTTCCCTCCTCTTTCACGTCACCTTGCTCGCTTAGGGGCGTTTTTGCTGATTTATGCTCAACCTGCGGCGTCTTAGAGGTAGTCATTGGGGACGTTCTTAAATGACTAGGGTGGGCACATTGCTTTGAGATGTTGTTCGATCGGCTTTGATGGCCGTTAAACTGTCTACCTGCTTAAAGCAATTAACGGTGTGCATCTGCTATTGGAAATATTGCCTGAAAAATCGTCCAAGAAGTCGCGGGGCGATTTTTGACGCGTCGCGCGTCAAGTGATTTGGCAAGTTCTTGGTTAGATATTGGTCAGGTTAGGGGCAACCTTGCCAAAAGCTTGACGGATGCAGATTTAGACGTCGATGAATGAACACTCTAGGCAGGCTCCAAGCAAAATTCTGGGCTGATTCTCGATAATCGCTTCCAATCGTCCCTTGCCGCGTGCCGCCCTCGCGTACAATCTGCTCCGACATTCGCGCGCCGCCTGGCGCTTAAGAGGGGAGGACCCCATGGCAAACGAGATCTGGACCATCAAGCGTTGTCTCGAGTGGACCAAGGAGTACCTGGCCGAGCGCGGCGAGGAACACCCCCGTCTTTCTGCCGAGTGGCTGCTGTGCGCGGCAACGGGCCTGGCGCGTATCGACTTGTATATGCGCATGGACGAGACGCTCGACGCGGCGCAGCTCGAGACCATGCACGCGGCGGTCGTCCGTCGCGCGAAGGGCGAGCCGCTGCAGTACATCACCGGTAGCACGCAGTTTCGCATGATCGATGTTGCGTGTGCCCCCGGCGTGCTCATCCCGCGCCCCGAGACCGAGATGCTCGTCGAAGAAGTCCTCAACTACCTGGATGCCGAGGTACTGAGCCCCGAGGCCGCTGCCCGCCAGCGCGTGGAGCTGCCTTGGAACGATGAGGTCGAGCAGGCTCGCAAAGCCGAGGCGGCGCTGGCAGACGAACGCGCGACCGCCGAGCGCCGTGCCGCCAACCTGACGGCCGCCGATGAGGCTGCGCTGGGTAGCGACGTGCTCGGTAGCCGCGCCTATGCCGAGGAGCTTGCCGATCGCGAAGCCGAGGAAGCCGCCGCGCAGGCAGCAGAAGCCGAAGCCGCGGAAGCCGCCGAGCCCGAGCTCGACGAATACGGCATCGCCATTGAGGGCAACGACCAACAGACGACTCTCGTGCAAGATGCCGCCGAGGCCAACGTACCTGCTCCAGCCGAGCCCCGCATCGCCCGCGTTCTCGAGGTCGGCTGCGGCACGGGCTGTATCTCGCTCTCGCTTGCCCGGGAGCGTCGCGGCCACGTCGCCTGCACTGCTACCGATATCGAGCCGCGCGCCATCGACCTTGCTACCAAAAACCGCGATGCGCTTGGCCTCACGTCCGACGAGGTCGCCTTTAGCCTCACCAACCTGGTGAGCTCCATTCCCCACGACGAGTGGGGCACCTTTGACGTACTCGTCTCCAACCCGCCCTACATTCCCACCGATGTCATGCGCTCGCTGCCGCACGAGGTCAAGGACTTTGAGCCCGATCTGGCGCTCGAGGGCGGTGCCGACGGCCTCGATATCTTCCGCCGCCTGCTCAACGCGGCGCCCTACATGTTGCGCGCCGGCGGCCTCTTTGCCTGCGAGCTCTACGAGGGTGCCCTCGATGCCGCCGCCGAGCTCTGCCGCCAGGCAGGTCTCTCGGACGTGCGTATCGTCCACGACCTCACCGATCGCCCCCGCATCGTCCGAGCCATCGTCACCGAGCCCAAGCAGCGTAATTAAGCTGAACTAATAGACATTTGCTCAAGTTTGCTCTTGCAATATACCGTAAAACTTCTACTATAGAAGGAGAAAGGTATGTCAAATCAGCTGCATCGGTACCGTATCGTGCTTGATTACATTGAACCTTGGCTTGATGAGCAGGATGAAGCTACGCTGAAGCAGATTTATGCAGACCTTTTGGTGCTCGAAAAGGAAGGTCCCAGCCTTGGTCGTCCACTGGTTGACCGTGTCAAGGGCTCGAAGCTTCATCATTTAAAGGAGCTGAGAGTGACTTCATGTGGTGGGCAGGTGATCCGCATCCTCTTCGCCTTTGACCCCAAGCGCCAGGCGGTATTGCTATTGGCGGGTGATAAGTCGCGAGCGGGATCGTCAAGGGCAAAATGGAACGGCTGGTATGCGATCAACATTCCAAAGGCCGAGCAAATATACCGTCGCCACGTAAGGAGGCTCGATCGAGATGGAACTGCATGAGTATATGGAATCTCGCGGGATAACACGCGACTCCATTACCGCCGAGCAGGAGAGGACTCGCGATCGTATCGAAGCCTATAAGCTTGCTCAGATTCGCAGGCTAAAAGATCTAACACAGGCGTCGGTCGCCCAATCGATGGGCGTTTCTCAAAAACGCGTATCCGAGCTCGAGCGTGGGGAATTGGGTTCGATGAGGCTTGACACGCTGAGCAGGTACGCAGAGAGCCTCGGCGGAAAACTGGTTGCAAGCATCGAGTTTCCCGATCGTACCGTTACGCTTGCGCGCTAAAAATCTTCAATTAACCCCCTCACTTTCACCGACTACTAGAGCCGCTCACCAAACCAACATGCGCTCTGGGCAAATAGGTTGAATGTTTCGTGCGAGAATGCCCCACAGTAAACAAACTTGCACCGGAGCGTAAGGGGCTGGCATACACATGCAGACGGTCTATCGGGTATACGAGGGAACGCGCGAGCCGCATCGGCTTGCCGTCGAGCGTACGGCCGAGGTGCTCGGCTGTGGCGGTCTGGCCTTGATCCCGACCGAGACCGTCTATGGTGTCGCTGTGGCAGTCAACGCCTTTTCGGACGCCGTGCCTCAAGATACAAGAGAATTCCCATCGTGGCCGCGCGATCCGCAGGCTGCCGTCAATGGCGCCGCGGTCCCTGCGCTCGGTACCGGCTACCGCCGCATCTTTACTCTCAAGCAGCGCGAGCTCACGCAAACTGTGGCTTGGCTGGTTGATGGTGCCGAGGCCCTCGACCGCTACGGCGTGGATATCCCCGAAGAGCCTCGCGTGCTTGCCCGACGATGCTGGCCAGGCGCCCTGACTATCGTGGTCAAGGCGGCCCCCTGCGTGCCGACCTTTATGCGCGCCGCAGACGGCACGGTGGCACTTCGCGCGTCGGCCTCGCCTGTGGTGCAGGCGCTCATCCGCTCCTGCGGCAGTCCGCTTGCCTGTACCAGTGCCAATACACATGGGGCGCCCTCGCCGGCAAGCTTTGCCGCCGTCGAGGGTCGCATCCTGGAGGGAGTCGACGTGGCCGTCGACGCCGGTGAGACCCCGTGTCGCGACGCCTCGACCATCGTGTCGTTCCAGCACGGCGGGCTCCAGATCCTGCGCCAAGGCGCACTTCCCGCATCAGAGATCGAGCGGGTCCTGTCCGACCCGATGCAATAGAAAGGTGTAAGCGATATCGTTGAATCTGGGCAGCCTGGGCATGGAAGATGCCTCGTTTAACTTTGGCGGTTCCTACATCATGGCGCTCGACTGCGGCACCACCTCGGTACTTGCGACCATCGTCGACGAGTACGGATGCATCGTCGCGCAGGCACGTCGCAGCGTCAAAACCAGCTTCCCGCGCCCCGGCTGGGTGGAGCAAGACCCCATGGCGGTCCTTGCCAGCCAGATTGCGGTCATGATGGAGGTCCAGTTTAAGAGCGGGATTCATTCCGACCGCATCGCCGCCATCGGCATCTCCAATCAGCGTGAGACCACGGTGGTCTGGGACCGCGTGAGCGGCCAACCCATCTATAACGCCATCGTGTGGCAGTGCCGTCGTACCGCGTCTCAGATCGATAATTTGGTTGAGCGGGGCGCAGAAGAGCTGGTGCGCTCCCGCACGGGGCTTACGCTCGACCCGTATTTCTCGGCCTCCAAGGTGCAGTGGATTCTCGATAACGTCGGCGGCGCGCGCGAGAGTGCGGCGGCGGGCGACCTTATGTTTGGCACCATCGACACGTGGCTCATCTACAATCTCACCGGTGGCCAGGTCTTTGCTACCGACTACACCAATGCTAGCCGTACCGCACTCTTCAACATCCATACGCTCGAATGGGATGACGACCTGCTGGCGCTCTTCGACATTCCGCGCTCCATGATGCCCGAGGTTCGCTGGAGCTCGGGTGACTACGGCCGCGTCGCGAGCGATATTATGACCAATATGCCGCCCATTATGGGCGTGGCGGGCGACCAGCAGGCTTCGTTGTTCGGCCACTGCTGCTTCCATCCCGGTCAGACCAAGAACACCTACGGTACGGGCTGCTTCATGCTCATGAATACCGGTGACGAGATCGTCGAATCCCAGAACGGCCTGGTTTCCACGATTGGTATCGCCGCGGACGGCAAGATCAGCTATGCGCTCGAGGGCTCCATTTTTGCCGCCGGCTCCACCATGAACTGGCTGCGCAACAACATGGGCATCATCTCGAGCGTGACCGAGTCGGCGCAGCTTGCCACCTCGATTAGCGACAACGAGGGCTGCTACTTCGTTCCCGCTTTTGCGGGCTTGGGTGCTCCCTGGTGGGATCCGCATGCCCGCGGTATCGTGTGCGGCCTGACTGGTGCCTCGAGCCGCGCAACCATCGTGCGTGCCGCCTGCGAGTCCATGGCCTATCAGAGCTACGACGTGCTGCGCGCCATGGAGCAGGACGTGGGGCTTGCGATTGAGCGTCTGTCCGTCGACGGCGGTGCCTCGCGCAACGAGTTCATCATGCAATTCCAGGCCGATCTGCTGGATATCCCCGTGCTGCAGTGCGAGACGGTCGAGACCACAGCAATCGGTGCCGCGTACCTGGCGGGCCTTGCCGTCGGCTATTGGGAGGACTTGGAGGAACTGGAGCAAAACGCCCAGATCGTCAAGATCTTCCATCCTCACATGTCCGTCGAGCGCCGTGAGAGCAACCTCGCTGGTTGGCGTGATGCCGTCAAGCGTTCGCTCAACACCGCTCAGTAGGGTTGCGACGAGCTGCTCGATACAACAAACCGTTAAACTTATGCACGGCGCGAGGCAACAATGTCGCCATGCGTCTTGTCAGCAAGGCCATCTTCCGGCCGCAACGAAAGGGGCAATCAACCTATGACCGTCACCTACGATACGTCCCG
>DBFBKG010000092.1:0-6146 GCA_048203815.1 Collinsella sp. | reverse complement strand
CTCGCCGGTCAGCACGCCTACGCCAATGCCGAGCGCGGCCATCGTCGACGAGAGGTGATAGGCCTGGTCGGCAACGAGCGCACGCAGCGGATAGACAAAGATGCTCGCACGCCCGCGAAGGACCGCCTCGCGCGCGGCATGTACATGGAAGATAAGAGACTTGCCGCGCCCCGTTCCCATAACAGCCAGAACACTTTGGTGATCGGCCAGGGCATCGAGCGCCTCGACCTGCGCGCGGTACGGCTGGTTCGAGCCGATAAAGCTATGGATAAGCGAGCGCGTCAGCTCGGTATAGGAAAGCTGGGCGAGCGTTTGGCGCTTTCGGGACTCCAGACGAAGACCGGCGTCCGCAGGCTCCACGCCGCGGCGAAGCTCACATGCCGGGTCGTCAACGCTAGGCGCCGTGGTATCGCGGACCAAGACATCCTTGATCATGAGCTTTGGCTTTACGCGACCTTGCCAATGCTCGGCCACGGCCTCGAACACCAAATCGACGGCGCTATCGCAATTGATGAGCTTATCGATCTGCGGCACGCGGAACATAATGGCCGGCACACTCGCGGCGCCATCGGTCGCCACGAAGCGCATGTGCTCGCCGGTTTTGCCCACCACGGCGCGATCGCACATTGTCACGCCCTCGGCCGCCAACAGCGGCACCTTGTTGCCCTGGCCAAACGGCTCAAGACGGGAGATCTGCTCGATGGTCTCAATATTCAGCTCGGAGAGGTCAACGGTGGCAGCAACCTCGTCGGTGTCCTCAAAGTCCTCGGCTGGAAGCTCCGATAGCACGGCGGAAAGGCGACGACGGAACTCGTCGAGCTTGGACGCCTCGATGGTCACGCCCACCGCACCCGCATGCCCGCCGCGACGAATCAGCAGATCGGAGCAGCGCTCTACGGCGTCGAACAGGTTGACCTTGCCCACTGAGCGGCCCGAACCGCGAGCGATACCGTCTTCGATCGAGAACAGCAGCGCCGGCACGTGATAACGGTTGGTCAGGCGGCTCGCCACGATGCCCTTGACGCCCTCGTGCCAGCCCTCACCGCCCACGACGATTGCGCGACCGCCATCATAGGTCTCCTCGACCTTTGCCATGGCATCGCGCGTGAGCTCCGCCTCAATCTCGCGACGCTGACGGTTGATCTCCTCGAGCTCGGCCGCCAGCGCGCTTGCCTCGATAGGATCGCGGGCAAGCAGCAGGTCGAGCGCCAGCTTGGGATCGGCCATGCGGCCGGCGGCGTTTAAGCGGGGAATGAGCGAAAACGACAGGCCATCGGCCGTAATACTAGAGAGGTCGGCCTTGGCGAGCGCGGCCAGCGCGATATAGCCGGGGCGGGCGGTCACGCGCATCTGCTGGATGCCCTCGGCGACCAGCGCGCGATTCTCGGGCGTGAGCGGCATCATGTCGGACACGGTACCAAGCGCCGCAACCTCGATCAGCGAACGCCAATACGACGGCTTGCCCAGACGCTCGCCCAGGACCTGCACCAGCTTGAGCGCCACGCCGGCACCGGCAAGCTCGCGCGAGGGGCCCTCGTCCTCGAGCTTGGGGTCGGTCAGGGGCACGCCCTGCGGCACCTGGTCGGAGGGCTCGTGATGGTCCGTGACCACCAAATCGATCCCCAGGCTCTCCAGATAGGAGACCTCTTCCTTGGCGGCAATGCCGTTATCGACGGTCACGATCAGCTGGGGGCGAGCGAGCTCGTTAACGCGGTCGAGCGCCGCGCGCGAAAGACCGTAGCCCTCGTCAAAGCGATGCGGAATAAACGGTGTGACATTGGCGCCAAACATGCGCAGAGCCTCGGTCAACAGGCAGGTCGACGTAATACCGTCAACGTCAAAATCGCCAAAGACCGCGATGCGCTCGTGGTTGCGAATAGCACGCTCGACACGGTCGGCAA
Organism: Collinsella sp.; assembly: GCA_048203815.1. Lineage (GTDB taxonomy): Bacteria > Actinomycetota > Coriobacteriia > Coriobacteriales > Coriobacteriaceae > Collinsella. Next base: position 4,245 of record DBFBKG010000092.1, on the reverse strand, counting down.
CGGCCGACATGCCCGGGATAATGAGTGGGTCGGCCCAGTCGCGATCGAGCGAAGGCGTCAAAAACAGCTGGCCTTCCTCGATGGATGTAATGCCGTGCGCAACCATAATGCGCGCCACCAACCCGGGTATGCCCAGGCCAGCCGAAAGCTCCTTTTCGAGCTCGGGGTTTTGCTGAGCGACCGCCCAGCGATGCGTCGTCTTAAGCGATGACATAGGCACCCACCCTCGATAGGGGCAGGTCGCCGCGATACCTCTCACGGTTCATAGCGATGAGTCCTCTGTGTATGCCCGCTTCGGCAGGCAGATCTGTTGAACGGATTTATTATACCGTGCGGCACGGACGCAAATCGCCGCAGCACGCCGCGGTTTCGGTAAACGATGCCGGTAATAGCCTCGAAATAATCGAGCGTTTCTGACGCGCGGACGCATGCGAGCGTCTAGCATATCCATTCAAACCGGATTCACGAGCAAAGGGAGTCACAAGAGCATATGAAGCAATGGGTTGGACTGGGCAAGTTTCTCGCGGGGCACATGCAAATCATCGTTCCGATTTGTGTGGCGCTCGGCGTGCTCTTTCCTCAACAGATCGGCGTTCTCAAGCCCATCGTTCCCACCTTGTTTGCCTTTATGACGTTCCAAGGTGCGCTCAGCAACACCTTTCACCAGGTGGCTGAGGTGTTCCATCGTCCGCTGCACCTGATCTTGGCGTTGCTCGTCTCGGCGGTGCTTATCCCTATCGCAGCCTATGCCATGGGATCGTTACTCTTTGGCTCCAATCCCAACCTTGTCTGCGGCATCGTGCTCGAGTACAGCGTACCCGTGGCGGTCACTGCCTTTATGTGGATCAGCATGTTCGGCGGCAACGGCCCGCTCGCGCTCACCATCATCCTGACGTCCTCGGTCATCTCACCTGTGACGATTCCTCTTACGCTCAAGCTCCTGCTGGGCGCCACCGTCTCGATCGATGTGCCGAGCATGATGCAAGACATGGCCTTCATGATCGCCATACCCGCCGTGCTCGGTATCGTCATTAACGAACTCACGCGCGGATGGGGTCATGAGAAACTCTCCCCCGCGCTTTCGCCCGCCTGCAAGTTCATGATGATGGGGGTCATCGCGTCCAACTCCACCGCCATGAGCGAGTACGTGCTGCACATGAACACGGTGCGCCTGGAAGTCGCCCTCTTTATCCTTTCGTTCGCCATCAGTGGCTTTATCATCGGCATCCTGGTCGCACGTGCCCTGCATCTGCCGTATAGCGAGACGACCACCATGTGCTTTACCTGCGGCATGCGTAACATCTCTTCGGGCGCTGTCATCGCCACGCAGTACTTTCCGGGCGAAGTCGTGTTTCCCGTCATGTGCGGCACGCTGTTTCAGCAGGTGCTGGCCTCGATTATCGGGCACCTCTTTGAGCGCCTAACCGGCGAGGAGCGCGCCAAACAGCGCAAGCGGGTCAAGGCCGGCCGCGACGCGATGGCACGCTAGGCAGCACGCTTTTCGCAGGCACTCGCCTTGCTACGCGAGCGTTTCCAGATGCGCACGCAGGCGCTCAGCATCGACATCGAGCGTTGTCTCGGCATTGACCTGGGCCAAACGATAGCCCACAAAGTAGGGCGAAACCACCCAACGTGGCAGCGCCTTGGCAATGGTCCGGCCGTCCATGTGGTAGAAGAACAAGTTGTACGACTCCGCGCGACCGCCGTGGTGCTCGTGCAGGATATAGCGCAGAGCTACCTGAATCGCATCGGCAAACAGGTCCGCTTCGGCTTGGTCGCGGGCGTCGTCGCTGGCGGCGATTCCCTGTGGAGCCGAGACGTTGACCTCAAAGAACCCCATGATCGGCTCGGTTGAGATGTTGACCGCGACCCTCCCGTGTCGCCAGACATCGATGCCTTCGAAGTTGGCGGGGGCTAGTGCTGCATAACCGTCCTCCCGCTCCAGACCCACAATCTGCATATGCGGAAGGACGAGGCTGCCGCCCGAAAGCGGGCCTTTGTTCTTGTACATGAGCACACTGCAGTACTGTTGGGAATCGATCATCTGCTGCCAACAGCCCAGGGCAAACCGCATCACATGATGCAGCTCATCCGGTTCATAGGTCACCAGGTCGGCGTCGTGATTGGCCGACTCGATCAATACGGTCTGACGGGTGGCCCGCAAGGTCTTGAACTTATTCTCGAGCCAGATGCAGTCACCATCGCGCCGGATGATGTTGGCGAGCCCCTCCGTGTCGCAAAAGGGGCACGCGGTGCCAGGGCGACGATTATCGTCGGGCTTGCCGCTCGCCTGCTGAACGTCAAATACCAGCGCCACGGGTTATACCTCCAGTGGCACGATCTTGGTGCCATGGAGCTCGGAGACGCCTAGCGCCGCCGCGACAGCGTCGCGATTTGCCGTAGTGATGCCGCCGCCGGGAAGGATGGTCAAGCGATCGCCCGCATACTCGATTAAACGAGCCAGGTGATCGAAATTGTCCTCGATCGGCGTACCGGCCGCGCCGCCATGCGTGAGGATGCGCGTAACGCCGCAGTCGGCAAGTGTATCAATCGCATCGAGCTGAGCCTCGGGCGAGAGCTGGTCAAATGCCATGTGGAAGGTGATGTCAAGGGATTCGCGCTTGCACTCCTCGGTCGCGCAGCCCGTAGCCATAACGAGGGCGCCGAGGGTGAGCTCGTCGAGCGCCCAGCCGCCGGCACAGGGCTTGCAGCAGCCAAAGACCAGACCGTCAACGCCGGCGCTCACAGCAAGGCCCAGGTCCATCTCCATCATGCGCAGCTCGTCCTGGTTGTAGTGAAAGTCGCCACCGCGCGGACGAATCATGCACATCACTCGCGCGTCATGCTCGTGAGCGTAGCTGACTGTAGCGCTGATAACGCCGGCGGAAGGCGTGGTGCCACCGACGGCGAGGTTGTCACACAGCTCAATGCGCCCCGCACCGGCCTCGATAGCCGCCGGCACTCGCTCAAAGTTCTCGGCACAAAACTCGTACAGCATAGATAGACCCCCAAAGACAGCAGATGTTTTCCGACGGGCATTGTCACACATCCCCATGAAGTTGCGGTGGAATAGGGACTGTTTTGGCCTCTGGAGCCCGTATTCAGTCCCTATTTCACCGCAACTCAAATGACCCCTCGGGGACGGAGGAAAACGGATCATTACGGCTGGCCGAAAAATGTTGCCGATGGTGAATGTTGCGCAACATGATTCGCGAATCTTAGGCAACCATGGCAGTATCGCATTCGTATCAAGAGGAAAGGATTGCCATGTTTAAGAGCATCCAAAAGAGCGGAAGGATCGCAGCAGTCGCCATCGGCCTGATCGCGGCCTTGTCTCCGCTCGCAGCCCCTCCCGCAGCATTAGCCAGCGGTAGCGTACCGACGCCAGAACTTGAAAAGTCTTATAGCTTTAAGACAAGCAGCGACTACTCGTATATCATCACGGGCGACGATTCGAAGTTCGGCTATTTATACGATTACGACGAGGATTACAACTTAAAGAGCATATCACTCGTCAACTTTAAAGACGGCAGTACAAGCCCCATTGCCATTCCGGATAAAAGCCTTGAGTCAGGACGGCCCACATCCAACAATCAACTCTACTGGCAAGACGGCAATAATTTGGTCGTGTTCTCGCCAGACAACCAAAGCCAAACAGTCCATCCCATTAGTTCGGCCAAATATGCCTACACCGATGTAATCGTCTCTTTCGATGGCAATAGAGCAGCCGTCGAGCACTATGACAGTGAATCTGAGCTTAAAAAAAATCGAGATCTATGACCTTGAGTCTGACAAGTTAATTCAAACATATCAATCTGATAAAGATGACTCTTATTGCTACTACTCAGACGATATGAGCCGTCTCTATTTCTTGCCATACGATACTGAGAAAGGCATTGTTTCTCTAAGGGTTTTCAATTGCGATACAGGGTCAACGGAATTGAAAACAGTTAACGTGAAGAAAGACGATAGGTCTTCGGACATCGACTATATTGTCACCAGCTCTAACTCCGACGATATTTATCTTCAGAGCGACACTACATTAATAAAAGCGGACCGCGACGGAAACATGAACGTTCTATTTAACGATGACGACCACGCTCCTGAATGGCCTTATTCATGCCCGTCGGCAGAGCTTTATGTCCTCTATACAAAGAAGGGATCGAACGATCTTTTTGAAGAAGATGACGGCGATTACTACCTGAATGAAAAAGATGCGAATCTTAGTGTTTATGACCTGAAAAG
>DBFBKG010000091.1:0-23323 GCA_048203815.1 Collinsella sp. | reverse complement strand
TAATGGGATAGATTCCCGCTACCTCGGTGTACGCATACGAAACATATGCGGCCGCCTCGTTGCCGTCCATAGACTTAAACTTACGCGCCATATACCCCTCTCCTCTCATATAGGTATACAGGCCCCGGCGATCGCCGGGATATTGGCGTGATGGGATTTTCGTTGTTGCTTCCAATCATCTGGCAGGCGGACTCAGCAGCAGGTACATGGCGTGGAGAGAAGGCATGCCGAGGCGAGGAGGGCTGCACGCGCTCCACAAGCCCAGCTACCCGTCTTGCACATGACCGAGCGCCGCAAAGGCCGCATGCCGGATGCTCCCGGGCACGCCCCGGCGATGGGAAGCGCCCGCAACGGAAATCCGCATGCGGGTTTATTGTACCCCGCCGTCAAGTGTAATTTCGGCAAATATAGGCGGGCGGTAAAGGTTTACCTTGGGTGACTGCCAAGGGCCAAAATGGCCCCTCCATCCCTGGGCGACCGGCTCTGGTGCGCCAAGGAGTGTCCCCAAGTGCCGGCAGAAAAGGAACGTCCCTATCTGCCGGCTAGAGGGCACCGAAGAGAATGGCGTAGGTAGTGGATTCGCCGAGCTTGAGCTCGTCGCCGGGATTGAGTTGGGCGGAACGGCCGGGTTCGACCTGAATGCAGACGCGCGTGGCCCCGTTTACCACCACGGTTCCGTTGGTGGACGACAAGTCCTCGACGTGCCAGATATTTTGAGCATCGCACCAGATATGGGCATGGCGGGCCGAGACATCGTCGCCGACGTCGGTAATATCGCCCTCACCAGTGGCCAGCGCGCCAATCTCAACACCCTGCTCACTCGGCTGAATCCAGCGCGGGGCGCTCACGACAAAACTGTTTTGTACGCGCAGCAAGCCCAAGGGGTGCGCCGGGGCGGGTTCGCGTTCGCCCGCGGTCATCGACATGCCAAGCGAACGCGGCGTGGATGTGCCTCCGCCACAGGTCGCGTGCGCGTAGTCGATGGCATAGTTCACCGAGGACCGCACATCCGCCGAACAACCGACGGCGACAAACAGCACCAGCACGGCCTCGGCGCGCTCGGCGGGCATGAGTTCCGCCGCCTGGGACAGGCGATCGAGCGCGTTGCGATAGAGATTCGTGTCCTGGTGGCACTCTTCGAGCGCGCGTACCATCGGTTCACCTGCAGGACCGCACACCATATTGATCACAGCCGTGGGGTCCATGGGATTGCGCTGGCGCAGGGCCAGTTGCGACATAATACGCGCAGCCGAGGTACCGTATTCGGCAAAGTAGCGCTGCTGAAGCGTGCCGACCGGCGCGCGAACGATAAAGCGGGAAACCCAAGAGCGATCGGCGGCTCGGCTCTGCGGGCTGCGGCCGTCGGCGAGCGGACGGGACGAAAGCACCAAGCCGCACAGCTCGATATGGCTCAGATGCGCCGCGCGCTTAAAGATGTCAAACATGGCCCCGCATGGGGTGAGCTCAACTTGAGATGCCATGACCTAGGCCTCCTTGGTCGTAGAAATAGAATCGGACGATACTTCGACAGGTCCGCCAAAAGTACGGGCAGCTGCGGCTCCACCGGCAAGCGGAGTCGCCATCTGGGCTTTTGTGCGTCGTGGTGCCGAAACGGGAAGTTCAAAGGCAAAGCCCATCGCAAGCAAAAACCACGTAAGCGTATAGGTTGCAACCAGAGCGGCAACAAGGCCGCCCGTCACGGCGCGTTGGGAAAATACGCTACATGCAGCCACAACCAGCACCGGAACCTCGCAGGCAGAAAGCGCAAACACACCCTGCAGGAACCCCGAGCGCCGATCGCGCGCAAGTGCCCCCGCGGCAACGCCGGCTATGCCTGGCAGCGCCAACGCCAGTGCGGCAATAATACCCGGTAGCGACCCAGACCACACGAGCGATCCCAAAGTCGCCGTCACGCGAGCGCCCGACGCCAGCAGCGCGGCCGAAACCACGACCACAGCCCAAACCACGCCACAGACGACCGTCGCGCCGACCATCAGCGCGCGACGAACCGCGCGGCCAGACGCATCCATGGGGCACGGCGTGAGCGGCTCGCCGCGGAGCGAACGACCGACATTTTGCGCATAGTGGTCACAAAACGCCGAGAGCGCCGCCTCGACCGCCGCCGGCTCGGGACGATCTTTTTGATGGCTGGACAGACAGGCCATCACCACGTCGAACAGCTGGGCATCGACAAACGCCAGCGCATCGCGTAGCTCTTCGGAATCCGGCTCAAGCCCTAGCTGCTGGGCCTGCTCGGCCGCAGCGAGCGCCACATCGGGCTCACGACGAAGCAGCTGAGTCAAATCACAACCGAGCGCATGGGCACCAATGGGATAATCGGGCCGCGTGTCCATCTTGAGACGGTAGGGGCTCGCGATGTCGCGCGTCTTTTTGCGCGAACCCGAGGTGCCCGAAGTGCTCGGCGCGGCTTCGTATGGCGCGACGCCGGCAATGAGCTCGTAAACCGTGCTTGCCGCGGCGTAGACGTCAATCGCCGGCGACATACGCAAAGCGCGCAGGTCGGGAATATCGTCGGTGAGCATCTCGGGCGGGGCATAGGCAACCGTCGCGCGACGCAGCGTGGCATAACGCTCCGTAAACGACGCCTTGCCGCCGGTACCGGCCACGGCCGACGCAGGCTCAAGCGCCAGCGACGAGCCAAAGTCGATCAGGCACAGGTCAAAGGTGCCCTCGGCAAGCTGCCGGTCAAGCGGTAGACGCGCCATGCGCACCATAATATTAGCGGGCGAGATATCGCGATGGACAAAGCCCTCGCCCACCAGGCTCATACGGCAGAGCAAATCGAACAGGTCGCGACCCAGACGCGCCGCCACGAGCGGCGACAGACGTCCGGCATCGTCCACGGCGAGTCGCGAACGCAAGCGGGCGAGCGTCTCGCCCTCGACCCATTCCATGACAATTGCAGGCACACCGTCGACCTCGCCCCAGCCATAGAGGCGGGGAAAGCCCTTAAGGCCCGAAAGGGCGCGATGGCATTCGTATTCCTCGCGAAACGCCGCCTTGAACTTGGCGACCAGCGCCTCGTGAGCGGCATCGTCGTCAAACTCATCGCGCGTCGGCAAGATGAGCTGCTTGAGTGCCACGGCCTCGCCTTGGGCGTTGACGGCACGCGTCACGCGGCCGATACCGCCACGGCGCATGGTGGCATCGTCGGCAAACAGCATCGTAAAACGACGCAGATAGGCAGGCAGTTCGTCCTGACCGAGCGCAATGGCCGGCTCAAACCCGTCGACACGCGCCAGGCGCAGGCCGACCATGGGATCGCGACCGAGCGATTGTGGTGTGGTGGATGCAAGATCGGTCATCATAGGGCAAGCGCCGCCACGTTATTGTTGAAGTTACCGAGCGCGACGTCATCATCGCCGTAATGGCCGACCCATTGACATAGGTTGGTGTAACAGCCCCACAGATTGGCATACTGCTGATACCACTTTGACCGGGGCGAGAATGTCTGACGACCGAACTCGGCTCGAATGACAAACATCTCCCCGACCAGGCTGTCGCACGGTCTGGGATCTCCCGTAGAGTTATAGGTCGAGACCACGTCATTGGCACGAGAAACATAGCCGTCGAGCATGTTGTACTTGGTCACAAGCCAACTGTGAATGCTCTCTTCCTCGGCAGCGGAAAGGCCACCGGAGTTTGCATCGTTGTCAGTGTTGCCGCCCATCGAGCCGCCGTTTCCAGACCCTCCGGTAGAGGAACCCGACCCAGAGCCGCCGCCCGAACTCGATGAACCCGAGCCGGAGCCAGAAGTATCCGAGCTACCGGGCTTTCCGGACTGCTGGGCGTCCTGCTCCTTTTGCTGCTCGACCTTATTCACCGTTGCCGCCACGCTATTGTTGGACAACCGATCGATGATCTTGGTGTTGGTGAGCACGATGGTTTTGCCATTGGCAAGCGTGACTTCGTTGTCCGGGGCCTCGGCGCCGTCCGCATCGTCGGTGCCAAACACAATATGCCCGACCACACTTGCCCAAGCATATCCAGTCGTGGTGCCCAGATCGCTTTTGACCTCATGCCCCACGCGCGGTTCGCGTGCGGCATGCGCCTGCATCATGGACGGCACGGTCATGCCATAGGCAGAAACGCCAGCTATGACCAGCACCAGCGAGCACGATAACAGTGCGTACGCCCGCGGCGCCAAGCCCAGTCGGCGTCGCATGCGCACCGCGGCGCCGCGCTTTGTCTGAGTGCCACCGGGCCGCATGCATTCTCCTCCAAGAAAAACACGCCGATCAGAAGCGGCGCATTCTTTCACATCCACATTTGAGTGTATCAGCGAACCCAAAAGGTTGTGCAACGAATGGGCAAATACGAGGTGCGACCGGACCCATCCACGCGATAAGCGGATGAAAAGCAGGTTTGTTGCACAACAAATGTATGAACGCGCACCCAATTATGAGCGCCCCGTGCGGCAGGCCGACGGGACATGCCGCGGAGCTGACGCCGCTTAGATCGCGCGGCGGGCCTCGATAGCGCGGCCAAGCGTAAGCTCGTCGGCATACTCCAAGTCGCCGCCCACGGGAAGGCCGCTCGCAAGACGCGATACCTCAACGCCCAATGGCTTGATGGTACGAGCAAGGTAGCTCGCCGTGGTCTCGCCCTCAATGTTGGGGTTGGTGGCGATAATGACCTCGTGGATGTCCTCGTGGCCCAGGCGCGCCAGCAGCTCGCGGATATGCAGCTGCTCGGGACCGATCTTGTCCATGGGGCTGATCACGCCGCCCAGCACATGGTACAGGCCATGGTAGCTGCCCGTGCGCTCAATCGCCTGGACATCGCGCGGCTCGCCCACCACGCAAATGCGGGTGGTGTCGCGCATCGGGTCCTGGCAGATGGAGCACTCGTCGGCCGTGGCGTAGTTAAAGCAACGGCTGCAAAAGTGGACCTCCTGCTTGACCTCCAGGATGGCCTCGGCCAGGCGGCGGGCCTCCTCGGCATCGGCCTCGAGCAGGTAATAGGCGATGCGCTGGGCCGACTTGGGACCAATGCCCGGCAGACGGCCCAGCTCATCGAGCAGTTTTTGCAGACTGTGATTCGCACTCATATATATGCGTGTCTTAGAACGGCATGCCCGGGATGTTGAGGCCGCCGGTGATGGCGCCCATCTGCTTGTTGGCGAGCTCGTTGACGCCGCGGACGGCCTCGTTGACGGCAGCCATGATCATGTCCTGCAGCATATCGACGTCCTCGGGATCGAGCGCATCGGGGTCGATGGTAAGGTTGACGAGCTCCATCTCGCCGTTGACAGTCACCTTGACCATGCCGCCGCCGGCAGAGGCGTCGACGGTCTGGGACTTGAGATTCTCCTGCGCGGCGGCAAGCTGCTCCTGCATCTTGCGAGCCTGCTTCATCATCTGCTGCATGTTCATACCGGCCATAATGGCTCCTTTGCGTGCGGCCGCGCAACGAGCTGCAAGGGCAGCCGGGACGCGGCGGGACTTTCAAACTCAAAAATCGTACCACGGCGCGCGGCCAGCAAGCGGGGCGGTCACGCTACCTCAGTCGATATACATGTCCTGAGTGCAGACCGCACCCAATGATTATGCAAAGTTGCATAATTCGCATCTGCATAAGATTGAAAGCTAAATCTTGTAGAGCCGGAATCCGACATTTAATGCGTACCACTAAATGGCTAAATGCCGAGCCACCACTCGAGGTGGCGCTCATGACGGTGTGGTATAATTTGATTGCCATAGATAGCAATTTGGAGGTACCCCATGAATGCCCCCGACGCGCTCCAAAACATCCGCTCAAAACACCCCGCTGCATATTTTGTTCTCTATCTCTTTGTCGGCTGGGCATTGTTGGTTGCCATCACCCATGCTATATCCTTTGGAGCAGAACTGCTAATAGCCAGCTCGGGCCAGCCCGTCGTCAAATGGGAAGCGACCGATGAGTGCACCGACGGAACCCGAACCGTTTACTACAACAGCCCATCCCTCTACCAAGAGTTCAAGGTCAAGATAAAGAACTCCAAGATTGTCGATGCCGAACTAGGCGTTTTCTCGACAATCGGAGCAACCGTCAGCGCCGAGCAAGTCGAGTACACGGACAGCCATGCAACGTATCGTATCGACCTCAGCATCCTAGGCCGACCGTCACGTACCTGTCTACTCGAATGCGATATACGCGGCACCACATTACACATGTCCGAAATACAGATGCGCCCGGACAAAGAGTTCTCTTCTTGAGCAGTATGCCCGCCCGCGCAGCTACTCCACCGGCTTGAAGATGGTGGTCTGGCCGAAGACGCTGCGGATGAGGGCTTTGGCCTCGTCCTCGGTCTGCGGGATGCTCGGGGCTGCGCCCTGATAGCCGAAGGGGCTGCCCGCGCCTGGGTTGGACTCCCAAGGGGCAGCGGGGGCGTCCTCCTCTTTGGGGGCAGCTGCAGCGGGCTTGGGCGCGGACGCCGCACCCGGCACGTCGAACGGCGGCAGATCGTCCCCGCCGGCATCGGCAGCAAAACCGCCGACCATGGCATCGTCGTAGGGAACCTGCTCGGATTCCCACGGCGCAGACGACGCGGCAGGCTGAGATTTGGGGGCGGCAGAGCGCTCGGGCGCACGGGGCGCGGGCTCGGTCGGGAGCTTGCCCGTAGCGGGAGCGCCGGCAGGGTTGTCGGAGCGCAGCCAGGGGGCCTTAGCCAGGTCGGATGACTTGGGCGCAGGCGCGGCAGCGGGCTTGGGCGCGGGAGCCGGAGCGGCCGGTTTGGGCGTGGCGGGCTTAGGCGCCGACGGGGTCGGTGCCATCACCGGCGTCGCTTGCTGCTGCGGAGCGCTGGCGCTCGAGGATGCAGGGGCCGCCGAGGACACGGGTTGCGGGTCCGCAGATACCGCAGCCCGTGCAGATGGAGAATGCTCCTCATGTTGAGGAGCCGGCGTGCCACCCCCATCCAGGACATAGTCGACGGTACGACGACCGAAGACCGCACTGACTGTCGGCAGAACCACCGACTGTGTGTCGGCGCGACCGAGCATCTTGATAGCAAAGGTCGAGCCCGCGGGGAACGAAACCGTGAGCTTGGAGCCGTCGTCGGCCGTGGCGCGGGCGTTGAGCAGCAGGCCTGCGTAGGAAGCCTGACGAGCCTTGACGCGCTCGACGACCTCGGCCCATTTGCGCTGGAGCTCGCCGGCGTCCTCGACCGCGGGGGTCTCGGCAGCACCGGCGGCGGCAACCTGGGCGGCGTTGTTGGGCTTGGACACCGGCACGGTCGATGCAGCAGGCACGGGAGCCGGAGCCGCAACGGGCTGAGGCGCAGGCGTTACAGGCTTGGGCGCGGGAGCCGGAGCCGCGGACTTGGGTGCAGGCTGGGCAGCCGGAACAGCAGCGCCGCGGTCCCAAGGCATGCCGCCCTGATGCGCGGACGTAGCAGCGGGAGCGGCAGATGCCACAGGGGCAGCAGCCCGGGCACCCGAGATCAGCGTCGGCTGCTGGACAGCGGGTGCGGATGCAGCAGGCGCACTCGCTTGAGCAGCAGCCACGCTCGCCGGCACGGCGCCGTTGGCAACCATGGCCTCCAGGCGTGCCACGCGCTCGGCCAATGCCTCAATCGTTAAATCAGCCTCGGGACGTGCCAGACGCGTGCAGGCGATCTCGAGCACCAGGCGCACGTCGCTCGCACCCCTCATCTCCAGTGCGGCATCGTCGAGCACTGTCAGCACACGGGCCAGGCGGTCGGCAGGATGCTCGCCAAAGGCAGCGGCCTCGGCAGCAAGCGCCTCGGCCTGCTCGGAGCCGCCCTCAAACAGCTCGGCACGGGCACCGGCAACGCAGGCAACATACACGTCGCGCACATGCGCCACCAAGTCACGCGTCAGCTCAAGCAGGTCATTGCCCTCCTCGACCTGTGCGCGAATGAGCCCATACAGCTCGGCGACATCGCGATCAGCAATGGCGCGCGCAAACTCGCCTAGAATCTGGTCCGAAACTTCGCCCAAAAGCGAACGGGCATCGTCCGCATGCACGGCGCCGTTGCCAAAAACGCTCAGCTGCTCCAGCGTGGAGAGCGCGTCGCGCATGCCGCCCTTGGCATGGCGCGCCACGATAGCCAGCGCCTCGTCGTCGTAATCGAAGCCCTCCTGCTCGCACACGTATGCCAGGCGGCGCTCGATATCCTCGTTGCCGATGCGATGGAAATCGAAGCGCTGGCAGCGTGAGAGGATGGTCTCCAGAATCTTTTGCGGGTCGGTGGTGCACAGCACAAAGATCACGTGCGCCGGCGGCTCCTCGAGCGTCTTGAGCAGCGCGTTAAACGCCGCCGTCGTGAGCATGTGGACCTCGTCGATGATATAGATCTTGTACTTGCCACGCACCGGGGCAAAGTTGACGGAGTTGATGATTTCCTCGCGCACGTTGTCTACGCCGGTACGGCTTGCGGCATCGAGCTCGTAGACATCGGGGTGGTTGCCCTCGGCGATGAGCTCGCATTCCTCACAGGTGCCGTCGGGCATGCAGCCGCTCGCACCCTCGGCGCGCGCCGCCTCGGCATTGCGACAGAGCAGCGCCTTGGCAAGAATACGCGCCATGGTGGTCTTGCCCGTGCCGCGCGGTCCGCAGAACAGGTACGCATGGGACAGGCGCCCCTCGGTGATGGCGTGCTCGAGCGTCGAGACGATATGCTGCTGGCCCACCACGGAGTCGAAGGTGAGCGGGCGATACTTTCGGTACAACGATTCCATGGGTGCTCCCCCGGGTATACTGAGTCTTGTTGCCGCGGCGGCCATGCGGTCGCACGGCATACTGCATCCATAATAACCCGTACGGCGAGCCCGCCGCGATAGGAGTCCAAAGAGCATGGCAGACGCAGAGAGCAACCTCGTTCCCTCCGAAGCAGCCGACCAGGTCGAGGTCGCGCTCGAGGAGCAGGCCGCAGCCGACGACGGCATTCTGTACCTCAACGAGTACCAGTACGAAAACGACCTCGTCACCGACTTTGCGCGCCTGGTCGCCTCGCCCAGGCGTCGCGGCTCGCTGTATGTCGCCGCGGCAATTGCCGCGCTCATCGGCATCGGCATGCTGGTGGCCGGCGGCAACTGGATCAAGTTCGGCGTCGTCCTAATCGTATTCGGCGCCTTTTTGGCCTGGTGGAGCAAAAATCTGCACCATACGCTCGCGCGCGACTTTATCGAAGCCGTCGAGGCAGACGAGTCCATGGGCGGCCGCTACCGCCGCGTCGCCGCCAACGAGGACGGCCTGATGGTCTGGGGCAAGAGCGGCAAGTCGCAGTTCTTCCCGTTTGAGAAGCTCGACCATGTACTCGACGGCGAGCGCATCTTTGTGGCCATGTTCGCCGACCAGGGCGTGACGATCCCTAAGGACACCTTTGTGCGTGGTGATGCCGAGCAGTTTGGCTCCTTCCTCAAGACGCGCATCAACAAAAAGCTGCGCATCGAGACCAAACGCAAAAAGATGAAGGCCGAAAAGGCCGCTGCCAAGGCCAAGCAGGAAAGCGAGCCTAAGAATGCAAAGGCCAAACAGCGCAAGCAGAAGAAGAACAAGAAGAAGCGCTAAGGCCAAGTCAGATAGGCCACCTCGCCCCGCTACCTTCACCATGCACCCGAGCGTGCTACACTAGCAGCATCTATGCCACCGCGAACGGCTCGGCTCCGCGCCCGCCGCTCGCAAACGAACTTTAAACGCACGAGGGTTGGCCATGCCGCTTTTCTCGCAACATACCGCCCGGTTCTCGCCGGACGTTCCCTTGGAGGGCACCAGCTCTCGCGAGCTGCTCAAGCGGTTCCAGCCGCTCGAGACGCTTGCGACCGGCGGTTTTGGCTCCATCGAGATTTGCCGCGACACGCACCTGCGCCGTCGCGTCGCCATTAAGCGCATCCCCCTTATCAACGGCGCCGGCATGCCCGCCAGCGACATCATGGATGTCCTGCGCGAGGCACACACCGCCGCCATGCTTCAACATCCCAATATCGTGCAGGTTATCGACTTTACGCACGATACCGCCTATGCCTACCTCGTCATGGAATATGTCGACGGCATGTCGCTCGCCGACTTTTTGCATCGCGTGGACGGCCATTCGCTCACCTTTGACGAGGCCGCGGCAATTGCCGACGCGCTGGGCCAGGCGCTCACCTTCGCCCATAGCAACGGCGTGCTCCACCTGGATATTAAGCCCGCCAACGTGCTCATCGACCACTCGGGCAACGTAAAGCTCACCGACTTTGGCATGGCGCGACTGTCGTCTGCCGGCGGCTTTGGCGGCTCGCGCGGCGGCACCATCGGCTACATGCCACCCGAGCAGCTCGATATCGAGACCGGCACAGTCGACGAGCGCGCCGATGTCTTTGCCCTCGCCTGCGTGATCTACGAGGGCCTGTGCGGCAGCGCCCCCTTTATGGCCGCCACGCCCGGCGACTCGCTCGGCCGTATCATCGGCGGTGCCACCTACCCCAGCGAGCTCATCCCGCACTTTCCCCCGGGAGCCGAGGCTGCGCTCATGAGCGCCCTCTCCCCCATGCCGCAAGACCGCCCCAACAGCATCGAGGCATTTTGCGACCAGCTGCTCGCCGGCTTGGGCAGCGTGCGCGAGGGCCGTCGCAGCCTGGAGCAGATGGTGGGCGAGCTGTCGGATGACGAGCGCGCGGCAGACGATATCGAATCGTTACCCTATGAGGACGACACCATCGAGGTCGACCCCGCACTCGGCTGGGCCGGCACGCGCTGGAGCCACGCGCGCGATTACACCATGCGCGCCATCTCGGCGCTAACGTGCGGTGCCTTTAGCTTTTTGATCATGCAGACGGCTGGCGTCGCGGCGCTTCCCGGACTTATTGCCGCGGCCATCGCAATTGGGGCGGCCGCCGGCCTGGCCCCGCAGATTGGCTCGGCCATCTCGGCCGTGGGCTTTTTGGTACTTATGGCCAACGCCACCATGCAGACGCAGGGCATCCTGTCGATGCTACCCGTCGCGGTGCTCTTTGCCGCCACCATGTCCGGTTGGTGGATCGCCTGGGGACGCACCGAGGCGGCCGCGAGCGCGGCGCTCACCTGCGCGGTAGCACTTGGCTGTCTAACGGGTGACGTCCTCCTTGCCGCCGGGGTCGCCGCCGGCATCGCGGCCTTTTGGCTCGGCCCGGCAAGCGCCGCGGCCGCTACGGGGATGGGCGCGCTTTTTGGCCGCCTGGCTACGGTTGCGCTTTCCGCCGGAGGCGTGCTGGGGCTCGGCAATGTTGCCGCGGCGCTGGGAGACATGCTCTTCTGGGCTGCCGTTGTGCTTGTCGCGGCGACAGCTGCACTGACATCTCTGCTGCTCAACGCCCATGCCAGGCGTGCCGAGCAGGGCTCGAACCTGGCCGCAATCGCTGCCATCGCCGGCTGCGGAATAGGCACCGCGGCGTCGCTCTGTCTTGCACACCATATGGAAATTGCCAGCCTTGCGGCCGCGGTCGTCGTCAAGGCGGCGGTTGCGGGAACCCTATCCTCTATAATCGTTGGGATATGCCTATATTTGCTCGGATACCAAAGAACCTATACGGAGAGTGATCTTTCGTGAACTTCCTGAACATCTTCGAGGACCACGTGGCCGGCATCTTCGGTGCCACCCGTGCCCCGTTCTCCTTTAAGAAGCTTGCCAAGCAGGCCGCTCGCGACATGGAGGATCAGACTCTGGTGATCAACGGCGTCAACACCGCGCCGGCACTCTATACCATCCTGATCGCCGCCGACGACGATCCCATGCTCGCTCCGTTCTACCCCGAGCTTTCGCGCGAAGTCCGCGAGTTTGTGAAGGCACAGGCCGAAAAGCGCCGCTATGTGTTTGTCGGCGAACCCCTCGTTCGCTTTATGATCGACCCGCAGCTGCGTGCCGGTAAGTTCTCGGTCTTTGCCGAGAACGTCGACGCCCCCACGCTCGGTCGTCTGTACGAGGAAGAGCGCGCCTACCAGAATGGCCTGGGCCAGAACAACTCGGCCGCAAGCCGCGCCGCCAGCGCTCCCCGCGCCGGCAAGCAGCAATTCGCCGCTCCGCAGCAACAGCACCCCGCCGCCATGCCCCAGCAGCCGACGCCCCGTGCCGCCGCTCCCGACCCGCTCGCCGTGGCCGATCCCTTTGCGCCCAACGTCCCCGACCCCGCCGCCGCGCCCATCCCCGTTCCGCAGACCGTCTCTCGTGATGCCCTCGCCGGTATGGGCGGGGCCGCCGCGACCGGCGCCGCCGTGGGCCTTGGCGCCGCGGCCGGTATTGCCTCCAACATGGCGAGCACCCGCGCCCCGCAGCGCCCGCTCGCCCAGCTCGTCGACGTCGTGAGCGGCGAGAGCCACAGCATCACTTCCGCGCAGGTGACCATCGGTCGCGAGCGCTCGGTTTCGGACATCGCCCTGCGCGACCCCAACGTGTCGCGCCGTCACGCCCAGCTCACCTTTACCGGTTCGGACTGGTCGATCGAGGACCTCAATTCCACCAACGGCACGCTCGTCAACAACCGCCGCATCACGCGCTGCCCGCTGCGCAACGGCGACCTGCTGACGTTTGGCCTGAGCACCTTTGAATTTAGGGGATAGTCGCTTATGAACATCGATATCGTCCTTTTTGCAGGCCGCATCGTCCTGGTCGCCCTGCTCTACATCTTCCTGTTCGCCGTCATGAAAACCGGCGTGGGACTCGTACGCGGCCAGCGCCGCGACTCCGCTATCTGGACGATCGATGTGGACAAGGGTCCGCGCGGCATCCGTGGCATCCACGTAGACATGCTCGGCCCCGTCATCGTGGGCCGCTCGCCGTCCTCGGACATCTGCATCAACGAACCGTTTGTCTCGGCCTCGCACGCACGCTTTTCGCTGCAGGGCCCGGCACTCATCATCGAAGACCTCAACTCTTTGAACGGCACGCTCGTTAACGGCCGTCAGCTGGTGGAGCCCGCAACGCTGCGCGAGGGTGATGAGGTCCAGATTGGCGACGTGGTCATGAAGGTGAACCGTCGATGATCGACGAGGAGAACAAGTCCGCAACCATGCCCGAGACGCCGACTGCCCCCGCAGCTGCGCCGGCTCATGCCGCTCCGGCGCGCCCTGCGACCGTGGAGCCCGAGGACACGGTGTTCTCCCTGCCTCTTTCGCATGTAACTCAAGAATATCCGGCACTCGTCGATGACGAGGACGCCGGCACCGAGCAGCTCGACGCCCCCATCGGCGCGCACGCTGCCGAGCAGCCCGCGGAACCGGAGCCAACGCCCGCACCGGCTCACTTCGCCGAGCCCGTCGCCGAGGCGATTAACGAGAGCGCTGCCGTGTTTGCAGCCCCCGAGCCTGCCGCGCCGGTATTCCCCGTCGCCCCGGCAAGCGAGGCGGCACCCGCATCTGCAACGCCTGCCGAAGTCGAGCAGCCCGTTGCCGCGCCCGCCGCAGCTCCCGAGCCCTCTGCTCAACCCCAGAGCACGCCCGCGCCGTCGCACTTTGCGACGCCCGAGCCGACGGCTGTCGAGCCGCAGCAGGACGGCGACCCCGCCGACCGCGTAACCGAAGATCTCAACCTTCCGGACGTCTCCGATGCCGAGTCGGGCAACGATGCCGACACCGTCTCCCCCGGCGACACCGCCGAGATCGATGTCGCCGCCGTGGAGGCAAAGCTCAAAGATCCCGGCTCGACCATGAGCTTTGAGCCGCTGACCGACGAGCGCATCGAGACCGACTCGACCTACGACGCCGGCACCACCACGCAACTTATGTGGGGCGCCCGCTCCGACGTCGGATGCGTACGCCCGCACAATGAGGACTCCTATCTGGTGCAGTCGCCGCTCTTTTGCGTGTGCGACGGCATGGGAGGACACGCCGCCGGCGAGGTGGCATCCTCCATCGCCGTCGAGACCATCGCCAAGACGGCACCGCAGTCCGCCGACGCCGCGCGCCTGGCCGCAGCCGTCGAGGCCGCCAACGCCGCCGTGATCGAAGCCGCCCTCAACGGCCTGGGCAAACCCGGCATGGGATGCACGGCCACCTGCGCCTACATCGAAAACGACACGCTCGCCATCGCCCATGTGGGCGACTCGCGCGCCTACCTGCTCCACGAGGGCACGCTCATCCGCGTGACCCGCGACCACTCCTACGTGGAGGAGCTCGTGGATGCCGGCGAGATTACGGCCGACGAGGCCCGCGTCCACCCCAACCGCTCGGTCATCACCCGCGCGCTGGGCTCGGATCCCGCCATGTATGCCGACCACTTTACCCTGCACATCGAGGAAGGCGACCGCCTGATTCTGTGCTCCGATGGTCTTTCGAGCATGATTCCCGATAGCGATATCGAGAACATCGCTACGCAGTCCTCGAGCGCACAGATCTGTGTCGACAACTTGGTGGACGCGGCGCTCGCCGCCGGCGGCCACGACAATGTGACCGTGGTGGTCGTCGACCTGGTCGACGACGGCGTCATGCGCGAGGCAAAACGCGTCCGACGCCGCAATGTCACCATCGCCACCGTCTTGGCCCTTGTCTTTGTGCTGGTAGCAGGCATCTGGGCATACACGGGCGTCACCGGCTCCTATTACTTGGGAACCTACCACGGCAATGTCGCCGTCTGGCGCGGCCTGCCCGGCAAGACGCTCGGGGTCGAGCTCCACTGGCTCGAGAGCGAAACCAGCATCAAGCTGTCCGACCTGCCCGAAGACACGCAAAACCGCCTGAAGGCAGGCATTCCGCAAACGAGTGTCGACGATGCGCAGGACACCATTTCCAAGTACCGCCATCAGATTGACGAGGAGCAGACCCGTCAGGTGATTGACGCGCAAACGATTCGCAACAACACCGATCAGGAATCCACCTCCGAGTCAGATTCCGAGAAAACCGCCGAACAGTCAGCCGAGGCCGAAGCCTCTGATAAGAATTAGAAAGGGAGTGCCGCTTATGAGTCGCCGCAACACCGAACTGCTCTTGCTCATCGCCTCGGCGTTCCCCGTCATCCTGCTCTATGCGATGTACGTGCTCACCGCGGGTGCCACGATTTCCTTTGAGACGCTCGCCGTGCCGATCGGCCTGTTCGCCGCCTTCGCCGCGGCGCATATCGCCGTGCGCATCCTGGCGCCCGGCGCCGACCCCGCCATCCTGCCCATCGTCTTTGTGCTCTCGGGCATCGGCATCACATTCGTGACGCGCCTGGCCCCCGACCTCGCCATCTCGCAGCTCATCATCTTGTTTGTCTCGGTGGCGCTCATGGTGGGAACGCTCGCACTGGTCAAGAACCTCGACGTGGTCATGCGCTACAAGTACACCTTTGGCATTATCGGCATCATCCTGCTGATGCTGCCGATCTTTATCGGCACCACGATCTCGGGCTCCAAGCTGTGGATTCGCATCGCGGGCTTCACCATCCAGCCCGGCGAGTTCGCCAAGGTCTTCATCGTCCTGTTCCTGGCAGGCTATCTGGCCGAGAACCGTGAGCTGCTCTCCATCTCCAACCGCAAGATCCTGGGCCTCAAGATTCCGCGCCTCCGCCTGCTGCTGCCGCTGTTTGCCGTGTGGGGCGTGTGCCTGCTCATCGTCGTCTTCGAACGCGACCTGGGCTCGGCCGTCCTGTTCTACACCATCTTTTTGCTGATGCTCTATGTTGCCACGGGACGCTTTTCGTACGTCATCATCGGCCTTGCGCTGCTGGCCGTTGGAGCCGTGGGCGCCTACAAGTTCCTGTCTCACGTGCAGGTGCGCTTTCAGGTCTGGGTCGATCCGTTTAAGGACGCCCAGGGCCAGGGCTACCAGATTGTCCAGTCGCTCTTCTCGCTCGCCGACGGCGGCCTGGTTGGCGTCGGCATTGGCAACGGCATGGCAAACAACATCCCCGTCGTCGAGTCCGACTTTATCTTCTCGGCCATCGGCGAGGAAATGGGCCTTTTGGGCGGCGGCGCCGTGCTCATCCTGTTTATGCTTTTTGCCGTGCGTGGCCTCACCACGGCCGCCCGCGCCAAGTCCGACCTTGCCGCCTTTAGCGCGACCGGCCTTACGGCGGCCATCAGCTTCCAGGCATTCTTAATCGTTGGCGGCGTAACCCGCCTGATCCCGCTGACCGGCGTCACCCTGCCCTTTATGAGCCAGGGCGGCTCCTCGCTGCTGGCGAGCTTTATCATCGTCGCGCTGCTGCTGCGCGCCGGCGACGAGGCAACCGGACGCGAAGCCGAGCTCACCGGCACCGGCACCATGGCCGCCATCACCGATGATCAGGTCGCATCCGCCGCTGCCCCGACCGGTACGCGTTTTGCCAACGCACCTTCCTACAGCCACGGCAACCACTCTGCGGGTTCTCGCATGCGTCGTCGCCTGCTCGACACGCCAGAGTCCGGCGTGCTCGGCCGCGTTGCACTTGCCAACCGTCTGACTCGTGCCGTGTTTGCTTTCACGGCGCTGTTCGCCATCCTTATCGGCAACCTCACCTATGTCCAGGTCATCAAGGCGAAGGACTATCAGGACATGCCGACCAACAACCACACCATCGCCCGCTCCAAGTACATCCAGCGTGGCTCCATCATCACGTCCGACGGCGTGACACTAGCCGAGTCGCTGCAGCAGGAGGACGGCACCTACGCCCGCTCCTACCCCAACGGCAACATGGCCGCGCACGTGGTGGGCTACGTGAGCCAGCAATACGGCACCGCCGGCATCGAGAGCGTCATGAACGATACGCTCACCGGCTCCAAGGATTACTCCAGCTGGAACAACGCCATCGCATCGCTCGCGGGGCAGACCCAGCCGGGCAATACCGCCAAGCTCACTATCGACTCGCGCATCCAGACGGCTGCCGAGCAGGCGCTCAAGGGCTTTAAGGGCGCTGTGGTGGTCATGGATCCGCGTACCGGTGCGGTCCTCGCGTGCGCGAGCTCGCCCACCTATGACAACACCAACATCGATGCCCTGATGCAGTCGGGCGGTGGCGAGGACGGCTCCATGTACGACCGCGCCATGGACGCGCTCTACACCCCGGGCTCGACCTTTAAAGTCGTCACGCTCTCCGCGGCGCTCGAAACCGGCACCGCCAGCCTTACCAGCACGTACCAGGCGCCCGGCTCCATGGATATTGGCAACGCGCCGGTCACCAACTATGCCAACGAGAGCTACGGAACCATCAGCCTGCAGCAGGCCTTCGCCGTGTCGTCCAACGTCGTCTTTGGCCAGGTGGCCAACGAGGTCGGCGCCAACTCGCTCGTCCAGTTTGCCAACGCCTTTGGCTACGGTCAAAAGCTCGGTCAGGATCTGACCACCGCGGCTTCCATCATGGCCGACCCGTCGCTTATGACCGAGTGGGAGACCGCTTGGGCAGGCGCCGGCCAGCCCGTCGGCATGGACCACACACCTGGCCCGCAGACCACCGTCATGCAGAATTGCGTGATCGCTGCCGCTATCGCCAACAGCGGCGTGGTCATGGACCCGTTCTTTGTGTCCCAGATACTCGCCCCGGACGGAACCGTGGTTAAGACCACGCAGTCCCGCTCGCTGGGCCAGGCTGTCAGCTCTGCCACGGCCGACCAGGTCAAGCAGGCCATGCTCGCCGTCGTCCAGTCCGGTACCGGCACCGATGCCCAGATTCCGGGCGTCAAGGTTGCCGGCAAGACCGGTTCGGCCGAGACCGGCGGCACCAACGTCAACTCTATGTTTGTTGGCTTTGCGCCTTACGATTCACCCACGGTTGCCATCTCGGTGGCCCTGGAGGATTACGACAAACACGACGTCGAGGCGGCCAAGATTGCCGGCATCGTCCTGACCGCGGCGCTCGCCGCACAGGGAGCGTGATGCCCGTGATCAAAGCGGATACTTGGGGCGCGCCGCGGCCGATGAGCTAGCGGCAACGCGCCACACGGCCCCAGCGGCCACACATTTGGTACTACACACATCGTTGAGCGAATAGTTATGTTAGGAGCAGGAATGGAACAGAGGGTCCTCGGGGGAAGATACCTCCTCAAGGATAAGGTGGGAACGGGCGGCATGGCGACCGTCTTCCGTGCACAGGATCAGGTCCTCGACCGCACGGTTGCCGTCAAGATCATGCTGCCGCAGTATGCCGGCGACGCCACCTTCGCCGCCCGCTTTAAGCAGGAGGCCCAGGCAGCTGCCGGCCTGTCCTCCCCCTATATCGTGGGCGTCTACGACTGGGGCAAGGACGGCGACACCTATTACATCGTCATGGAGTACCTGCGCGGTACCGACCTTAAGAGCGGCATCAAGAGCCACGGCGCCCTCGATCCCAAGAAGGTCGCGCAGATCGGCTCGCAGATCAGCTCCGCGCTTTCGGTCGCACACAAGCACGAGATCATCCACCGCGACATTAAGCCGCAAAACATCATGGTGCTGCCTGACGGCAACATCAAGGTAATGGATTTTGGCATCGCACGCGCCAAGAACAGCCACCTCACGCAGGATAACAACGTGCTGGGCACCGCCCACTATGTAAGCCCCGAGCAGACCCGCGGCCAGGACCTCGGCCCCACCTCGGATATCTACTCGCTGGGTGTCGTCATGTACGAGTGTGCCACCGGCCGCGTACCCTTTGACGGCGACGACGCCATCTCGGTCGCGCTCAAGCAGGTCAACGAGCTCCCCATCCCGCCGAGCCAGATCAACTCCGGCGTCGATGCCGACCTGGAGCGCATCATCCTCAAGTGCATGGAGAAGGACCCGGCAAACCGCTTCCAGACGGCCGACGAGCTGCGCCAGGTGCTCAACAGCTACCTGTCCGGCCGTGCTGTCAACGTCTCGGAGCCCACGCGCATCATCGGTGCCGCCGGCGACCTGGGTGCCACCAAGACCCGCGAGCTTTCCGACTCAACGCGCGCTATGGTTCGTCCCGTCTCGGGCGTGAGCGGTCAGAATACCGCCCGTAGCGCTGTCTCGGGCTCCACGGGCTCCTACGAGGTCGAGAAGCCTAAGTCCAACAAGAACAAGATCATCGCCGCCGTGATTGCCGCCGTCGCCGTGATTGGCGTGGTGGTGGCCTTTGCCACGGGCATGTTCAGTGGCGAACAGGTCACGGTGCCCGACGTGCTGGGCAAGGACCAGGAGACCGCTATTGAGCTGATCAAGGAGGCCGGCCTTGAGGTTGGCACCGTCGACCAGAGCTACAACGACGATGTCGACGAGGGAAAGGTCGCCGAGCAGACCCCCAACGGCAACACCAAGAAGGCCAAGGGCACAAGGGTGAACCTGGTAATCTCCAAGGGCCCTAAGCCCTCCGAGAAGGTTGAGGTTCCGCAGCTCCTCGGCCTGACCAAGGACCAGGCCGAGGCCGCACTGGCAAGCGTGGGCCTGAAGGGCAGCGCTTCGGAGGAAGCCAATGAGGCCGAAGAGGGCCAGGTCTTTGAGCAGAGCACTGCTGCCGGCAAAGAGGTCGAGAAGGGCACGACCATCTCGTACAAGGTCTCTGGCGGCCCGGACACCACCTCGGTGCCCGATCTGACCGACATGACCGAGGCCCAGGCGCGCAACGCTCTCGACATGGCTGGCTTTGGCGTCGACGTGAGCTACCAGGAAAACGACTCGGTTACCGAGGGCACCGTAATTAGCTGGAACCCCAGCGGCAAGCAGAAGCCCGGCGCCACGATCACCGTCGTCATCGCCAAGAAGTCCGGCAAGGCCAGCGTCCCGGGCAACCTGTACGGCAAGAGCATCTCCGCCGCCGTCACCGCGCTCAACAACGCCGGTTTCTACAACATCGCATTCTGCGATCAGAACGGCAACCCCGTGAGCGGCAACGAGAATGCTACCGTTACGGGCGTCTCCCCCACCGGCAAGCAGTCCACCGACAGCACGATCACGCTGACGGTTTCCATCTCCGGTTCCGGCGACGACTCCGAGTCTAGCAACTAACGTCGATCGCTTGTTGCTCCGAGCGGCTTAGACCGCAAACACATTCGCTCAGAAGCGCCCGCTTGCTCCCCCAGCAAGCGGGCGCTTTTCTTTTGATGTGGGATTGCCGCCCATGGATGAACGCGGATTTAAACCAGAAGAGCCCGGCACCATGGCGGTACCGGGCTCGATAAATCTCTGGTGCCCCCGGGCGGATTCGAACCGTCGGCACCCGCTTTAGGAGATATGATTTAATGCTACCCCCTACCATTCATCAAGCATCATTGACCATCATATAACCGCAGATAAACATAGCAGTTTGTGTCTTCTGCATCCGGTAGCTGCGCCTACGCTTTTACAAACATATTACTAACAGCTTTAGCTAAACTGCACTCATTGAATTGTTGAAAACTATTCAAAGAAACGGAGTGCAAAGATGTCAGAACAGCCACTCATTAGCGGAAGAGGCACGTGTTGGAAAGACAAGAGATCACCTAACACCTATCGCTATTATTTTTCCCTTGGGGTCAAGGACCCTAAGACAGGGCGTTACAAACGATCCCCAACTTATACGGTTCGTTGCAAGACTAAAACAGAAGCTAAGGCTGCAATGCAGGCCAAGCTGGCTGAAATCAACTCCTCTGGCACGATCACTAAAACTAAAAAGCCCACTTTGCTTGCGTCCTACTGCTGGGCCTTTCATGAAAATAGGGACACCGAGCTTGCGCCAACGAGCTATGAAAGAGAAGCGTACGATTGCAGGCATATCGAAGACCTATTCGGTGCGTTTCAGACAATTGAGGGGCTAACTCCCGATCTAATCGAAGAAACATATGCCGAAGCTCGTCGTACGGGAAAATACAAACCATCAGAGCTTGTACGAATCAATGCGAAACTGCGTCAGATTCTGTCGAATGCAGTCGCAAAGAGAATAATTGACCGAAACCCCTGCGCTACCGTTCATGTTCGCAGACCACGCAACAAAAGAGAATCACTTACAATCGACCAAGTAGCTACCCTATGCACACATCTTCAACACATTGAGCTCACCGCCGAAGCTGTTGGTACGCTAGTACTAGTGTATACGGGTATGCGAAAAGGCGAGATGCTGGGCCTCGAATGGCGCGATTGGGACCCTGCCAATAAAACCTTGAAAATTGACAGGCAGTACACCAACGATCATGAACTGAGGGCACCCAAGTCACAAGAAAGCCAACGCAAAATCCCCGTTGGAGAAACCTTGGCCGAACGTCTTCAATCATGGTCAGCCATACAAAAAGAGCTCCTGGCCTCTCTGGGGCTGTCCCAGACTGGCAGCACTCCCATCATTAGCGATATTGCTGTCGAGCAAGGGGTCCCTACTGTCTGTCACATGAAAAACTACATCTTCAACCATTGGTTTCGCGATTTCGCAGTTAGCTGCAATCTTGGAATCTATGAGCCGAACAATTCGACTGGCGGAAAACTATATAAGGGCATCTGCCCGCATCAGCTCAGGCATTGTGTAAGCACTTTTATGCTGGCGAACGGATCGGACGTTAGAAGCGTGCAAGGTATTCTTGGCCACGCGGACCCCAATATCACGCTCAAAACGTATACAAGCCTCGTTCAACAATCAGAAATAAAAGCAGTTAAAGGCTACGAAGACTTCATCAACGCCTATATACAGAGAAGCGAGAAATAGCATGTTTTTCATTCATCGTTTTTTTCATAATATTACGGTACTATAATACCGTTTCCGCAGGTAGATGCTTTATTTGATTGACATCTAATGAGTTTTAATACATGCTAAAGCTGTCAGATGACTACGCATGTAGTCATAGAAACCGGCCCCCCAAGTGCTTATGAACCTGGTACGTCTTACAAGCACAGGGAGGGCCCTCATTGAAAGGATAGCTCATCATGGCTACTCCAAAGATTAGCACCCAGGCGTCCACACCGACTTTCCCTACTGGTGCCGCTCAGTGCGATCGGTTGCTCCGCGTTAACGATATCCGCGAAATCACCGGCTGGAGCGAGAACACTGCACGCAAATTCATGCGCGAGTCCGGCAAGCTCATCCAGGTCCATCGCTCTAATTACATGTTTGAAAGCTCATTCTACGAACTTTTCAAACAGCTTGAAGGTCGTACCGCCCACCTTGACTAGGCGGTAAACATGAGCGAGCTACCGTCAATTTCTGACAAATATCGCGATGATGTTAATGAGCAACGAGAGATTAGAAGGAAAATGGATAACGCGAATTTTATTTCGGTGCCCGACTGGGCGTGTTGTGCCACCACTGTCGCTGCCGAGCGCCTCATCCTCGGCCTAGTATGGAAGCTTGGAAATCCTTCCAAAAACAAACGAGCCATGGGCTTTTACGCAAAAAGCAAATGGATTGAGGAGCGCTACCACCTAAGTAAGAACACGATCTCCCGGGCCTATACCTCTTTGACGGATAAGGGGTTTATTCAAAAAGCGGGCGATGGCAGCTGGATGCTTAATTACGCCTCAGTCTACCCCGCCGCAATCGAAAACGGCTGGGAGCCCAAGAAATCTTAAGTCCATAGCCCGACTATCGAGGTCGTGAAGGTCGGTAATCGCCGGGCGTCTATAAGAGCATGCCGCGGATGTAAAATGAAACACGGTCGAATCGAAACAGTTCCCGGACAATTGGCGTCCGGCCAGACACTTCGATTCGACCCTTTTTCATGCCCGCATCTAAAACAATCCTATAATCATTCTCGACATCTTTAACGCCATCACTCCCCCGCCACCAACACGTCGTTGGTGCCATTTTCAACGAATCGATATGGCCGTCCATTCATGGTCTTTAAGGCACGTGATATCATGAAAACGTACGGTATTTCTCCAATCGAAAACCTGCGTGAACGCATGACTTGAGACGCCTTTTAGAACTCACCGATCGCAGGGCGAACACAAATCAACAGCGGCCGTGCATTGTTCCCAGCCATATGGCATGGCGGAGCCATGCCCGTTGTTGATTGGAGTGCCGCACCATGGCAGACGAGAAGAAAATCAGGGAGATCTACGGCGTGAAGTCCGTCCTCGATGAGGCCGCCGAGCGGATCGAGGCGACGTGGCGGGAGAAGCTGCTGCGCGAGACGGGCGACCTCAGAACCGAGAACGCGTTGCTCAGGGCCCAGCTCGACGAATTCAACCGCAAGCTCGTCGAGGCGAGAGACCGGAACGAAAGACTTGAGGCCGACTGCAATGAGAGGGTCGCTTTCATCGAGGAGAAGTTCGAGCTCGATACCGCGAGCCTCGAGCTCGAGAACAACGAGCTCCACGCCGCGAGCGTCAGATATCTCACCGATGCCAGGGAGCTCGACAGGCAGGTCGTCCAGCTCCACGCTGAGGCTGAGGCCATGGTCGATGAGATCGAGCGGCTGCGCGGCGAGCGTGACGCCGCACTGAAAGCCCAGGCCTGTTAGCGCTAATCTAAAATTGACCACTTTCGCAAACGCATCTCGCCGAATGCGCTAATGCGCTTTCGCCGACCCCGCTAACGTACTTTCACCAACTG
>DBFBKG010000090.1:0-3140 GCA_048203815.1 Collinsella sp. | reverse complement strand
TCTTGGTTCCCAACACCAATCCGCAGGCTGCCCGTCTGATGCCGGCTGTTGCGGGCGCTGCCCGTACGCTGGGTTTTGTATGCGCACCGGCACTCTTTCAGCGCGTGATCATCGATTGCATCGATGAGCCGAGTGATGTCGGGGCCTATGCCCGCAACCGCACGGCGCTCACCGATGCTTTGACGGACTACGGCTATACCTATGTTGAGCCGGACGGTGCTTTCTACCTGTGGGTGAAGGCACTCGAGCCCGATGCGAATGCGTTTTGCGAGCGCGCAAAGAAGTATGAGTTGCTTGCGGTTCCCTCGGACAGCTTTGGTATGCCGGGTTGGTTCCGCCTGGGCTATTGCGTGAGCTACGAAACGATTGTCAATTCGCTACCCGCTTGGAAACAGTTGGCGGACGAGTATCGTTAAAAGTAAAGCGCTCTGCCTACAATGTTTTACGTGAAACGGGGTTTGGTTTTAAGCCAGACCCCGTTGTCTATGCCGTTGTGTGATTGGGATGAAGCAGTTTTACGACTGCCGAAAGCTATGCGTACAATGAATATACGCGACGGCCATACCGGATAAGGAGACCCGATGCCCTACCTTCTTTCTTGTGATATTCATACTCATACGCTGTTCTCCGCGCATGCGTACTCAACCATTGAGGAGAATGTGTACTGGGCGGCGGAACGTGGCCTGCAGGTGCTCGGATCTGCCGACCATCTGAGCTCGATGGTTACGGCTTGCCCCAACGACCTGCGCAGTTTCCAGTTCTTTATTAACCAGGATATCTGGCCGCGCATTTGGAGCGGCGTGCTGGTGCTTCGCGGCGCCGAGGCCGATATCGTTTCGCTGGACGGAAGCTTGTTTGGCGAGGACATTCCCGTTTCGTTCGATATTGCCGGTGATTCGTACAGTCACCAGCATTCGCTGTTCGATTTGGTGACGCGCAATTTGGATTATTTGGTGGCAAGCGTGCATAACCCGCAGTTTGCCGAAGGCGCGACGCTGGCTCAAACGACCGAGATGTATATCAATGCCTTGGAACATCCCAAGGTGTTCATGCTTGGGCATACGGGTCGTTCGGGTGTGCCGTTCGATATCGATGAGGTGCTGCTGGCGGCCAAGGCCAAGCACAAGATTATCGAGATCAACAACCATAGTCTTGAGCATGGCACGGATGCCGAGCATTGGAACGTGTGTCGCAAGATTGCCGAGCGCTGCGCCGAGCTGGGCGTGGGTATTGGTGTGTCGACCGATGCCCACATTGGTATGGCCATTGGCAAGCTCGAGCACGCCCGCAAGTTGCTCGACGAGATTCACTTCCCGCTGGACCTGATCGTGACGCGCGACCGCGAGACGCTGCTGCGCGAGATGGCGGCAGCCGGCGTGTGCGACTTGCGCAAGGGGATGTAACGAGACTCATATGCCCAATGAAGGGGGGCGGTCCAGATGGACCGCCCCCCTCTTGTCCCAAAAATCAGCCGGGGTTGGTTAGCGGCGCTCGAGGACCGCTACTGTTTCGGTGTGGTCGGTGTGGGGGAACATGTCGACCGGTGTGATCTTGAGCAGGCGATAGCCTCCGTCGAGGAGTTGGTGCAGGTCGCGCTCTTGGGTCACGGGGTTGCAGCTGATATAGGTGATGCGGCGCGGCTTAAGTGCGCAGGCGGCCTCGAGGAACTCGGGGGTAGAGCCGGCACGCGGCGGATCGATGGAAAGGACGTCAACGTGCTCGTTGTTATCGGCGGCGTCAAGGATGTAATCGGTGGCGTCGTCGGCCATAAACCAAGCGCTGCGGGTGAGGCCGTTGAGCTCGGCGTTGCGACGTGCGTCGGCAATGCCCGCCGGGTTGCGCTCCACGCCGAGCAGCATAATGCCGACACCTCTGTCCTGGGCATCCTTCGCGGCGCACAGACCGATGGTGCCGCTGCCGCAGTACGCGTCCATAAGAATGTCACCCTGCTGCAGGTCCATGCCGTCAATCGCGAGCTGATAGAGCAGCTCGGTCTGCTGCGGATTGGTCTGATAGAACGCGGTAGGGGAGATATCGAATTCGCAACCGAGCAGCTGGTCGCGCATGCACTCGGCGCCATAGACGATACGAGTCTCCTCACCCAAGATGGCGTTACCGGGACGGCCATTGATATTTTGGGCAACGGTGACGATATGCGGATCGAGCGCCGCGACGGCTTCAAAGAACTCCTGCGCATGCGGTAAGTCGCGCTGGGCGGTCACGAGTGTAACCATGACCTGGTCGGTACGCCAACCGCAGCGGACGACGGCATAGCGAAGCAAACCAAGATGCTTGTCCTCATTAAAGGCGGGAATATGCAGCCGCTCAGCTTCGCGTGCGATGCCGTTGAGAATCTGACGAGCGCCCGGCGCCTCGACAGGACATTCGGGCACGGCAACGATCTTGTGCGTGCCGCGCTCAAAGAAACCGCAACGGACAGCGCCCTCCTTACCGGGAGCAAAGGGAGTGGCAGCCTTATGGCGAAAGCCACGCGGCGCAGGATATTTACCCGGGTCGCCCAGGGTGACGCCCATACCGCGAATGGGATCAACAGCGATGCCCTCACGCTCACAAAGCGAAGCAAAAAGCTCCTCCATAGCAGCCTGCTTAGCTGCCAACTGCTTTTTATAAGGACGATTGAGCGCCGTGCACCCACCGCAAGATTTCATGATCGAACAGGGAGACTTGGGGTCCACAGCCTTACGCGCAGGCGAAACGGGATCTTTATGCGGGCGCTTGGTGCGAGTCTGAGGCCCTTTATCCCCGCCTCGACGAGAGTCAGAACGCTTGGCCTTAGCCGATTTGCTTTTTGCAGCTTTAGAAGACTTGGATTTCGTAGAAGATTTCTCCTCCTTCGACCCCTCAGCCGCCTCCACCAAAGCACGACGAGCCCTACGCTCCGCACGAGATTCTGCCATCAATAACTCCACTAATTCATGAATTAAAGCTGCAAGTATTGTACCGTGCCAAGCCAGCAGACGATATACAAGCGGTTTATTCGTGTCAGTGATAAGCCCAACGACGGTTGCCCGCCGCGTGAGGGGTGTGGGGGTTAAGTTTATCGCGAGTTCCGCACGAACAGGAGGCCACTTAATGTGGCCTCCGTCGTGAGCAGGACTGTAGAGCAGGAAACTTAACCC
>DBFBKG010000089.1:0-2934 GCA_048203815.1 Collinsella sp. | reverse complement strand
TTCTGAGCGTGCTGAGGCTTTTTTGCCACGATCCCTCCCGGTGTTTGTATGCTGCACGTAATTGTAACCAGTCTTTTTGGGACGGGGCTAAAAAGACTGGTGGAGTACATGGGCTGGCGGATCGGCGTGTCGATGCAGGTGCCGTTTGTTTCCAGACTGTGTATCCCTGCGTCGAAGGAGCCGTCTCGCGCGCACGCCATGTTGTCAATGGGTTACAGTATGAACGGCGGCTATGTTTCCGCCAACGCACGAGAGAGTCGTCAACAAGGAGGATGCACGACGATGCAGCGTGCCAAACAGATATCGGAGTCCATCGAGCTGGGCATTATCTTGGCGCTCGCCGGTGGCTTTATGGACGTCTATTCGTACATTGGGCGCGATCATGTTTTCGCCAACGCGCAGACAGGCAACATCCTGCTCGTGGGCGTGAGCATCTCGGAGGGCAACTGGGCACTTGCGGGGCGCTACTTCTTCCCTGTGGTGTCGTTTGCCGTGGGTATTATGCTTGCCGATCTGGTACACGAGCGGTTTGGCAGCGTGATCCACTGGCGTCAGGTGACGGTGTTCTTTGAAGCCGTCATCTTGCTGGGCGTGAGCTTTATCCCGGGCGGCAATTTCAACCTGCTCGCCAACTGCCTCACCTCGTTTGCCTGCGGCATGCAGGTCGAGAGCTTCCGCAAGATCCACGGTCACGGCATCGCTACGACCATGTGCATCGGCAACTTGCGCAACGCGCTGCAAAACGTGGACGATTACATCATCACCCACAGACGCGGTTTTTTGGAAAACGGCCTGCTGTACTTTGGCGTGATCTTTACCTTTGTGTTTGGCGCCGTGTTGGGCAACTGGTGTATTGAGCGCATGGGCCTGCACGCCATCGTCGTGGCGAGCTTGCTGCTGTTTGTCGCGTTTGCCATCATGTTCATCGACCGCGAGCGCGACTTGCGCTTACGCTGGAAGGTTGCGGCCGAGGCTTGGAAAGAGGGCTGCCGAAAGTAACCGAATGCGGCAAAGGGGTTGTCCCTTTGCCGCAATATTTTTCATCATCTGTTGAAACGCTTTAACACCTTTGACGTTCTCACGCGTTTTTTGTTTCAAAAGCGTTAGGATGGGACTTATAGTGCGGGGCGTAATGGGTGCCCCGCGCATGATAGGAGGCTATCAATGGCTAATCGTTTCGTTCTCAACACCATTTCTTACCATGGTTCCGGCGCCATCAAGGAGATCCCCGGCGAGCTTCAGCGTCGTGGCTACAAGAAGATCTTCGTCTGCTCCGACCCCGATCTGGTCAAGTTTGGCGTTACCGCTAAGGTGACCGACGAGCTCGACGCCGCCGGCATCGCTTGGAGCCTCTACTCCGAGATTAAGCCCAACCCCACCATCCAAAACGTCAAGGACGGCGTCGAGGCCTTCAAGGCCGCCGAGGCTGACGCTATCGTGACCATTGGTGGTGGCTCCTCCATGGACACCGCCAAGGCTATCGGCATCATCATCAACAACCCTGAGTTCGCCGATGTCCGCAGCCTCGAGGGCGTTGCTCCCACTAAGAACCACGCCGTGTTCACCATCGCCGTGCCGACGACCGCCGGTACCGCCGCTGAGGTGACCATCAACTACGTCATCACCGACCCCGAGAAGGTCCGCAAGTTCGTGTGCGTCGACACCAACGATGCCCCCGAGGTCGCTGTCGTCGATCCCGACATGATGGCTTCCATGCCCGCCGGCCTGACCGCTTCCACTGGCATGGACGCACTGACCCACGCCATCGAGGGCTACACCACCAAGGGCGCCTGGGAGCTTTCCGACATGTTCCACTTTGAGGCCATTAAGCTGATCAGCGAGAACCTGCGCGACTCCGTCGCCGAGGCCAAGTCCGGTCAGCCCGGCTCCGGCCGCGAGGGCATGGCTCTTGGCCAGTATGTCGCCGGCATGGGCTTCTCCAACGTTGGCCTGGGCATCGACCACGCCATGGCTCACACCCTGTCCGCTCACTACGACACCCCGCACGGCGTCGCCTGCGCCATGCTGCTGCCGATCGCCATGGAGTTCAACAAGCCGGTTTGCGCCGAGCGCTTGGCCAAGGTTGCCGTTGCCATGGGTGTTGACACCACGGGCATGAGCACCGACGAGGCTGCCGATGCTGCTATCGCCGCCGTCAAGCAGCTCTCTGCCGACGTGAATATCCCGCACGTCTGCGAGGCTATGAAGGCTGACGAGATCGAGGTTCTGGCCAAGGACGCCATGGCCGACGCCTGCTTCCCGGGTAACCCGCGCGAGGCAACGCTCGACGACGTCATCGAGCTCTTCAAGAAGATCTGCCCGGCTGCCTAACTTGGTTCGGCGGGCCCCTGCCCGTTAGCCCCACAATCGTCCTCGGACATGTCGGAAGCCCCCGCTGCGCACTTCGTGCGGCGGGGGCTTTTGTGCCGCGCCGATGCCCCGATATGGGCAAAACCAAGGCATGCTGCCCGCTGCGGATAGGTGGTGCACTTCCCAGCGTGCATTTTTGGGAGTATTCAGCAAGCTCTGAAAAATGCATAACGTTGTGAATGGGCCGTAGTGGCCCGCGGCGCCCATCGACAGTCCTTGTGGGCGGGCTATCGATGGGCGGAGATGGCTGTCGCCGCGTTTTTGGTTTGCGCCGGCCTGCAACACTGCTGTAACCACGTCGTTATGTCGGTTGTGATGGGGCCGTTGGGGCCCACGGTGCTGAATACTCCGTTTTTTGCACGGTCTAAGGTGGGGTACCCTGAGACGAAGCAAAAAGATGCCTCATTTCTATGCAGATACCGATAGGATTTATGCAAGATTGGGATTGTAAGCCGTGCGCGTGCGCAAAATCGGCGCGAGGACGTCTGGAGGTGGCTCGGCTCCCAGAGCCTTGCGCGTGCAGAACGGTTAAAATCGGGACTCGGTCTTAGTTTTGCTTGGAAG
>DBFBKG010000088.1:0-7718 GCA_048203815.1 Collinsella sp. | reverse complement strand
TGTATCCATTCCGGAAGCAGAACTCATATTTGGCATTTTTTGCACACCAGGGGTTAGCGAAGGTCAAAAACAGAGCGCGCATTTGTTAAAACTATCGACTCGATGCGCTTTGCGTCGCAGTTTTTGAGCGAGGTGATGCGTTCTGAGGTCCTTGTGAGCGACCTGATGAGCGACTGCGTGCTTGTTTCTGTGTTTGGCTCGGTCGGCGCATCGGTCTCGAGCAGTAGGCGGTCGAGTGGAATCTGTCGTGCGTATTCGCGACCGCGCTTGGTCGCGAGCATGCGTTCGTTGACGGAAAAATAGCAGCCCGCATTACGCGCGCGGGTGAGTTCGCCCGAAGTGCCGCTAAACCAGTGGAAGATGATAGCGGGGGAGTCGGGGTTTGGGATGAGTAGTCCATGCGATTCGAGGACGTCCAGTACGGCTCCTGCCGAACGAACGGCGTGAATTGATATCACGCGCCCGGTAAGAGGATGCTGCACGAGCGCATCGCAGAGCCGGTTAAGTGCCTGTATTTGTAGCGGCTCACTTCCAGCAAAGCGCGCGGAAAAGTCGAGTCCGACTTCGCCGATGTAGCGTTCTTGGGCAGCAACTTCGCAAAGCAGATTGACTTCGGCAAAACCGCAGTGGCCATCGGCGAGCCACCAGGGGTGAAGCCCAACGCCGGCGATGATGCCCGGGTGGCGACGAGCGCGCTCGTTTGCGGCCGAAAAGTCGCGTGGATCGACGCCGCAATCAAATAGACCCAAGCCCAGCGCCGTTGCCTCATCGGCAACGGCGTCCGGGTGGGCCATTAAATCAAGATGGCAGTGTGCATCAAATAACCGGGGCTCCATCTCGGTGCGCTCCGCTAGTCTAGGCGCTGGCCATCGGCGCGCACGCGCTCGATGCCGCGACCGCTGATCTGGCGGATAACCTCGCCGGCGATCATCTGGCCCATGATGGGCGGCATAAAGCTGGCGGTGCCCAACTCGGTACGCTCGTGGATATTGGACGGGTCGCGGGGTTGGGTCTTAACCGATTCCTCGCAGCTAAACAGCACGTGCAGGCTCTTGATTCCGCGCTTCTTGCATTCTTTGCGCATGATGCGGCTCATGGGGTCACGTACCGTATCGAAAATGTCGGCAAAGCGGAGGCACTCGGGATGGAGCTTGTTGGCCCCGCCCATGGAGCTAACCAAACGAATGTCGTGGTCCTGAGCATATTTGGCAATGGTGAGCTTGGCCGAGATGGTGTCGATGGCGTCGACGACGTAGTCGAGCTTGCCGTCTGTTTGCTCCAAAACGCTCGCGAAGAACTCGTCGATGTTGTCGCTCAGCAGGTATTCGGTGCGCTTGATAACGGTGGCGGCGGGATTGATATCGCGAATCATGGCTTCCATCACGTCAACCTTGCGCTTGCCGATGGTGCTGTGAAAGGCGATGGCCTGGCGATTGATATTGCTGGGCGCGATGATGTCCTTGTCCAGAATTACAAAATGACCAATGCCGCCGCGGGCAAGTGCCTCGCAGCAATTGGAGCCCACGCCTCCGCAGCCGAGCACCAACACCGTGGCGTTGGCGAGTTTATTAAGTGCCTCGCGGCCCATGATGATCTCGAGCTTGGTGTCGCGTGTCTCGATGGGGGCTGCGGCTGCGGTTTCGGTCATAGATATCCTCCGATGGGGAGTCGGTCGTGTTTTAGCTATCGCCATTATAGGTATTATTGCGATTCCATTTGAGCCCTTGGAGCTTGTTGAAATGGGATCGGGATTCGCATAAGATTGAAGCAGATGGCACCCGTTGCCGCGGGTTGGCCAACTCCCAAACACGTTTGTAGCGTGAGAAGTGGCCGTCTTCGCATTACGCGGGGGCGGCTATTTCATTCGACCTCCAATGTGGATGCCGAGCTCCACAGCCGCGATTACAAGCAACAACAACGTCAGGACATCGTCAATACTCATAGTCCATCTCCTTCTCGGGTAGAGGGAGCTGGCCCATCTGCTTCAACTTCCATTGTAGCTAAATACGAACGAATGTTCTATAGAAGCTGCTGTATTAGATAATTAGACAAACATCTAAATATCGAGTATAGTGTGCGCGTCGAACGAAATGATGAGAGGAGGTCCTATGCCGGGAGAGGGTTTTAAGGCGCTTGCCGATCCTACGCGGCGGCGCATTTTGGAACTACTGCACGAGGGCAATTGTACGGCCGGAGAGCTTGCCGAGCATTTCGATATCAGTAAGCCGTCACTGAGCCATCACTTGGCGACGCTCAAAAACGCCGGGTTGGTGACCGACGAGCGCCATGGCCAAAACATCGTATACAGCTTAAACACCACCGTCATGCAGGATTTAATTGGCTGGTTTATGGGCTTTACAAACACGGAAGGTGATAAGGATGAATAACGAAAACAAGGGCATTCACCCCACGGGGGTATCGTCGCGCGTGTGGATTGCGCTGGTCGCTCTGTGCGTCGCCAATGTCGTAGCGCACCTCATGGTGATGCCGAGCTTGCCGGCGCAGATTCCCACGCACTGGGGCGCGAACGGCGCCGTCGACGGTTGGGGTCCCAGCTGGATGGCCTCCGCGCTCGGCGTGCTGCCTCTGGCGCTTCTCGCAATGTTCTGCGTGGTGCCGCGCATCGACCCCAAAGGTGAGGCATATCGAACCTCGGGCAAGTTCTACCAGGGCTTCGTAATCGCCTTCACCTTGTTCATGTGCGCGATAAGCTGGCTGGGAGAGCTTACGGTCTGGGGCGTGGTGCCGGCGGTCGGTTCGGTTAACGTGCTGATTTCCGGTGTTGTCGGTTTGCTGTTCATCGGCGTAGGCAACTACTTGCCGCGTGTGAAGCAGAACTATACGCTCGGTATCAAGACACCCTGGGCGCTTGCCGATCCCGAGAACTGGCGCCGTACGCAGCGTTTTGGCGGCGCCTGCTTTATGGTGCTGGGTATTGGCCTGATTGTGATGGGCGTGGCAGGCAGCGTGCTTTCGAGTGAAGTCGTCGCCGCGGTGATTGCGGTTCTGGCGTTTGGTTCGGTCGGAGCCGTCTACGTCTACTCGTATCTGCTGTGGCGCAAATCGCAGCGGGCCGTTCGCTAAGGTTGCGGAAAACTAGCGTACGCAGTTCATAGTATGTTCCGGGGGACTTTTCCCAGGTAGTATTAGGGGGTGTGGGCAACCATGCCCCTTTTTATTAGAACGCGTGGACTGCCTCTCCGCTTTTTCCAAAACGGAGAGGGGGAGAAGATTTCCGCAGCTAGATAAGGAGAAATGACTGTGGCGGAGTTCATTTATCAGATGTATCAGGCTCGCAAGGCCCATGGCGACAAGGTAATCCTTGACGACGTGACCCTGAGCTTCTACCCCGGTGCCAAGATCGGCGTCGTGGGCCCCAACGGTATGGGCAAGTCGACCCTGCTCAAGATTATGGCCGGCATCGAGGAGGTCTCCAACGGCGATGCCAGGCTCACCCCCGGCTACACTGTGGGCATCCTGCAGCAGGAGCCGCCGCTCGACGACGACAAGACCGTCATCGAGAACGTGCGCATGGCGTTTGGCGATATGATCGCCAAGGTCGATCGCTTCAACAAGATCGGCGAGGAGATGTGCGACCCGAATTGCGACATGGACGCCCTCATGGCCGAAATGGGCAAGCTCCAGGACGAGATCGACGCCGCCGACGGCTGGGATATCGATTCCAAGCTCGGCCAGGCCATGGACGCCCTGCAGCTGCCCGATTCCGACATGCCGGTCAACGTACTTTCCGGCGGCGAGCGCCGCCGCGTGGCCCTGTGCAAGCTGCTGCTCGAGGCTCCCGACCTGCTGCTGCTCGACGAGCCCACGAACCACCTGGACGCCGAATCGATCCTGTGGCTCGAGCACTTCCTGCACAACTACCAGGGCGCGGTGCTTGCCGTCACGCACGATCGCTACTTCCTGGATAACGTTGCCGAGTGGATCTGCGAGGTCGACCGCGGTCACCTTTATCCCTACAAGGGCAACTACTCCACGTATCTGGAGACCAAGGCCGCCCGTATCGAGGCGCAGGGCAACCGCGACGCCAAGCTCGCCAAGCGCATGGAGGCCGAGCTCGAGTGGGTACGCAGCTCGCCCAAGGCTCGCCAGGCCAAGAACAAGGCTCGTCTGGCTCGCTACGAGGAGATGGAGGCCGAGGCCCGCGCAAGCCAGAAGCTCGACTGGACCGACATCCGCATTCCCGTTGGACCGCGTCTGGGCAACAAGGTGCTTGAGGCTCATCATCTGCACAAGGAATTCGATGGCCGTGTGCTCATCGACGACCTTTCGTTCACCCTGCCGCGCAACGGCATCGTGGGCGTCATCGGCCCCAACGGTGTCGGTAAGACCACGCTGTTCAAGACGATTGTGGGTCTGGAGCCGCTGACTTCGGGCGAGCTCGAGGTGGGCGAGACCGTCAAGATTTCTTACGTCGACCAGAACCGTTCCGGCATCGACCCCGATAAGAACCTGTGGGAGGTCGTCTCGGACGGCCTGGACCACATGATGGTCGGCGAGACCGAGGTTCCGAGCCGCGCTTATGTGGCGAGCTTTGGCTTTAAGGGCCAGGACCAGCAGAAGCGCGCTGGCGTGCTCTCCGGCGGCGAGCGCAACCGTCTGAACTTGGCGCTTACGCTCAAGCAGGGCGGCAACCTGCTGCTTCTCGACGAGCCCACGAACGACCTCGACGTCGAGACGCTGTCCTCGCTCGAGGCGGCGCTGCTCGAGTTCCCGGGCTGTTCGGTGGTCATTAGCCACGACCGTATGTTCCTGGACCGCGTTGCCACGCACATCCTGGCGTGGGAGGGCACCGACGAGAACCCGGGCAACTGGTATTGGTTTGAGGGCAACTTCGAGGCCTATCAGGCCAACCGTATCGAGCGCCTGGGCGAGGACGCAGCCCAACCGCATCGTATCCACCGCAAGCTGACGCGAGATTAGTCGAGTTCAGGTGACCTAACGAAAAAGGGACGATAACCTCGAGGGTTATCGTCCCTTTTTACTATTCAGCGGGTTCTTCGACTTTATCGATGGTCCAAGTGGCTCCGAGACCGCCGGTGGTGTTGCGGCGGATGCGCACGGTGACTTCGTGGCGCTCGCCGGCCTGCGTGTAGCGCAGGGGGAAGCTTGCGCGGTTTCGCGCGGCCTCGATGGTACCGCGCTCGCGGGCGATCCAGTAGTACTCGCCGACAATGCCGAGGGTGTCGGCGCCGTAGGGGAGATAGGTCGACAACTGGTGCAGAAGCGGGCCGGGGCAGAAGATCTCGGTTGCGAAATCGACGGGGAAGTCCTCGGGGATGGCGGGCGCTACGGGTGCGGGGATCGGTACCATCGCCGGTGCGAAGGCCTGCTCATTGACGGGCGTCACCTCGACGACGGGCATGGGTTCGGTGCCGAGCACTGATTCGATGCCCACTTTCGGCATTGCCGCGGAATCTGCAGTCTCGACGATAGCGGGTGCGTCTGCGGTCGCGGTGTCGAGCTCAACCTGCGTCACGCTCTCATTCTCGACGCTCGACTTTGCCTCGATGGGCGTGGATGCCATGGTGGTGATGCCGGCGTTGGCGTTCTCGGGGTCATAGACGACCGTGAGCGAGATGGCGGGCTGCGGCGTCTCGGGCTCCGGCGTCGACTCGGTAGCGCCTTGATCGGCGGGCTCGTCGGACTGATCGTCCTCGGCCTCGTTGCCAAAGACATCGCTGTTTTGGAACGCAGGCGTCTCAGGTTGGTTAGCGACTTCTTCGGTTGTCGACTTGGGAGTCTCGTTGAGCTCCGCAGTGGCTTCCTGCTCGGATATGACTTTGGGATCGGTCGTGGCGGCGATTTCGGTTTCGGCTTCTGCCGTTACCTCAATAGCGACTTCGATCTCTGTCTCGGGCTCGGGCTCCGGCACAGCTTCAGCCACGGGCTCGGGCTCGGGACGCTTAACGTGCTTGGGGCGCACGGCCTTGAGGTCCTTCTCGCCGCGCTTCTTCTTTTTGTAGGACTGCTTGGCGCCCTTGGTGGCCTTGGGCTTGTCCTCGCCCTTGGCAAGGGCGGCATCCCATGCCTCGTTGGCGATGACGGTGGCATACAGGCGACCGCCCTTAAAGACGGTCAGCTTAATGCAGTCATCGAGCTCCTCGAGCAGCTCGCGCGTGGACTCGAAGCCCAGGTCATAAGCGGTCATGTCGCCGGCGGCGAGCGCCTCCTCGACCTGCGTCATAAACGTTTGCTTGCCGCATCCAATCGCATCGCGCAGCAGGCGATACAGATAGATGTGGTTGCCCAGCGAAAGCGTGGGCCTAACTATTGTCTTGCTCATGGCAAATCTCCTCATTACACATGTAAAGCATCTTACCATCGCATAGCGTTCGCCATGGCGGCGCCCAAGGCAAACGGGCGCGAACCGTTGTCGATTCGCGCCCGTTGTACAGGTCGGTTATCTATGAGAGACAAATGTGCTTAGTTGCCCGATGCCGTGCCTTGGCTCGAGTTGTCAGATGCCGTGCCGGACGCGGTTCCGCTCGAGCTATTCGAGCTGTCGGTGTTGCCGTTGTCGGTAGATCCCGTGCCCGATGTATTGCCGCTCGTCTGGTCGCCCGTGCTCGGTTGAGAGCCGTCAGTCGTTTGGCTTGAGTCGGTTGTGCCGGATTGCGTACCGCTGTTGTTCACAGAGGAATCGGCGCCCTGCGATTGATCGGAGGTGTTCGGGGGCGAATCGGTAGATGCGGAGGTGCCCTGCGAGTCGTCCTGCTGGCTTTGCGATTGACCGGAGCTATCCGCGTCGTGCTCGGTCGTGCGCGACGAAAGGATTGGCTCGGGGCGCTCGCCCAGACCCTCACCGGCGGTGGTGATAAGGATGGCGCCGGCGCAGGCGATGACCGCGACGATGGCGATGGCGATCGAGAAGACGATGACCTTCTTTTGCGTCTGGCTGCGCTCTGCCGCCGCCTTGGCGCGCAGGCTGTCGGGAGCGACGCGCGCCGTGGTCGCGCGCCCCGCAACTTGGCGCATCTCCTGCGTGGTCGCGGCGCCACCTAGGTGCTCCTTGACATCGGGCTCAACGGGCTCATAGGCGCCGGCAGGGTAGTCGACAGCGGCATGCGTGCCCTTGATTGCTTCGGCGCTGGCGGAGATAAAGTGGCGGTAGACCTGCGATGACACAACGGTGATGACCGAGCTCACGGCGGCACCAATTACTGAACCAGCGATGCCAATCTTGGAAGCAAGCGCGACGCTCGTGGCGGCAGCCGCGGCGCCGGCGATGATCTGGGGAATGGAAATGTCGTCGAACAGGCCCTTTTTGGGTGCGATGGCCATGGTCTGTCCGATGGAATGGTTTTCGTGCACGCCGTTGTTGAGCTCGGCCGGTGTCATGACGCGCGTGCGCGGCGCGTCGGTGTACTTGGTTGTCATACGGGGTCCTCCCGGTGTAAATCTGCTTCGTTTCGTGTAGCCATCAGGGTACCCACCAGATGTGAATCGTACGTGACATTTAACAGATACCATCAACTCATCAAGGGGGCTTGCTGTCTTTGGTGCAATAGCTTGATGCTAAACTGGATTAACGATTGCGAGGTGGTTTACGTGATGTACCCGTATATGACATTCGAAGACGGTACCGAGGTCGTTCATTCTGACCTGATAACAG
Source organism: Collinsella sp. (assembly GCA_048203815.1). Taxonomy (GTDB): domain Bacteria; phylum Actinomycetota; class Coriobacteriia; order Coriobacteriales; family Coriobacteriaceae; genus Collinsella. Next base: position 85 of record DBFBKG010000088.1, on the reverse strand, counting down.
ATGGGGATATCGAAAAGGTTATCGTGCATTTTGAACGACCGACGGCAGAGGGCTTCGACTCCGCTCGTTGTGAGTTGCCTTCCTG
>DBFBKG010000087.1:0-5208 GCA_048203815.1 Collinsella sp. | reverse complement strand
GTCCTTAACAACGGCGCTCTGTTGTCGAAGAATGGCGAAATAACAAATGATGCTGTCTGCGGTCTTTCAGAGCCTGACTACCCGAATGAAGATGATGGCATCTGCTCGGTTAATTCGAGCGGCTCATTGGCTTTAATTGCGCAGGGTAATGATACTTCTTCTGACGAAGTCGCGGTATATGATTGTGCTTCGGGCAAGCAGGGGGAGAAAGTAAAGCCGTCTAGTCCGGTTGGCGCTTATGGTTCATTGTCCAATGATGGTCGATATGTGCTCGGAATTAAAACTAATTCTGATAACAATGACAAGATGGTATTGCTTGATTTAAATAAGAACGTTGCTTCTAAGACGCCTTTAAAGAGCGGAGGCGGGCTCTGGTTTGCTGATGACGATACGCTGGTTTGTAGTATGGGTCATGCTGAAAAGGGCATTCGGGTTGATGTGTACAAGTCGAACATTGCGCGAAGTCCTCTAAAAACAGCGTCATCTGGAAAGGCAGAAGAGTCCTTCTTGCTCAGTCCCGTTATTATCGTCGCAATTGTCGGTGCATTGGCTGTTGTTGTTATCGTCGTCGTTTTTGTTGTCCGAAGGAAGATGGCGTCTTGTGTAGCCACTGATTCTCAGTCGACCCCTCTGGAATCCGCTTCCGACTCGCATATTAACCCAACGCGCCAGCAGGACTCGCCTCGGTTTAGGGGCGAGCAGCAATTCCAGCAGGCTGCAACCTCTATGGATGGACCGCGCTTCTGTGCTTCATGTGGCACTCCGCTTGTTTCCGATGCAAAGTTCTGCCCTCATTGCGGTGCCCCGATAAAACGTTAACTGCAATACCGTGCCAACGCGCATAGTTAAACAAAAAACCCAGCTGATTGCATTATGAAAATGTAATCAGCTGGGTCATTGTTTGGTGGTTTGTACCGCTTGCCAGTCTCGTCTGTTTCGACTTGCATGACAAAAAGGAGGCGGGGTTAAACCATTGAGCATCGAATGATTATCTAATCCCCATTTCTCATAAAAATCATGCGGTTAGTTGCGCTTGAGGTGGACGACGGTTTCGCAGTGGAAGGTTTGCGGGAACAGGTCGACCGGCGTGATCTTGACGGGGGAGAAGGTGCCCTCCTCGACAAAGCGCTTGAGGTCACGGGCCAGAGTTGCCGGGTCGCAGCTCACGTAGGCGACATCGCGGGCACTCGTGCTCGCGATGAGGTCTATGGCCTCGGGCGCGAGGCCCGCACGCGGCGGGTCGACCACCAAGACATCGGCGTCCTGGTCGGGGAACTCGCGCACCGCGTCTCCGCCAATGACGTCGACGTTATCAAGCTTGTTGATTTCCAGGTTACGGCGTAGATCGCGCACGGCGGGGCCGTAGGCCTCGACGGCAGCGACAAAGTCGCAGCGGCGGGCGAGCGGTAGGGTAAAGGTGCCGGCGCCGCAGTACAAGTCCACGGCCAGTTCGTCTTCCTGCGGGTCGAGGGCGTCCATAACGAGCTCAATCAAAATCTCGGCGCCCTTGGTATTGACCTGGAAAAACGACGGGGCAGATAAGCGCATCTGGCCTTCGGCGATATTCTCGGTCCACGAGCCCTCGCCGGCGAGCATCTCGACTTTGGAGACACGGCGGGCTTTCTTTTCGCCCTTGCTCATCACACGAACGATGCTCGTGGGATGAGCGGCGTCCGCCAGCACACGGGAGACCTGCGAGCGCGGAAAAGAGCCTGTGGGCGTCCAGAGTGCGACCTCGAGTGCCTTGGTGCGGCGCGATGCACGAATGCCCACGCGCTCGAGGCCCAGGTCGTGGCTTCCGCTCAGATAGTTGAGTGCGCCGACGACCGATTTGAGCGCCTTCGGGAAGCGCTTGTCGAACAGCGGGCACGCATCGACGGTCACGATTTTGCTGGGGTTGACGCCGTGCATGCCAAGACGAACACGACCGTTGACGACGGTGGGCTCCAGCTCGATTTTATTGCGGTAGCCCCAGTCGTCCTTGGTGTGGCAGATGGGTTGTACCAACTCATCGACCTGCTCAGGAGCGAACTTGCCGATGCGCTCGAGCGTGGAGCGCAGGTTTTGCTCCTTGGCGGCGAGCTGTGCCGTGCGTGAGAGATTGCCCCACGAGCAGCCGCCGCAGATGCCCACGAAGGGGCAGGGAGGCTGAATGCGATCGAGGCTTGGCTCCAGAATCTCGGCGGTGCGGGCGCGCATGAACGACTTGCCGTCCTGTACGACCTCGGCCTCGACGGTGTCGCCTGCCACGGCACCCTGCACAAAGACGGCCTTGCCGTTGTCGGCGTGCGCCAGCCCGTCGGCGCCGTAGGTCATCGATTCTATAGTGAGCTTCATATTCCTGCCTGTCATTCGCGTTGTTGTCCGCACCATGGTAGCAGGGAAAAGCGCCCCGCATCCGAGGCTTTCCTCAAATGCGGGGCGCTTCTACAAACTGCTTCTACAAACGACTATTTCGTCTTGCCGGTAATGAGCGTCTTAAGGCCTAGGCCGATCAGACCCAGTCCCATGCGCACGCGACCGGGGCGATGGCGCTCGATGGCCTTGGTCTTGCCGGCGGGCCTATCGCGACGGGCGCTTGTCTCGGGTGCGGGCTTGGTGACCTGCGGCTCGGGCTGAGGTGCAGGTGCAGGCTCGGGCTCAATGACGGTTGCCTGGACCTTCTGAACCTTGGGCGCTTTCTCCACGGCGGGCTCTGCGGCAGCCCCGGGCTCATTCGCCGGCGGAGCGGCAACCGCTTCCGGTTTGGCAACTGCCCCATGTTCAACCTCGGCCTGAATAGCCTCTTCGGCCACGCGTTCCTTCTCCTGTGCGCGCTGCTGCGCGGCCGCCTCGGCGTTGCGATAGGCACGATCCAGCAGGGCTTCCTGCGAGTTGAAGGGCTTCTCACCCTCTGCACGCTCCACGGGGACCCAGGTGCCGTCGCTCGTGAGGCTGCGGGCCTTCACGTTGTCGCGCAGCTGCATGCCCATGTACTCGTGCACCAGGGCGCGGCAGGTGGGGTCGAGCACGGGGAAGGCGATCTCCACGCGGTGCTCGGTGTTGCGCGTCATCATGTCGGCCGAGCTCAGATAGATCATGTCCGAGTCCACGCCAAAGGCGTAAACGCGCGCATGCTCCAAAAAGCGTCCGACGATAGAACGCACGTGCACGTTCTCGGTCTTGCCCGGAACACCGGGCTTGAGGCACGAGATGCCGCGGATGATCATGTCCACGCGGACTCCTGCGCACGATGCCTCGGCAATCTTGTCGATGACCTCGCGGTCGGTAAGCGAGTTGAGCTTAAAGAACACACGGGCGGGCTCGCCAACGAGGGCGCGCTGAATCTCGCGATCCAGGCCACGCATGATGAGCGGCTTGAGGCCGACCGGCGCCACGCCCAGGAAGCGGTAATCGCCGCGCAGGTTGCCCAGCGACAGGTTGCGGAAGAACAAGTTGGCGTCCTCGCCGATGCCGGGATGGGCGGTCATGAGCATAAAGTCGCTGTAGAGCTTGGCCGTCTTCTCGTTAAAGTTGCCAGTGCCCAGCAGCGTCAGGCGTGTAAGCGCCATGCCCTCGCGATAGGTGAGCTGGCAGATCTTGGAGTGGCACTTAAAGCCCTCGGAGCCGTAGATGACGGTGCAGCCTGCCTCTTCCAGACGCTCGGCCCACTCGATGTTGTTCTGCTCGTCGAAGCGGGCGCGGAGCTCCATGAGCACCGTGACCTCTTTGCCGTTCTCGGCGGCATCGATCAGCGACTCGCACAGGCGGCTCTGCTTGGCCACGCGGTAGAGCGTGATACGCAGCGAGATGCACTCGGGGTCGTAGGCGGCCTCGTGCACCAGGTCCAGGAACGGGTTCATGGCCTCGTAAGGGTAAAAGAGCAGCTTGTCGTGCTGAAGTACCTGCTCGCGGATGGAGCGGGTCATATCGATGGTGGGGTTGGGCTGCGGCTTAAACGGCGTAAAGAGCAGCTCGTTGCGCAGATGCTCGGGAATCTTGCCCTCGATGCTAAAGACATAGCCCAGGTTGAGCGGGATGTCGCAGGTAAAGACCGAGCGACGCGAGAGCTCGAGCGCCTTGCGGATAGTCTTGAGCGTTGGCTTTTCAAGCGAGCCCGATACGGTGAGCACCACCGGCTGCAGGCGCAAGCGTTTCTTGAGGATGCGCTTCATGTGCTGGCGGTAATCCTCTTCTTCCTCGACGCCCTCGCCGTCCGGGTCGATATCGGCATTGCGGGTGACGCGGATCAGCGCGCGATCCAGCGGCTTATAGGAGCCAAAGCAGCTGTCCAGGCAGGCGAGGATGACGTCCTCGAGCAGAATGTAGGAGTAGGTGCCGGTGGGCGAGGGGATCTCGACCACGCGGTTCATCGAGGCGGGAATCTCGATCAGGCCCAGCAGACTTTCCTCGTCGGTGACGCCGTCCAGGCCGCACGCCAGGTAGAGCGCGCCGTTGCGCAGGTTGGGGAAGGGGTGGCGCGGGTCGATCACCAGCGGTGAGATGACCGGCGACACGTAGGCCTGGAAGTAGCGGGTTACAAAGGTGCGCTCCTCGGGCGTAAGCGAATCGATCCGGGCGCGGTGAACGCCCAGGGTGTCGAGCTTGCCCTCGATGTTCTTAAAGATGGACTCCCAACGGGTAAGGAGCCCGGGCATTTCGGCCATGACAGCATCGACCTGTTCGGAGGCGGTCATATTGCTCTTGTTGTCGACAGGCTGTTTTTTGAGCTCGGCAAGGTCGGACAGGCCACCCACGCGCACCATGAGGAACTCATCGAGGTTTGACTCGAAGATCGAGACGAACTTAAGGCGCTCGAACAGCGGCACGGACTCATCAAAAGCCTCGTCGAGCACACGGTTGTCAAAGCGTAGCCAGCTGAGCTCTCGGTTCTGCGTGTACGAGAAGTCGCGCGGCGGTTTGCGCAGCTTTGCGGCGGCTTGCTTTTTTTCGATTTTGCTCAGCATATGCATCTGTCCGTTCAGTCCCCGCAGGGGACGGTAGCCTAACCCTATTCACTATTGTCTCAATTTAGTCGACTTGTGGCACGGACGTATTGTGCGAACGGTATCTTTACCTACTTCTTACGCTGCCAATGCATGCAACTAACTGCCCAACTCGTTTAGAAACAATCTATATCCATACTCAATTGGTGAGGATGTATGAATAAGAATGATTGCGAGATGAATATAATCGAATCCAAATTGAATCATGAACAAACGACATATA
>DBFBKG010000086.1:0-3357 GCA_048203815.1 Collinsella sp. | reverse complement strand
GTAGACCTCAGCGCACCAGCGCAGGCCCTCGGCAAAGCTCGGAGCGCCCACCGGCATGATCATGAACTCCTGGAAGTCAACGTTGTTGTCGGCATGCACGCCGCCGTTGAGGATGTTCATCATGGGCGTGGGCAGCAGGTGGGCGTTGACGCCACCCAGGTACTGGTACAGCGACAGGCCCGCCGACTCGGCAGCGGCGCGGGCAACGGCCAGCGATACGCCCAGAATAGCGTTGGCGCCGAGCTTGGTCTTGTTGGGGGTACCGTCCGCGGCGACCAACGCGGCATCGACAGCGCGCTGGTCGAAGGCATCGAGGCCCACGACGGCATCGGCGCACTCGTTGTTGACGTGCTCGACGGCCTGCGAGACGCCCTTGCCCAGGTAGCGACCCTTGTCGCCGTCGCGCAACTCGCATGCCTCAAAGGCGCCGGTCGAAGCGCCCGAAGGCACCATTGCGCGGCCAAAGCTGCCGTCCTCGAGCACGACCTCGACCTCGACGGTGGGATTGCCGCGGCTGTCGAGCACCTCGCGACCGTAGACGTCCAAAATATCGCTCATGTTGTCTCCCTCTCACTTGGAAACGTAGTGGATGCAAGCGACCGGCTGACCGTGCACCGTCGGTGCGCCTCCGTAAGTTAGCCATGTCGCACTTTTTGCATTATGCCCTAAGTTAGCCGAGGGATACACTTGATTTTCGAAAAATTTAGCGGGAACGATAAGGCGTGTCAGCCCGTCGTTCCCGCAGTCTTACTCCTCCGCCTTTGCGGCATCCCACAGGTCGTTGAGGCCGTGGGTCGAAAGCTCGGCAAGATCCACGTGAGCATCGGCCGCCATCTGCTCCATCGCGGCCCAGCGACGGCGGAACTTTGCCGTGCTGGCACGAAGGGCGCTCTCGGCGTCAATGCCCTCTTTGCGCGCAACGTTGACCAGGGCAAAGAGCAGGTCGCCAAACTCCATTTCGCGCTCGGGCGTTCCGGGGGCCTCGGCCTCAAACTCGGCACGCTCCTCGGCGACCTCGTCCCACACATCCTGGACCGTCTCCCACTCAAAGCCCACGGCAGCCGCCTTGCGCGACACCTTCTGAGCCTGCATCAGCGCAGGCAGATGTGTGGGCACGCCGTCGAGCAGGCCCTCGGGCGCAGCCTCGCCTGCTGCCACGGCCTTGTCCTTGGCGGCCTTCTCGGCAAGCTTGACCTCGTCCCAGATCTTGAGCACCTCGTCGGAGTTATCGGCATCCGCATCGCCAAACACATGCGGGTGGCGGCGGATGAGCTTGGCGTCGATATCGCGTGCCACATCGGCCAGCGTAAACTCACCGGCGTCCGCCGCAATCTGCGCATGCAGCACCACCTGCATGAGCACGTCGCCGAGCTCCTCGCGCAGATGTGCCACGTCGTCCGCCTCGATGCAGTCGAGCGCCTCGTAGGCCTCCTCGATCATGTTCTTGCCGATGCTCTGATGCGTCTGCTCGCGGTCCCACGGGCAGCCATCGGGCTGACGCAAACGCCAGATGGTCTGCACCAGATGCTGCAGCTCGGCCGACGCGTCGACCAGCGTGGACAGATCGCGCGAGCCCTCGGCATTTTGCTGAACCATGTGCTGCGCCATGGTTATTCCTCCTCCAGGATCACGTGACGGAACGCACCGCCCTCGTAGATGCCGTAGCTGTGCGTACCGTCCTTGGGAATGCTCAGGCTGCCGGGATTGAAGAGCCACAGGCCCGGGTGCGCCTCGCTCGCCTCGTTAACCTTGATGTGCGTGTGGCCGTAGACGAGCGCGGAGCCCTCGGGCAGCGCGGGCGCGTGGTCGACGCTGTTATGCATGCCGGCGCCAAAGACGTGACCGTGCGTCAGGAACAGTTCGCGGCCGGTCTCGTCAAACAGGGTGGCGTAGTCGGCCATGACAGGGAAGTCGAGCACCATCTGGTCGACCTCGGCGTCGCAGTTGCCGCGCACCGCGATGATGCGGTCGGCCAGGGCGTTGAGCAGCGGAATCACACGCTTGGGGGCGTAGTCGCGCGGCAGGTCGTTGCGCGGGCCGTGGTAGAGCAGGTCGCCCAGCAGGACGATGCGGTCGGGCTGCTCGGATTCGATGGCGGCGCAGAGGCGCTCGGTCCAGTATGCCGAGCCGTGGATGTCGGAGGCGAGGAGGTATTTCATGGGGGATCCTTTCGGTGGGGTTGATGGGGCTGGGCGTGGCGTGCCACCGGCCGCGTTACTCAAATCGCAGCGCCGCGGCTTGTGCCGCCTGCATCACGCGCTGGAGTGGCACGTCGTGCTCGCGGGCAAGACGGGCGCAGTCCTCGTACTCGGGCGCCGCGCGCTCACTGCCGTCGGGCAGAGTGGCCACTTTAACGGATACCTCGCCCCATGGCGTCGCCACTTGTTCAAAGCGGCGCGGCAGACAGACGCGCTCCATGACCTGGCGGCGAATGCCGTTGGTCGTGGTTTCCAAAAAGATGATCGTCTGCAGACGGTCAATGTCCTCGCGGGCGCAGATTACCTGCAGCTGCCAGCCGGGACGACCTTTTTTGCAGTAAAGAGGCAGCCAGTGCACCTCGCGGGCGCCCGCCTCGCGCAGGCGGTCGGCGGCATAGGCGAGTACCTCGGGCGACGCATCGTCGATGTCACACTCCAGCTTGACGATGGTTTCGGGTGCATCGGTCTCGCGGGACAGCGGAGATGTACTTCCACGTTGCATACGGTCCGAATCCTTTCCGCGCGGGCTCGTTTTATTCACCCAAACGCTAGCACATCGGACGTGGCACAGGCGCGACTTTCGTCCGTCGCCGCCCTCGCCCCTATCCAAACGTGTACGTCAGCCTCCAAACATGTCATTTTTTGTCGGTTTTGGAGACTGACGTACATGTTTTGAGAGCAAGCGAAGTCGCACCGCGCACCCTTTCCAGTCGATTTCGGCACCCCGCGCACACGACGCGACGAGGCTGCGCCATTACAATGGAGCGGATTCACCAAATGCAAAGGAGTCGCCATGCCCGCATGCCCTCTGATCGATTGCCATACCCATACCTCGTTTTCGGACGGCCATGCCTCGTTTGAGGACAACGTCCGCGCTGCTGCCGCCGCCGGCTGCCGCGTCATGGTCTCGACCGACCACCTCACCCTACCTGCCAGCATGGATGCTAACTGCGAGGTGCAGGTCGTCGAGGGTGACCTGCCGGCACATCGTCTGGCCTTTGAGGACGCCCGCAAACTCGCCGCGCAGATCGCGCCGGAGCTCGAGCTTATCTATGGCTTTGAATGCGACTGGTACGAGGGCTGCGAGCCTTTGGTTGGGCGCTGGTCCGCGGGTGCCATAGTGCGCTTGGGCAGCGTGCATTGGATTGGCAACCCGGGA
>DBFBKG010000085.1:0-11827 GCA_048203815.1 Collinsella sp. | reverse complement strand
GGTTACGGTATTCCGACAACAAAACCCTACGCCGACTCCCGATAGAGAAATCGTTCGCAGCCAACCTTCAATAAGTTGCGGTGAAATACGGACTATCGAGGCCTTTAAAGGCATGAAACAGTCCGTATTTCACCGCAACTTATTGAAGGTTGGCTGCGAACGATTTCTCTATCGGGAGTCGGCGTAGGGTTTTGTTGTCGGAATACCGTAACCGCGCATCATGGCACCGAACGATTCTACTTCGTAGGTGTCCGAGAGTTTGAAATGAATGACGTTGTGGCCCATGGCGCGAAGGTTCGCATCGCGCATGAGGGCCGCTCGATAGGTTTTTGCCGCCGCTTGCTCCGGATCATTTTGAGCTTCGTCTTCAAACTTACCCAGCCCATGCAGCTCTGCCAGCGTCCATGAGCCGTCTGGCATCTGCCAGCCATAATCTGCTAGATAATAGCCAGCGTTTCCTGGTCGCGGTATCTCAACTTGAAGCTCAGGCGCGGCAACCCCAGCGAGAATCATCGCTGCTCTCGCCTCGGACTCGCCGCCATTGTCTGACCTGCCATCCATATGCTCAAAAACGTCAAAAGCACGCGCGATGCCATGCAACCCTCGGCAATTTGCCTGCGCATATGCCCGCAGCTCTTCGCGTTCGACATCGTACTCACGGGCCAAGCCATCGACATAGCCCAGCGCATAACGAAAGGCGCTCGTTCGAGCGATATCAACAACCGTTCGATACGGATCCGTCAGCGTAAACAGACCGAGACGCCACACTTCGCCCACCCGCCAGCGCTTGTATTCAACGAACTCATACGTATCACGCCTTGTAGACCGTGGCAGCAGTACTTGCACTTTATCCAGAAGCGTATACGCCGAGCCGATGCCGTAGAGCAGCGCTGCTGTCGATCCGCAAAACACAGCATCCGGTTCAACGACCGCAATAGCGGATGCCAGCTGAAAGATGCGATCTTCAACCCCAAGATTATTCCAATAGACCGGATCCGCATACACGTGGTTGTAAAGACGAAGCATGAGCTCTTCCTGCATAAGCTCACGCGCACGGCGTTCATCCCAAGGATCAATTGTTATAAGCAGCTGTCCATCTTGATGAATTCCAACGGCCGAGAATAGCATTCTTGCATATGACTGCGGAAAATGTTTGCCTTTATCGAGCATGGCCAACCCCATAACCATCACGGCGGAGAGAATACCATTACGCTATCGCATGCTTCCGTCCGCAGGCCTTGCCAAAAGCTGACCAAAAGCTTGACGTCGCAGGTCAGAGCTTCAAAAAATATTTCCACTCTCGGTAGACGGTCGCTACGACCCTCCCAACGGCATCAAAATCCAACCTTACAAATAGTTGCGGTGAAATACGGACTACATGGGCCATAAAAGCCGGAAAACAGTCCGTATTTCACCGCAACTTAGGAGGGGATGTGGGGTCCCCGGTATGTATATGAAAACGGCTCTGGCACCAAATAGAGCCAAAGCCGTTAAAACTATCCTATGGAGCGGGCGACGGGAATCGAACCCGCGTCATCAGCTTGGAAGGCTGGGGTTCTACCATTGAACTACGCCCGCAAGATATGGTCGGGACGACAGGATTTGAACCTGCGACATCCTGCTCCCAAAGCAGGCGCGCTACCAAACTGCGCCACGTCCCGAAGGTGTTGAGCAGCTAAGGTCTAAACCTTGCGTGTCCCAAAGCGAAGGAAATTATAGGGGAGACTCCCCGCCTGTGCAAGCATTGATGCCTTAGCTCCTCGAATGTGCGACAAAACGACTATGGAGCAGTCCGATCACAAACGCCACCACGGCAACCGGCGCCCACGCGGCTCCAATGTCCGCCAGCGGCAGCGCATCGAACGGCAGCCACGCACCCGCAAAGAACGCATCGCGGACCGAGGTGATCACACTCTGCACAGCAACCACGCCGCCGACCCAGACCCACACCTGCGGATGCGCGTCGCAAAAGCTGTGTACCAAACCCATGAGAACCAGCACGATGGCGACGGGATACAGGGCATTGAGCATAGGCACCGAGAACATGAGGATCACGTCGAGGCCCACGTTGGAGAGCACGCACGAAAACGCTGCGAACACAAAGGCGAGAATCGCAAAGGGACGGCGCATGGCCTCCTCGGAGGCCTCCGCTCCCCCTTCGACCACATACGTCTCGCAGAAGTAACGCGAGCAGCAGCTGATGAGGCCGATGCACACGTTCATGCAGGCAAGGAAAAAGATCGCAAAGACCACGACCGTGCCGACAAGGCCAAAGTGCATGGAGGCAGAGCGGGCAAGGATGGCGGCGCCATTGGTGGCATCGGGCATCACGGTGCTGAGCTGCGTGCCGGCAAGCGCCAGGCCGCAGTAGATGACGGCCATGAGTGCGCCGGCGATCACACCGGAGCGCGAAATCTCAAAGGCCACGCGCTTGTCATCGGTAACGCCGAGCTCATGGATGGTCTCGGCGATGATGATGCCGAAGGCGAGCGACGCGAGCAGGTCCATGGTCTGGTAACCGGTCAAAAAGCCCTGCACGGCGGCGCCCGCATCGTAGGGAGCCTGAGGCGCGGCAGCCGGTCCCAGCGGCGAGATCACGGCAGCACCCACGACCAGCACGATGAGCGCAATGAGCGCGGGGCCCGTAATGCGGCCGAGTACGCGTGTGATGACACCCGGGCGCAGCGTGAGCGCAAACGCGGCGACGAAGAACCCGATGGCAAACACCAGACGTGCCGTGCCAAGCGAAACGCCCTCGGGTAGCAGCGGCACCAGCATTTCGAACGCCGTAGAGCTTGTGCGAGGAATGGCCAGGCACGGGCCGATGGCCAGGTAGACCGCCGCAACAAAGAACTCACCAAACTTGGGGTGCACGCGGCCGGCAAGCTCGCGCGCCGTTCCGGCAAGCGCGACGGCGATAAATCCCATGACGGGCAGGCCGATGGCGGCAATCAGAAAGCCGAGCATGGCGACCGGCGTGGCAGAACCTGCCTGCAACGCCAGCAGCGGCGGAATAATGAGGTTGCCGGCGCCAAAGAGCATCGAGAACAGGGCGATGCCGACGGTGACGACATGGTCGGAGCGCAGACCGCGCGGGGCGGATGAAGCCATGAGAGCACCTTTCGAATCGAAACAAAAACGGGACGGGCAAAAGACCCGTCCCGCAAGTATATACGCTCTAGCAGCTTTAGCAGGCTAAATCGCACAGAGCATCAATAGCGGTGTCGACTTCCTCGTCCGTGTTGAAATACCCAAACGAGAAGCGAACGACACCCTGGCGCTCGGTCCCGAGCGCGCGGTGCATGAGCGGAGCGCAATGGGCGCCGGGGCGCGTCGCAATCCCCCACCCTTGCATGAGCGCGTCCGAGATCTCGGCAGAGTCGATATCGCCCACGTTGAGTGAGACGATCGCCGAACGCACGGGCTGGTCAAACGCACCGTAGAGCTTAATCCCCGGAATCTCGCGCACACCGGCAAGGAAGCGATCAGCGAGCGCACGCTCCTGGGCAGCAATCGCGTCGACCCCGCCCTGGGCCTCGATAAAGTCGAGACCAGCGGAAAGGCCCGCGATGCCATGGCCGTTGAGCGTACCGGCCTCCAGGCGCGTGGGCCACTCAAGGGGCTGCAGCTCATCGAAGCTGTGCACGCCCGTGCCGCCCATGGCCCACGGCGCCACGTCAATGCCCTCTGCCACGGCCAGGCCGCCGGTCCCCTGCGGACCCATGAGCCCCTTGTGGCCGGTAAAGCACACAATGTCGAACCCCATGGCCTGCATATCGATACGCGCCGTACCGGCAGACTGAGAGGCGTCGACGATCACCAGCGCGCCGGCCGCATAGGCGATGGCCGCCACGCGCGCAATGTCGACCGCGTTGCCGGTCACATTGGAGGCATGCGTCACCACCACGGCACGCGTGCCAGGCGTGACCAACCGCTCGAGCTCGTCGTAGTCGAGCACGCCATTGGTATCACAGCCCGCATGCTCAACCGTCACACCCCGCTCCGTCGCCAGACGATTGAGCGGACGCAGCACAGAGTTGTGCTCGAGCACCGTTGTGACCACGCGGTCGCCGCGGCGCACCACGCCATTAATGGCGGTGTTGAGCGCCGCGGTGGAGTTGGGCGTAAAACAAACATGGTCAGCACGCGGGCAGCCCAAAAGGCGCGCGAGCTTGGCGCGGCAAGCGTGAATCGTACGAGCGGCATCGAGGGCACCCGACGTGGCGCCGCGCCCGGCATTGCCAAGCGAACACATCGCCTGCGTCACGGCATCGATGACCGTCTGCGGCTTGCGCATGGTCGTCGCCGCGTTATCCAGATAGATCATCGCACGACCTCCCACATATCAATCACGGTATAGCCCTCGGTGGGAACGCCCGCCGCAGCGAGTTCGCCGCGCAGCAGCTCCTCATCGGCAGGCAACGCCTTCCATGCCAAACCGCAGCCGGCAGCGACCTCCCCGGGCACGGGAATCGTTCGCCCGGGAAGGCCGCGCTCGATGCACAGGGACTCGCAGCCCATGGCGGCCGCCGTGGTGGGAAACGTGATGACAAGCGCCGGGCGCTTCTCCCTCATGGCAACTCCAACCAATACGTTACGGGCGCACGACGCGCACGGCCTGCTCCATCTTCTCCACGATCACGTACATGTTGGTGACCTCGCCCACCGCAAGCTGGTCTTTAATGCCATAGTGGTCGAGACAGGTACCGCAGGTGAGAATCTCGACGCCCTGCTCGGCCAGGCCCTTCAGGTCATCGAGCACCGGCGAGCCCTCGACGGTGAGCTTGGCGCCGCCGTTATAGAACAGCATGGTCGCGGGAAGCTCCTCCTGCTGCGTCACGGCAAAAATGAAGGCCTTCATGAGCTTGTGGCCCAGCTCGTCGTCGCCGCGGCCCATGCAGTCGGTGTAGACGGAAATGACGAGTTTGCCCTTGCCGGCGCTGGCATCACAGAAGGCAGCGCCATCCTGCTCGGGATCGGCCACGGCAACGGCGCCAGAGGTCGCCACGGTCACGTGCCACTCGGCGTCAGAAACCTTCTCGACCGAGGCCGTGCAGCCCTTCTCCTGCGCCATCTTGGAGATGTTCTTGACGGCGGTCTCGTTATCGACCGAGGTCACGACGGCGCCCTCGCCATCGAGCTGCTTCAGGGCTTTGAGCGTCTTGACGACGGGCAGCGGGCAGGCATCGCCCATGGCATTGACTTCAATCTTGGTAGACATAGTTTTTCCTTTCGAATAAATCGTTTTAGAACGGTACATAGCTCAATAAACGTGTCGTTAACGGACAACGTGGACGGCTGGACCGCCTGGCACCGGCTCGCACACGCGACCGACGACGGCGGCAACGCGCCCCTCGGCATGCAGACGACGCGCAAGCTCATCCACATCCGCCGCGGGCGCCGCAATAAGCAAACCGCCCGAAGTCTGTGGATCGTACAGCGCGTCGAGCATGCCCGGCTCTAGGTCCTCGTCGACCGCCACGCGCGGGCCAAAGAAATCCTGGTTGCGGTAGGAGCCCGCGGGGATAATGCCCAAACGCGCCATGTCGAGCACCTGGTCAAAGAGCGGCACCGCCCCCGATGCAAGCTCAACCTGCACGCCCGAGCCCTCGACCATCTCGCACGCGTGCCCGATCAGACCAAAGCCCGTAATGTCGGTGCACCCGTGAAGCTCAAGTCCCTCGGCCAGGCGAATCGGCGCCTCGTTGAGGGTGCGCATCGAGTCAAACATGGCTGTGGCCTCGTCCTGCTCGATGAGCTCGCCCTTAATGGCCGTGGTGATGATGCCTGAGCCGATCGCCTTGGTCAGCAACAGGACGTCGCCCACGCGCGCGCCGCTATTGGCAAGCATACGATCGAGCGCGACAAAGCCGCTCACGGACAGGCCGTACTTGGGCTCGTCGTCGTTGATGGTGTGGCCGCCCGCGATGGAGCAACCCGCCTCGACGCACTTGTCGGCGCCGCCCGCCAGAATCTGACCGGCAACCTCAACGCCCAGGCAGCTCGGGATGCACAGCAAGTTCATGGCATGGCTCGGCCGCCCGCCCATGGCGTAGATGTCCGACAGTGAGTTTGCCGCGGCAATCTGGCCAAACAGAAACGGGTCGTCGACCATCGGCGGGAAGAAGTCGATGGACTGCACGAGGCCCAAGTTATCGCCAACGCGAAAGACGCACGCATCGTCGGAGGTATCGAACCCCACGAGCAAGTTGTCGTTATGCACATTGGGTAAATCGCCCAGGACCTGGGCGAGGGCTCCGGGAGCCAACTTAGCAGCTCAACCGCTCGCAGCCGTCATGGACGTGAGCCTCATGGTGTCCTTAGCCATACGAACCCCCTTCCAACAAATCAACGACTTTAAGTATACGCCCCAGGCACGCTTCCCAAGAGACCGCCGACGGCTCGAACGTCGAAGGCGGAGCCGCAAGCGCCTGCGCGATAGCATCTGCCAGTGCGCGCTTAAACAACGGAAGGTCGGCCGCCACGGGCGTGTCGACATCCGTCATACGCGGCGACGCCACCCACGTCACGGGAGCACCGGGAAGCATCGCCTCCATCCAGGGACGAACGCCGGGCAAATCGGTCGCCACAACTTTGCAGCCGCACGCGAGGGCCTCGATCGTCACGAGCGGCAGACCCTCGTAAAACGAAGGCAGCACAAAGACGTCGGAACTGCGGTAGGCATGCACGAGTCCATCGCTATCCAGGCGCCCCGCCAGCTTCACCGGCACATCCGAGGCCGCGGCCAAGCGCTCGATACGCGCGTACTCGGCATCGTCCCCGCGACCGCCCACAAGTACCAAGCCAGATGGGCGGACGCCATCGTCAATCGGCAATGACACGGCTCGAACCAGCGACTCGACGCCCTTTTTAAAGCAAATCTTGCCCACGTACACAAGCGATCCCGGCCGCCTCGCCACGCTTGCGTCGCGGCAGAAGACGCGATGGTCGTAGCCCGTCCCAATCACGTGGATGCGATCGGCATCGACGCCGCACACCAGGCCAATCTGCTCAGCCTGCTCAGCATGGAGCGCAAAGACGGCATCGAGCCGACGAACCGCGCTTACGATGCGATCGCGTTCGAGCGCATGCGAACGCAGCTGGCGCAGGTCGGTCGAATGGCACACGGCAACAACCGGCACGCCCCGGACGCACTCGCGCGCCAATGCGGTCACCAGATACAGGTGATGGCAGATCACCAGATCGGGCCGAAACTCAGCCACCGCCCGATCGATTGCAGCAGCAAATGCCCGCTCAAATGCCTTGAGCATCGAAGGCGTCAGGTCACGATAGCGCGTGGAGGGATAGGGCATGACATCGGACATACCGCAGATGGGAAACGGCAGCTCGGGCGACTCGAACGGCACGGCAAACACGGCAGCACGCCGGTCCAGCTCACCTTGGGTATCACCCGGCGCCGCACCGCAAAGCACGGCGGCGCGATGCCCCGTCTCGATCTGCTCGCGCACAAGCGCGGCAAGGTAGGTGCCGCTGCCGGTGCTATCTGGTTTTTGTGCCGTGATATTGAGGATGCGCATGTCGCGGTACACCCCTAGGCCAGGGCGGCGGCGCGGACAGCGGCGCCGATCGCTCCGGCAAAGCGAGCCTGGGGCGAGGTGGTCACCGGCGACCCCAGTAGCTCGCCCAACCGCTCCACCACATAGGCGTTCTCGCACAGGCCACCGGTCAGATAGTACGGGGCGCCCGCGGCCTGCCCGGCCATGGTCGCCACGCGCGAGACCACGCTGTCGATCACGCCACGCGCAATGTTCTCGCGCGGCTCACCGCGACCGATCAGGCTGATGACCTCGCTTTCGGCAAACACCGTGCACATGCTGCTGATCTTGGTGGGCTCACCGGAACGCGCCAGGTCGGCCATCTGCAGCTGGGAAATGCCTAGGCGGTCGGCCATGATCTCCAAAAAGCGCCCCGTGCCGGCGGCGCACTTGTCGTTCATGGCAAACTTGGCCACGCGGCCACTTTTAAGCTGAATGACCTTGGTGTCCTGGCCGCCCACGTCGATCACGGTGCCGTGGTCGCCAAACAGGCGCACGGCACCGGTGCCGTGGCAGGTGATCTCGGTCACGACCTTGTGTGCAAAGGGCACGGCGACACGGCCGTAGCCGGTCGCGATCACGCGCACGTCGTCGGCCGTCACGTCGTAGCCGGCCGCTGCCAGTGCCTCGTGCAGCCGCTCGGAAGCATCGACCGAGGAGAACCCGGTTGGCTGCACGCACGTCCACGCCACCGAACCCTCCCCGTCGACCACAGCGGCCTTAGCCGCCGTAGACCCGATATCGATCCCGATCCCTATCATGGCTCTCTCCCAATCTAAACATCAAAGGTAGCGGCGCGTTCAGGCGCCTTAGCTCTAGGTTTCTCAGGTGCCGGAGATTGCCCCGAAAGAGGAGCGCAGCGTACTTTGGGTACGCAAGCGACGGTTTGAGGGGCAAGATACGGTGCCTGAGGAAGCTAGAGCGTTTCGATGAAGGCGGCGATGCGCGTCTCAATCTGGCCCATGTCGCCGTTGCTGTAATCGGTCTCGATCTTCATATACGGAATACCCGCACCCTCGACAGCCTCCTGCATGCGCGCGCTCTCAACGTTGAAGGTGTGGCAGGCCTGTAGCACGCTCTCTACCACGCCATCGACATGATACTTCTCGCACATGGCCAGCGTGTTCTCCATACGGCCGTCGTTGGGCGTCATGACCGAGCAGTTGATATCCAGGTAGCGGTCGGCGATGGCGCGCAGGATGTCGGGAGCCTCCGGGTCGATCATCATGGCCGCCGTGCGCTCGCCCGAGCAGTCGTCCATACACACGACCACACCGCCGTTGGACTCGATGGTGCGACCGATCTTGTTGATCACACCGCCCACCGGGCAACCGGTGATCAGAATGCGCTTGGCATCCGCCGCAACCGGGCGCTCGCCCGCGTCGTAGGCCTCGCGCAGCTTGGCGACCTTTTGCTCCAGCTGCTGCGTATAGGCCTCGATATCAAAGCTGAACGTACCAGCAAACATGGTGCTCATCAGGTCGACGCCGCTCATGGCCGCCGGCTGGTTGGCCTGCAGCGCAAACATGTCGAGCTGGGCCGCACGCATGCGGTTGCGACGACGGACGGCAGCGCGCAGGTCATCGTCGGTAATCGTGATGCCGTAGAAGCCCTCGAGCTCCTCCTTGAGCAGACGGCACTCCTCGTACCAGCCCTCGCGCTCGTAGGCGCGGTTGCGACCCTGCGGAAGATGCAGAATGTGCGTGCGCTTGAGTTCATTGAGCAGCTCGTACATCTTCTTCTTGCCGTCGCAGGTGGTCTCGCCGATGATCATGTCGCTAAAGTACGTAAACGGACACTTTTGCGAATAGGCAAAACCGTACGTCGACTTGATGAGCGGGCAGAGGTTTGCCGGCAGCACCTTCTCGGCCTCGGGAATCACCTCGTCGGACGTGCCGCACAAGGCCACGCTCGCAGCCCCCGCGGCATCGATAATCTCGAGCGGCGTATAGCTGCACAAAAAGCCGACCAGGCGATTACCCGCCTGCTTATAATCCTTGACGCGAATAAACGCCGCCTTGCGCTGTTCGTTGAACTCCTCAAACGTGGACGGCAACGGCTGCTCAATATTTTCCGACATATAACTCCTTAACAAACCTTTTAGCCAACCAAGGAAACGGCTTTCCCAGGTGCCCGAGGTTGCCGTGAAAGAGGAGCGCCGCGTATTTTGACACGCAAGCGACGATTTGAACGGCAAGATCGGGTGTCCGGGAAAGCCGCCGGGACGGATGTCCCTAAATGGTTTCCAAGAAAGCCTCAATCCTGGTTTGTAGCTGGCCTGCATCCTCGCCGGCGTAGTCGGTCGTGATGTGCATAAACGGAATGCCGGCCTCCTCGGCGGCCTTCTCCACGGCAAACGACTCCATCTCGTAGAGCGTGCAGAACTGCAGGGCCACGTCGACGATACCGTCGGCATGCAGGTCCTTGGCCATCTGGACAATGTCCTTCATACGCTGGTCGTTGGGCGTAAAGACAGCGCAGTTGATCTTAAAGTAGCGCTCGGCGATGGCGTCGAGCATCTCGTCGACCGTCTCACCGGACTCGTCGACCAGGTCCTTGTAGTAGCGCGAGCCCGTGCAGGACTCCTCGCCTACCACAACGCCGCCGGCCTTCTCGATGAGGTTGAACAGCTTCCAGTTGGGCACGGCCATGGGCGTGCCGGTGTACAGGATGCGCTTGGTCCCCTTGGGCGCCACGCCCTCGCCGGCCTCGACACGCTGCTCGCACTCGGCGGCCATGTCGTTGATGGCTCCGGTCAGACGCGGCGTGTCGTCCATAAAGGCGGCCTGAACGGTCAGCAGGCTATCGAGACCGCTGATGGGCGCCGGATCGGCAGCGCGGGTCACAGCCAGACGCTGCAGGGCGCGACGCTTCTCGTTGACGGCGTGGGTGGCAGCCTTCAGGCGCTCGGGCGTAATCTTGACGCCGCACTCGTCCTCGATCTTGGCCGCGAGCTTCTTGACCTCGGCCTTCCAGGTCACGAGCGTCGACTCGTCGTGCACGTTGGGGATATCCATGACGTACATGTTCTTTTGCGTGGCAAAGAACTCGTAGGCCTTCTTCTTGCCATCGCAGGTGTTCTCGCCCACCACCAGGTCGCTCGACTCAATGTAGGGGCAGACCTCGCCCAGCTTAAAGCCGGCAAAGCTCTTAATGAGCGGACAGGTGTTGCGCGGCAGATGCTCCTCGACCTTGTCGGTCGCCCAGTCGGCACCCGAGCACAGGCCCACAGGAATGCCGTCACAGGCAAGTACGATCTCCTCGGGCACGTAGACGCAGAACGAACCGACGATCTTGGTGGCCTCGCCGGCCTCCTTCTTGTCGAGCATCTCCTTAATACGGCCACTGTGGATGTTGGTGGCGACAAAATCCAGGTAGGACGTGGACTTGGGGCGATTATTCTGCGTCAGGAACATATCGCCGTACATCTGGCCCACGGCGCCCAGCAGCATGTCGTGGTCGGCAAGATTCATGCCGAGGCTCTCCCACATCGGATGGAAATCAAATTCTTCAGCCATGACGGTTCCCCTCTCAAACCAAAAACGGATAACAGCGGTATCGATGCACGACGGACGGCGATTGCCCGGCCGTGCTCAAACCCGGAATTTTGGGGAACCTGCTTTGCAGCTGATTATTTAGTTGTGCGTCGTCTCTCCCGGAGCCGTGAACATACCTGCTCATATGCGACTCCGAGCCATATATAGGGCGCGCGCGGCAACGCGGCGAATGTATGTCGTCTGCGGCATATGCGCACCCTCCTTTACAAGTTAAGGTCAACTATATCAACGGTCGTCGACCATGCGAACACCGTTGACATTCGTACGACAGCGTCGTGTGCCGTCGTTTAATAAATAATTATCTGCGTTGATAAGAGTTTGTCATCCATCATTCGGCGAACGGCAAGACAAAGCCGCCGAGGCTTATATCCCCGACGTCATTACCCGGCGCTATCGACAAACCAAATGGATCTTACTCGCATCGAAGTGCATGCGCAGCGTCTCGCCTGCTTGCGGCAGCTCGTCGACAGGCACGCCCACCTTGTTGACCTTCCACTGCAGACGTGTGGGCGCATCGACGCGCGGCACGTCCAATAGCACCAAGCGCTCACAGCGCGAATCGCTCACTCGGGCCACGTGCAAATCGTAGCTGTTGCGACCCCGCTCCGCGCGATTGTCAACATGGAAGTAGCTTGCGCGAATGCCCAGGTACGCCACATCATCGGGAACCTCGCGACCCACGTTAAAGGTCATGCCCCAGTCGAGGGCCTCAAC
>DBFBKG010000084.1:0-6491 GCA_048203815.1 Collinsella sp. | reverse complement strand
GTGCCACTCCCTCCCGACATCCGCCGACGTTTACCCAGATAAAACCTGCCAAAATAAACCTGTCCCTTTTTGGTAGGTTTCGGGGCGACAAGGACTTGCACTTTAGCGTGCGACAGCGGATAATGCCGAGCATTCGACAATACGCTTATTGCTCTTTCTATAGATTGAGGAGGCCCCTATGGCCATGGAATTCAAACGCAGGCTGCCAATCCCCATGGAGATCCGCGAGGAAATGCCGCTTTCTGCCGAGCTTACCGCCAAAAAGCAGGCATTTGACGCCGAGGTCGCCAAAGTCTTTACCGGCGAGGACGCACGCAAGGTGCTCATCATCGGCCCGTGCTCTGCCGACCGCGAGGATTCGGTGCTTGAGTACATGAACCGACTGGCCAAGACCGCCGAGGAGGTCAAGGACAAGCTCATCATCATTCCGCGCGTCTACACCAATAAGCCGCGCACCAAGGGCACCGGCTACAAGGGCCTGCTGCACAACCCCAACCCCGAGGCTCCCGACGACCTGCTCGAGGGCGTCAAGGCCATCCGCCATATGCACCTGCGCGTTATTAAGGAAACAGGCTTCTTCACCGCCGACGAGATGCTCTATCCGTCCAACTACCAGTACCTCGTTGACCTGCTGAGCTATGTGGCCGTGGGCGCACGCTCGGTCGAAAACCAGGAGCATCGCCTGGTGTCGAGCGGCATTTCGGTACCCGTCGGCATGAAGAATCCCAC
The DNA here is from genome assembly GCA_048203815.1 of Collinsella sp. GTDB lineage: Bacteria > Actinomycetota > Coriobacteriia > Coriobacteriales > Coriobacteriaceae > Collinsella. Next base: position 5,762 of record DBFBKG010000084.1, on the reverse strand, counting down.
TGCCGGTTCCACCACCGTTATGCTCAACTCCATTTACGCCGCGCAGGCGCACCAGAGCTTCATCTTCCGCAACTGGGAGGTCGAGTGCGGCGGCAATCCGCTCGCGCACGCCGTTATGCGTGGCTACATCGGTCTCGATGGGCGCACCTACCCCAACTACCACTACGAACACCTGGAGCGCCTGGCCGAGCGCTATACCGAGCACGCCGGCTATGCCAATCCGGCAGCGGTCATCGACTGCAACCATGACAACTCGGGCAAGCGTCCGCTGGAGCAGTATCGCATTTGCAAGGAGGTGCTCGACAGCTGCCGCCGCAACGAGTCAATCTCCAAGCTGGTCAAGGGCTTTATGATCGAGTCCTACCTGGAGGACGGCAACCAGCCGGTCGACGGCGGCGTCTTTGGCAAGTCGATCACCGATCCGTGCCTGGGCTGGGAAAAGACCGACTACCTCATCCACGAGATCGCGGAGCGGATTTAGTTACGCGGTTTTACCAAACCGCGTAACGGCTCGACGCTACAAGCCCGCCAGAGCGGCAATCTGCCTTTCAGCTTCGACGGCATGACCAAAAGGTCAATGCCGCCTCGCTTCAAGGCGCTTTGCTCGCTCTGGCGGGCTTTCGCTGACTTTTGCTCTACCTGCGGTGTTGGCGGGGTAGCTAATTTAGGATGGGGCTCTTTTAGCTGCCCGCAAAGTAGTCATTGGGGACGTTCTTGTTTGACTAGTCGTTTAAGAACGTCCCCAACGACTACCCGGGGGAGTTGCCTTCCCTCGTGGCGGTCTTCTAGCAGAAAAACCAAGTGAGTAGGCTTTTTGCAGAAGGCCGAGCACGCCCCAAAACGACATAGCTCTGACCTGCGGTTTTATTGAGCATTTGTCGCGATGTGCTCGGCAGGTTCAAAACAGTCTACTCACTTGTATCTGAGACGCACCAGGTTGGCAAAAACCGCCGCGAAAGGGCCTCTGGTCCCTTCGCGGCGGTCATACGCCTCTGGTTTTGCGACGGTTTTGCCCGCTTGTTACTCGCTGTGGCAGGTGGCGATGGCGGCTCGCACTATGCCGGTGCTCATGAGGTACGTTACCAAGAAGTAGCCGCCGTAGGATGCCAAGAAGATCGCGCAGGTGAGACCCACGGTGCCGCCGATGCTCATATGACCGAACGTGCTCACCAGGTCGATAATCACCTTGAGCGCCACAAAGGAGTGCGCCAAGCCCACCGCCAACGGGAACAGGAAGAACACCGCTTGCTGTGCCATCACCGAATGGCGGATCTGGCGGTCGTCACAGCCGATCTGCGCCAGCACACGATAGCTGCGGCTGCCGTCGGCCACATTGGAGAGCTGCTGGATCGACAGTATCGCCGCGCACGCAACGACCAATACAAAGCCGATGTAGATGGCTAGGTAGCTAATAAGACCGTTCATTTGCGCTGCCTGCGTGTACATCTCGGAGCGTGTGATAAAGAGTCCCCACGACCCCGGCTCCTTGCCGTCAACGAGCAGATTGTCGAGCGCAGTGTATTTAATGCTCTCGTCTGCCTCGGTCGCATCCATCCCCTGTTTGTAGTTAACGAGCAGGCTACTGGAATACGGTTGCAGATTAAGTTGGGACAACAGCTCGTCGGCAACGACGACGGTACCCGGATTACTGCCCATCGCCGAGTTGGCGATGGAAGCCGTATCCTCGTCCGACTTGTCGCCAGCGGGCTTGAGCGTATGCCCGCCCAAGGTAAGGGCATGGCCGCCAGCCATATACTTGGTGTACATGTCGACCAGCTCGCCGCCCATATCACACGTGAGCAAGTACTGGTCGCGACCAATGCTCACCGGCTCCTTGCCCATCATCTGACGCAATTTGTTGTACTGACTTGCCGGCGTCACAGACAGGCCTGTCGTGTCGGCGTTGCTACCCTCGAGCGCCTTCGGGAGCTTTTCGCCCATGATCTTGCACATCTCACTTGGAGTCACCGAAGGATCCGAGCCGCCAAGCGGATAACTCAGATACGAATCGATCTGCACATGCTCACCGGCAACATCGGCGATATTGACCTTCTTGCCGGTCTCGACGCTGTTGTCCGCCGACTTACCATAAATACTCTCCGTATCATTGTCCGGATCGGCAAGCTCACCATGCCACGCAGAGTACAAGTCGACCGTTGCGTCGGCCGGCACCATACGATCGGCCTCAGACGGGTCAGCATACTCTTTGTAACGGTCGAGATCATCGGGCGTGTAGTAGATATACGTCTGCGACATATCAGCCGGCGTATAGCGCTCCAGATTCTCGTTCATCACGTTGGCGATCGACATGCCGCACGTCACCGAGGTGATGGCCAAAAACAGGATCATCGCGATGACGCCCATCGAAAAGCACACCGTGTTGACCTTGGCCGCAAGCTGGCGCACGGTAAACATGTTGAGACCGCGCCAATACACACCGCGCAGGCTCTGCAGCAGCTTGATGAGCATGCCCGAGAGTCCCCAGAACAGGGCAAAGGTGCCCACGGTAACCATAGCGGTCGTGATGCCAAACTGGTTCATGGCCTCTTGCAGCTTGCTGTCCGTCGCGGTGACCGGGAACCCATCACGTAGCAGACGGTAATAGGCCACGCCCACCAGCACCACGCCCACGGCAAAGATGGCAATCGCGATCCAGGGGTTGCGTGTCTTGATGCTCTCGTTGCGACGCTCGGCACCCATAAGCTCGATGAGTTTGGTGCGACGCACGGCGAGAAGGTTCAGCAGCAACGTGAGCACAAACATTACGAGCATGCAGGCAAGGGTCAGGTTGAACGCATGCACCGAGAAGAAGAAGTGGAAATTGGCGATCTGTGTCTTAAAGAGCGAGGCCGTAAAGAATACCATGAGCTGAGAGAGCCCCACGCCCAGCACGATGCCGGCGACAAAGGCGCCGACCGAAACGATCACAGTCTCGAGCGCCATAATCGTGGCGACGCGCCCGCGCCCCATGCCGAGTACCTGGTACAGGCCAAACTCCTTTTTGCGGCGTTTCATGATGAAGTTATTGGCGTGCACCATCAAAAAGGCCATGACGCCGGCCAAAAAGTACGTGAGGTAGCCGAGCATGGTACCCATGACCTCGGACAAGCCCGCTTCCTCGATGCCGGCGATGTCGACCTGCATCGAGACGGTGTTAAAGGCATAGAAGACCGTGACGCCCAGGGTGAGCGTCAACAAGTAAACGAGGTAGTCGCGGCCGGCGCGGCGGACGTTGCCCCAAGCGAGTTTACAGAGCATCGGAGCCCTCACCGCCCATCATGGCAACGACCTCCATAATGCGGTCGAAGAACTCTCGGCGGTCGGTGTCGCCGCGGCGCAGCTCGGTGAAGATCTTGCCGTCGCGAATAAACAGCACACGGCTCGTGTAGCTGGCGGCAAAGCTGTCGTGTGTGACCATGAGCACGGTGGCGCGCAGGCGGCGATTCAGGGCCTCCAGGCTCTCGAGCAGCAGGCGGGCGCTCTTGGAATCGAGGGCGCCGGTAGGCTCGTCAGCCATGATCATGGTGGGGTCGGTGACGAGCGCGCGAGCCGCGGCAACGCGCTGCTGCTGGCCGCCGGACATCTGGTAGGGATACTTGTCGAGCACCTGACTGATGGACAGGCGCGCTGCCACATCCTGCACGCGGGTCGAGATCTCTGCCGAGTTTGTGCGGGCAATGGTGAGCGGCAGGGCGATGTTCTCGCGTGCCGTGAGCGTATCGAGCAGGTTGGAGTCCTGGAAGATAAAGCCGAGCTCCTCGCGGCGAAACTGCGAGAGCTTGGCCTGCTTCATGCGCGTCACGTCCTGCCCGTTGATGCGGATCGTGCCGCTCGTGGCGCTATCGATGGTCGACACGCAGTTGAGCAACGTCGACTTGCCCGAGCCCGAAGCGCCCATGATGCCCACAAATTCGCCGCGGTTGACGGTAAAGCTGACGTCGTTGAGCGCACGGGTCACGTTGCCCAGCGCTCCATATGCCTTTTCGAGATGCGCGACCTCCAGTACCGGGGTCGCCATGTGCGTGGTTTGCATACCGAGTCCTTTCTTGCGATTAGTCTACGGCATCTATAGTCGCAAGAAGACGAGTCGGCTACCATCGATATGGCTTACGCTTGCCTTACCGTTGTGTAAGGTACAGGTAGCCGACCTGCCACGTGTTGATATTGAGAGAGGACTCCTGTTGAAGACTGTTCATGTTGCCGCTGGGATCATTCGCAAGGAAGGATCCGATGAGCTGCTTGCCGTGCAGCGCGGCTACGGCGACATGCAGGGACTTTGGGAGTTCCCCGGTGGCAAGCTCATGCGCGGCGAGACACCCGAAGACGCCGTACGCCGCGAGCTCATGGAAGAGCTGCAGGTGAAGGTCACCAACCTGCGAGATTTCTATACCGTTGAGTACGACTACCCCGATTTTCATCTCTCCATGGAGTGCTACTACTGCTCGCTGGCTAAAGAGTCTGGCGAGCCCCAGAAGCACGACCGCCAGCTCGATATCCGCTGGATTCCGCGCACCTCGCTTGCCACCGTTGAGTGGATGCCCGCCGACAAGGGACTCATTGATGCCCTAATTGAGTTGAAGGAAGACCGGCTTGAGGCCAACGGCGTTGCCAACGACGCCGAGGCCACCGCGACCGACGAGCCCGCCACCAAGCCCAAGCGCGCACCTAAGCGCCGCAGCAAAAAGCGTCCAAAGCCCGGTCTGTTGGACGGCATCGACACCTCGGACCTTTCCGCCGACGAGCGTGAACTCGTGCGCCGTCGCGCCGCCATCAAAAAGTCCATGAAGGGCAACAAGCGCGCCAACACCAAGCCCGAGCTGCTCGTTCGCCAGTGCCTGCGGGCAGCAGGCCTTACGGGATATCGCTTGGAATGGAAGGTTCCCGGCAAGCCCGACATCGCCTTCCCCGGGCGCAAGATCGCCATCTTCGTCAACGGTTGCTTTTGGCACCGCTGCCCCAAGTGCAACCCGAGCCAGCCCAAGCGCAACGTTGAGTTTTGGGAGGCAAAGTTCCGTCGCAACGTCGAGCGCGACCGCGCTGCCGTGGCAGCACTCACTCAAATGGGCTGGACGCCCATCACCGTCTGGGAATGCGAGCTCAAAAAAGACCGCATCGACGCCACGATGGAAAAGGTCATCGAGCAGGTGCGCGCCGCAGAGCCGCAGCGCTAGGAACGAGCCATCCACACGCCCCACACAGGCGAGCCACATCCGCGCCTCAAACCTTAGAAAGCCCTTAAGCTCAAAACCTTTCAAGAGTGTTACTCGATAGCTTTAACCTGCGGTTTCATCGTAATTGCAAACCTCATTAAGCCTTTCTTTAGCGCTTCTTTGCGACGTCCGCGGCATAATACTGCCAACGCACGGGACCTAGCAGCACACCCCGTGCGCTATCTTTTGGTGGACATCGAGGAGGCCGCATAAGCATGCATTCTTCCAATGACGCAGCACAGCAGCCATCCCTAAAACATGCAGACCTTTTCTCCTTCCCCCCGACACAGAGAAACGGCCTCCTCGACTCCCCCACCACAAAAACCAAGCGCTCAACCAATCAGGAACTCAACTTGCGAGCATCGTTCGAAAAGCTCCAAGCATCCCTAAACAAGTCATTCCCCAACCAAGCCCGGGCATACTAACCCCTCATCAACAAAGAAGCCCTGACGCCCCACCCCTTCCCGCCCAACGCCACAAGGGCGATTGAGCAGAACGGCTTGGGCGGGTCCCCGTACTTAGTTTCCAAAATCATTCCGCAGCGCGAAGGCC
>DBFBKG010000083.1:0-7891 GCA_048203815.1 Collinsella sp. | reverse complement strand
GGTTCTTGGGCATCGCTTGCTGGCGGGGTTCCTTGTCTGAGTTGGACTTAGTTGGTGGGGCCACTGGTCCCGGTCGCTGTCCCGCGCCTTTGGCGCGGGAGGCGCGCCTCTTTGGGAACGAAGAGATAGCTCAGCTGTGATGGCGTCGCGCACCGAATGCTCCACTTTGGACTGCGTCGGACTCGTTGTTGTTCGAATCCCCTATCCCCCTTTCGCTGGTTCGCGCTTTGCGCGAACTCCGCACTCCTGGGGGTCAATTAGGCTTCCGTTGTTGCGCCGGCCGCATCTTCCCGTCCCAACATCGCCCTCAGCTTCTCGAAGCTCTCCTCACTCAGGCAGTGCTCCATGTGGCAACCCTCTTGCGACGCGACATCCGCCGAAACACCGGCTTCCTCGAGCAACCGCACGAAAAAGCAGTGGCGCTCCCACATTTGGCGAGCGACCTCCAGACCACGTTCCGTCAGATGAACGTCGCGCTTGCCCATTTCGACATAGCCGCTGTTTTCCAGCGTCGCCATGGCTTTAGAGACGCTCGCCTTGGTCACACCCAGGTATTCGGCGACGTCGATTGAGCGCACCGTGCCTTGGCGCTCCGAGAGCACATAAATAGATTCGAGATAGTCTTCTCCAGATTCACGTAGGGCCATGGGCCGCCTTTCGCGATGATCGTTAGTTAGCCTTTGGATACTTTCCTTGGCTTACTTTACCGCAAAAGTTGCCCATGTCTTACTACGTTGTTTAAAAAGTTAACCGTGTTTCACAAAATGCGCGGGGCAAGCAGGGCGACACCGTACGCAACGTACAAGGAGTGTCCCCAGCTGCCGGCACAAAAGGAACGTCCCCAAGTGCCGAGCCGCAGCTATAGCAGCCCAAAGTGCTTCGCGGCGTTGTAGATCCCGTCGTCGTCCACGGCGGACGTCACGTAGGTCGCCGCGGCCTTCACGGTATCCTGCGCATTACCCATGGCCACGCTTGTGCCCACGGCGGAAAACATCGACAGGTCGTTCTCGCCGTCGCCAAAGGCAATCGCCTCGCTCGCGTCGATACCCAGCCGCTCCAGCGTCGCCGCTACGCCCAAGTCCTTGCCGCCGTTGGCCGGAATAATGTCGCAGAACAGATCGCACCAGCGCGTGGTGAGCGAATGCGACACGGCGTCGGTCACGATATGCTCGTCGGCCGGATCCACAAAGGCGCAGAACTGGTAGACCGGCGCATCGAAGGCATGCTCAAACGGCTCCTCGTGGTAGACGATTCCCGCGTTGCTGCCGGCCGTCACCACGCGCTCGGACAGGCGGTTCACAAACGAGTTCTCGCCCTGCATGCACAGCGAGTCATAGCGCCCCTGCGCCACCTGGCCCACAATCACCGCGACGTCGTCCGGATCAATCGGACAGCTGCGATAAACCCCCTCGGCATCAAAGCAGTGCTGGCCCGAGAGCGTAATGTACGCATCCCAGCCCAAGTCGAACAGCCAGTCCGGCATCTGGTAGGTCGGGCGACCCGTGGCGATCACGCACGCAATCCCCTGCTCGTGAAAGCTGTCGAGCACCTGCTGCGCCGACGCCGGAATCCGGTGGGTCTTAAAGCTCAGCAGCGTGCCGTCGATATCGAAAAACGCGGCTTTGATCATTCTCGCCTACTCCTCGCCCTCGAGCTTTTCGCTCGCCTCGAGCCACGCCATCTCCAGCTCGTCCATGGCAGCGTGAGCCTCGTCGATCTTTGCCTGCTGCTCGCCGAGCGCCGTGTAGTTGGTGGGATCGACTTGGGCCATTGCTGCCTCGGCCTCCTCAACGCGGGTGCGCTGCGTCTCCATCTTGCGCTCGAGCGAACTCACCTCGCGGCGGAGCTTCTGGCGCTCGGCGTTGGACAGGCCGTTGGGCTGACCGCTCGACTTGGGCTTTTCGGCCGCAGCTGCCGCGGCACCGGTGTCGAACGTGCCGGTCTTGGCGCTCGGCGCGCCCACGGGCTCGCCCTCGGCGGTAGCGTTGCACAGGCGCAGGTACTGGTCCACGCCACCGGGCATATGCGTCAGGTGGCCGTCGAGCAGCGCCCACTGCTGGTCGGTCACGCGCTCCATCAAAAAGCGGTCGTGCGTCACCAGGATCAGCGTGCCGGGCCAGCCGTCCAGCAGGTCCTCGACAATCGCGAGCATGTCGGTATCCAGGTCGTTGCCCGGCTCGTCCAGGATGAGCACGTTGGGCTCGTCCAGAATCGTCAGCAACAGCGACAGGCGACGGCGCTGGCCGCCCGAAAGATCGCCGATGCGGCTCCAGAGCTGCTGCGTCGTAAAGCCCAGACGCTCGCAAAGCTTCTCGGGCGAAGTCTCCTTGCCGTCGATGACGTAGTACTTCTTATAGTTGCCGAGCACCTCGCGGATCGTGTCGCCCATGTAGGGCTTGAGCTCCTCGAGCTGCTGCGACAGCACGCCAAAGCGCACTGTCTGGCCAATCTTCACGCGGCCGCGCGTGGGTTCAATCTTGCCCTGGATCACGTCGAGCAGCGTCGACTTACCGGCGCCGTTCTCGCCCAAAAGGCCATAGCGGTCGCCCGCACCAATGAGCCAGGTCACATCGGTGAGCACCTGCTTGGGCGCGCCGTCGGTATCGGCATAGCCGGCATCCACGTCGACCACATCGATAACCTGCTTGCCCAAGCGGCTCACGGCCAAGCGCTTGAGCTCCAGCTCGTCGCGCACGGGCGGCACGTCGGCGATGAGTTCGCGAGCGGCATCCACGCGAAACTTGGGCTTGGTGGAACGAGCCTGGGCACCGCGGCTCAGCCACGCGAGCTCCTTGCGCGCCATGTTGCGACGGCGCTCCTCGGTAACCGCGGCCATGCGGTCGCGCTCTACGCGCTGCAGGATGTAGGCCGAATAGCCGCCCTCGAAGGGATCGACCTGGCCGTCGTGGACCTCCCACATGCTGGTGCAGACCTCGTCCAAGAACCAGCGGTCGTGCGTGACCACGAGCATGGCGCCCTGACCGCGCTGCCAGCGGGCCTTAAGGTGACGCGCGAGCCAGTTGATGGTGCGCATGTCCAGGTGGTTGGTGGGCTCGTCGAGCATGAGCACGTCGTAGTCACCAATCAGCAGGCGCGCGAGGTCCACGCGACGGCGCTGGCCGCCCGAAAGCTCGCCAACCGTGCCCTCCCAGGGCACATCGCTAATAAGACCGGCGAGAATCTGGCGCGTGCGGGGGCTCGACGCCCACTCGTACTCAGGCGTGTCGCCCACAACGGCATGATGCACGGTATCGGTGTCGACAAGCTGGTCCTTTTGGCCGAGCAGACCAATCGTGGTGCCGCGACGGTGCGTCACGCGGCCGTCGTCGGGCTCCAGCGTGCCGGCGAGCACGCTCAGCAGCGTCGACTTGCCGTCGCCGTTTTTGCCGACAATACCAATGCGGTCGCCCTCGCCCACGCCGAGCGTCACGCTATCGAAAATATGCTTGGTGGGAAACTCTAGGCTGACGGAATCGCATCCCAAAAGAATCGCCATATGCCCTGCTCCTTCGTAGAAATTCAACGTTGTCCATGATAGCAGCGAGCCCCACCCCAAACCACCACGAAGGCGCCTGTCCCCTTTGTGGTGGTCGTTTCGGTCGCAGAGCAAAAGGCGGGCCATCTCCCACAAGAGATGACCCGCCCCTCCAATCAGTCCCGTGGCGACCGTGGCCACCGCGGGCCTCAAGCATGTCCCGGACTAGGAGAACATGCCGGTGAGGTAATCATTCAGCCGCTTATCCTTGGGCCGTTGGAAAATCTCGTCGGTCTCGTCGTACTCGACCATATCGCCCATGTAGAAGAACGCCGTGCGATTGGACACACGCGACGCCTGTTCCATGTTGTGCGTCACGATGACGATGGCGCGCTCGGCCACAATCGACGACATAAGGTCCTCAATCGCCAGCGTCGAGATGGGATCGAGCGCCGAGCAGGGCTCGTCAAACAGGATCACGTCGGGGTTGAGCGCGAGCGTGCGCGCGATGCACAGGCGCTGCTGCTGACCGCCCGAAAGCGCGTAGGCGCTCTTGTCGAGCTTGTCCTTGACCTCGTCCCACAGCGCTGCGCCGCGCAGACTCTCCTCGACCATGCGATCGAGCTCGTCGCGGTCGGTGACACCGTGGCGCTTAGGCGCAAACGTGATGTTGTCGCGAATGGACTTGCGGAACGGGTTGGGCTGCTGGAACACCATGCCAATGGAACGGCGCAGCTCGTAGGTGTTCTCGGTCTTGGTGTTCACGTTGCGCCCGCGGTAGTTGATCTCGCCCTCCACGCGGCAACCGCGAATCTCGCGATTCATGAGGTTGAGGCTACGCAAGAAGGTCGACTTACCGCAGCCCGAAGGCCCAATGAGCGCCGTGATCTCACCCTTGTGGAAGTCGAGCGACGTATTGTGCAGCGCATGGTGGTCGCCATAGTACACGTTGACGTCCTTGGTGGAGAGCACGACCTCGTCGCTCACGGCCTTGCCGCTCACGCGCACGCGCTTCTCGCTCTCCCCCACACTCGACAGAAAGTCCTGGGTCTCGGACGATGCCACTTCGGTTGCGGGCGTTGCTTTCATCTCGCTCATTCGGCCGTCATCTTCCTTGCCAGTTGCTTGCCCACGATACGGGCGACCACGTTAAACAGCAGCACGCAAATCATCAACAGCGCCGCGGTGCCCCAGACGATCTGCTGGGCCTCGGGGCTGCCCTCGCCATAGATCTTGTAAATGTGCACGGCGAGCGACTCACCGGGGCGGAACACGTTCCAGGCGCAGGTGGGGCTCGACAGGTTGAAGCTCAAGAAGTTCAGGCGAACCGGCGAGCTCATACCCGAGGTAAAGAGCAATGCTGCGGCCTCGCCAAAGACACGGCCGGCCGAAAGCACGATGCCGGTCACGATGGCGGGCATGGCCTCGGGGATCAGGATGTGCAGCGTGGCTTCCCAGCGGGTAAGGCCCATGGCCAGGCACGCATCGCGCTGGGCCTGCGGCACGTCCTCGAGCGCCTGCTGGATCACGCGCACCAGGATGGGAATGTTGAACATGGTGAGCGCGACGGCGCCGGAGATGATGGAGTACTTCCAGCCCAGCTGCACCGAGAACACCAGGAAACCGAACATGCCGACAACGATGGAAGGCAGCGAGGACAGCGTCTCGATGGCGGTGGAAGCGATGTCGCGGATGGGGCCGTCCGGCGCGTACTCAACCAAAAAGACCGCGCCGCCCAGGCTGATGGGCACCGAGATGATCAGAGTGATCAGCAGCAGATAGAACGAGTCGAACAGCTGGTAGAGTACGCCGCCCTGAGTTCCGTTGGCGCGCGCGGGCTGCGTGAGGAAGCCCGGCTGGAACAGCGTCGAGATACCCTCGAACAGGATATAGGCCACCATGGAAACGACGATGAGCATGACGATGGCGGCGATCGCCGTCAGCACGCCCGTGGCGATGCGGTCCTGTTTTTGGACACGCCCGAGTCTCGCCTCGTCGATGTGGATGTGCGTGCTAGCCACGAGCCTTCGCCCCCTTGCGGCCAATGAGATGGATGATCAGGATGAAGATGAGGCTCATGCCCATCAACAGCAGACCTAGCGCCCACAGAACATCGTCCTGGGCCGAGCCCTCGGCATAGACCGCCATGGACGTGGTGAGCGTGGTGGTGATGGTCGAGGCCGGCGACAGCAGCGACGTCGGCATGGCCTCAATACCGCCGATGACCATGCGCACGGCGAGCGTCTCGCCAAAGGCGCGCGTCATGCCAAGGATGACCGCAGTCATGAGCGACGGCATGGCAGACTTGAGCACCACGTGCCAGATGGTCTGCCAGCGGGTGTAGCCCAGCGCGAGCGAGCCCTGACGGTAGCTGTCGGGCACGGCACGCAGGCCGTCGACCGAAAGCGTAGTCATAGTCGGCAGGATCATGACGGCCAGCACGATGGCGCCGGGCAAGATGCCCAGGCCCGTGCTCACATGGAAAACGCTCTTCATAAGGCCGACAACCACGTGAAAGCCGATCAAGCCAAAGACGACCGAGGGAATGCCGGTCAAAAGCTCAATAAGCGGCTGAAAGATCTTGGAACCAAACTTAGGCTGGATCTCGACCGCAAAGATGGCAGAGCCGATGGCGATGGGCAGCGCGATAAGCGTGGAGAGCACCATGACCGCAAACGAGGTGACGATCAGGGGCAGGGCGCCGGTATAGGGCAGACCGTTTTCGGCTGTGTTGGCCAGGTCCCACTTGGTGCCGGTGAAGAACTCGACAACCGAAACGCCATCCTTGAGAAAAGCCGAGAGGCCCTTTTGGGCGACCATGAAGATAAGCGCGGCAACGACAAGCGTCACGAGCGCTACGCACGCGCCCGTGACGCCCAGGCCCACGTTCTCAAGGTCGCGCTTTGGCAGCTGTTTTGCCATTGCAAACCTTTCCGGGGGCGATTACTTATTTAGCAGAGACCTTGCCGCTGGCGTCCTTGACGACCTTCATGGCAGAGACGGGGATAAAGCCCTGCTCCTCGACGAGCTTGCCCTGGACGTCGTCGGAAAGCATGAACTCCAGGAAGGCCGTGGTGGCCTCGTCGGCGTCCTTGGAGCAGTACATGTGCTCGGTAGCCCAGATCTTGAAGGAGTCGTCGGTGACGTTTGCGCTCTTGGGCTCGACGCCCTCGACCTTGACGGCGTTGAACTTGGAGTCATCGAAGTGCGAGAAGTCGAGGTAGGAGATGGCGTTATCGGTGCTGCCCATCTGAGTCTGGACGTCGCCGGACTTGTCGAGCTCGGCGTCGCCCTTAAAGTCGACTGCCTCGTCGCCAAAGACGGCAGCCTCGAAGGTGGCGCGGGTACCGGAACCGGCCTTGCGGTTGAGAACGACGATCTTGGCGTCGTCGCCGCCGACCTCCTTCCAGTTGGTGATCTGGCCGGAGAAGATGCCCTTGAGCTGCTCGAGGGACAGGTCGTCGACCTTCACGTTCTTAGAGACGACGGGACCCATGCCCACGACGGCGACCTCGTGGTCGACGAGGTTCTTGACCTGGTCGGCCTCGAGCTTGGTCTCGGCGAAGACGTCGGAGTTACCGATGGTGACGGTGCCGGCGGCAACAGCGGTCAGACCTTTGCCCGAACCGTTGCCCGAGCCGGAGACGGAGACGTCGGGGTTGGCATCCATGAACTTCTCGGCAGCGGCCTCGACGAGAGCCTGGAACGAGGAGGCACCGTCGTAGGTCACCTCGCCGGAGACGGACTCGGCAGCAGCGGCGCTACCCTTGTCGGCGGCGTCGGATGCGCCTGCGCCGCCGCAGCCAACGAGACCGAGACCGACGATGCTGGCAAGACCACCAGCAAGGCCGAGGAACTGACGACGAGAATAAGCCTGATCGAGCATGATCTTCCTTTCGTACATGCGAATCGCGGGCACCCTGCCCGCTTTGCTGTTTGGAAAGATACGACTCCGACCGGGCAGCACCCGCGCCAACTGCGGTTTCTTACGGGCATTTGATAAACCCTTACCGCAAGCGCGGCAGGGCTTTACAAACGAATAACAATCCCGCTGACATGCATGGCCCGCCTTTTACACCGATAAAAAAAGAAGTTGCGGTGAAATAGTTCCTGTTTGGCTGTTAGGCAGCCGATTCTAGGAACTATTCCACCGCAACTTAGATTGGCAAAACGCCGCAACCTTAAAGCCCGAGCTCGTTGAGCCTTAAGATCGCAACAATATAGATCTTGAGCGCTTGCTTGAGCTGTTCCTCGTTGGCGCACTCGTTGGGGCCGTGCATCTGGCCGCCCCACGCGGGCAGCTCAAGGCCGGTCTCCTCGGGGCCAAACGATACGGCGCGGGCAAAGTTGCGCGCGTACGTGCCACCGCCCATGGCGAAGGGCTCGGCATGCTTGCCCGTAAACTCGTTATAGGTA
>DBFBKG010000082.1:0-20653 GCA_048203815.1 Collinsella sp. | reverse complement strand
GACGAGGCCGAGCCCCACGCCCGCCGAGGCGAGGGCGTACGGGAAGTGGCCGATGGTGACGCCGCTTACGGCAAGCAGGAGCTCAACTACGCCCACGCCCCCGAGTGCCGCCGCGACGAGCAACACGCAGAGTGCCAGCAGCCCGATGCAGAGCTAGACCGTGACGGCCACGGCGGCGAAGGCGGCGAGCAGCGGCACCCACACCGGGGAGCCCACGATGGTCAGCACCCACAGCAGCGTGGTGCTGCGCCGGCGCGTCCTCGCGATCGCGCGCGGCACGGCGGGCAGGTCGTCGAGCGTGGCCTCCGCCACCTCGCAGGGTGTGCCCATGGCGGCCACGGCCTCCTCCTCGCTCATACCGTCCTCCATGCGGTCAGCGATGGCCTCCGCATAGAACGCCTTGGTCTCCTCCACCTGCTCGGCCGGCAGGCAGGCGAGCAGCTCGCCCAACCGGCCCAGAAACTCATCGCGCGTCATGGTGCGCCCCCTCAACGTATGCGTAAATCTCCCGTACGGACGGCCACTCGGCCAGGAACTCCTCGATGCGTGCTCGCCCGTCGTCCGTGATGCGGTAGTACCGGCGCAGCCGCCCGTTGTGCTCGGCGGAGCGCGCCGTGATGCACCCGGCTTTCTCCAGGCGCTTGAGCAGCGGGTAGAGCGTCGACTCCGTGAGCCCCATGCTCGCCGGTACGTCCTTCACGATCTGGTAGCCGTAGGACTCCTCGCCGGAGACGGCCGCGAGCACGCAGGCCTCCAGGAAGCCGCGCTTCATCTGTGCCTCCATCCGCACACCTCCTCTCGTCATATACTATGCTATACACACTATACGATGCAAGGTATTAGACGTCAACTCTCATCGCGAAGATTCTCCGGCCCCTGCGCGCTGCGAACGTGATGTCGCGGGGCGGTTGGCATTATGCATGAAACGTCAAGTAACGCTCTTTTGATCCACTTCCACTCGGCCCCATTCGCCTTGTACAACGCCCCCTTTCAACCTTGGGTTCAAGAGAGCCGCTAGGCTGGACGTGCCGGACGGTAAAGTCCTGGACGCCATGGTGAACTTCTCCGATGCCATGGGGGTCATGGGTCTACGCCGATGGAGTCCCACGTACGCGGCAGGGCTCGCCCGTCACCGCTGGTCGCCGGACGGTCCCCACGCCCCGCTCGCCAACGCGCAGGCGACAGCAGCAGTCCAGCGCTGGCTGGAGACGCCGGAATGCCCAGAAGATGCGTTTCCCATCGCTGCGGCAGAGCTTTTTGCAGGGGTGGCAGTTTTTCTATATCCCAAGGTCAGATAGGCTTCGGTAGCCACCTTGGAAGCATCGCCAATAGACTCTTCCTTTATACGTTCGGCATAATCGTAGGCGATACCCACAAATTCCAGTCCCGAGCAACAGGAGTACAATTGCTGCATTGTTGCCACCTGATGGGAGATGGAAGATGGACTGCGATGCCTACCCGCGCATTCCCATGCCGTTGATGTGCAGCGCCTTTGTGCCGGGGCAGATTGACGCTGCGGTTGCAGGCATTTCCGACCCCGATTCACGCACCATCGCCACGGCAGAAGCGCTGTACTTTCGCGGACAGGCCACGCTCGCTGCCAAGACGGCGCGCCCCTATCTTGACGCCACCGATCCCGCACTGCGCTATTCCGCATGCCTTATCTGCGGATATGCCAGTCTGTCGCTCAACCGTATCGCCGACGCCCGCCGGTGCCTTGCTGGCATCCTCGATACGCCAACTGACGAGGAATCGCCCGCCGTCCACGCCACGCATATCCTGTTCGCCTCGGCCGCGAGTGTCCTGCTGCACTTGCCTTCCCCGTATTCTGCTGAAGAGTTTTATCCACTTGCGGCGCATCTGCCCGAAGGCCTGCGCCTGTTCGCCAGCTACGTGATGGCGCATGCCCTGTACCTGCGCGGCGAATATGGCCGCAGTCTGGGCATGACGGAAAACGCCCTGATCATGAAACAGTGAAGCTATCCCATCTCGGAGCTGTTCCTGCACCTGTCGGCTTCCATGGCATGCATGAGCCTCAAGGATATCGACGCCGCAAAGGCACACTTCGGAGCCGCTTGGGACATTGCGCGTCCCGACGGCCTTATCGAGCTCATTGGCGAGCACCATGGCCTTTTGCAGGGACTCATCGAGGCATGCCTAAAACGCAATACCCTGACGATTTCGCACGCATCATCGAGATCACGTACCGCTTCAGCTACGGCTGGCGGCGCATCCACAACCCCGATTCGGGCGAGGACGTGGCCGACGATTTAACGACCACGGAGTTCACCATGGCCATGCTCGCCTGCCGCGGATGGACCAACGCCGAAATCGCACGCCACATGGGAGTATCGCCGGGCACCGTTAAAAACCGCCTATCAGGAGTGTATGCCAAGCTTGGTATCGGAACTCGCGCCGAGCTGATTGCCCACATGTTGCGCTAACGGCCAGACTGCCCGGCGTATCGAAAGCCCTCCGGGGGCCTGACGCTTTCGCGCACTCAAATTGGACATTTTGGCCATCGAACGGCACTACCGCCACGGGGCACCTTCTCGCAAAATTGGATTATTTCCTCCGATGTTTGCGGGATGGGAGCCAAAGATGCTTGATCGCCGTTCGTTACTTGTTGCCGGAGCGTCCTCGCTGGCGAGCATTATGTTGCCGCGCGTGCCGGGAAGCGCAAACGCCTTCATATTGCCGTTCGCGCCCACCGAAGCCTATGCCGACGAAAAAGACCCCTTCAGGGTGCTCGTTCTCTCGCGCACCATGTTTGGTGTGGTCGTGGTCGACGTCGCCAACAAAAATACGCCCATCGCGGGTGCCCAGGTCACGCTCACATCGCGCTATGCCGCAGGCAAGCAGCTCACCGCCACAACCGACGACGAGGGCACGGCCATCTTTGAGATCGCCCCTCTTTCGGAAGGTTACGTGGACGAGGCAACGCTTCTCGACGCGTACGACTTTAACGGCGGCATTTCCATTAGCATGGCGGGCTACCGTGATGTCGAGATTCCCCTTGCGCGTATCCAGGGCGGCACCGCCATAACCGCACCCACGCGTCCGCTTTCCGACGGCGAGCCGTACTTCCGCCAGCTCACGTTTGACGAATGGGACATCCAGTACGCTGAAGCCACGTTCATGGCATTGCCGAAGGACGACGCCGGAAACGATCAACCCGACACGCACGCCTTTACCGTGCAGGCACATATGCCACAGGGTGGGCAGGCAACGCTGCGCATTAACAAAGTGACACCTGCCGCGGGTAGCTCGCCCGAAACCGTCACGCAGATTGGCCAAGTCAAGGCCAGTGCATCGGGTTCGGATAATCTGGCAACGTTCACACTCGAAGACAAGTTTCTCGATGCGGCATCGGGCCTTCTGGAAGAAGGGTGCAAGCTGCGCTTTGTCCTCGACTATCAGGGCAAAACCTACACGCTCTCCTCTCCCATGGCCGTTGTCACCGCGCCGGCCGCAAAGGCGGAATCCGGATCGACCACTATCGTCCCCACTACCATGGACCAAGAGATTACTCCGTTTGATTTCCCAGCAGCGTTTCCCGGCATTGGCGGCAACAAGTTCACCTGCTGGATGCCCTCGTTCCCTATTTTGTTCGATTTCTCGTTTGCCGGGTACGTACTGTTTGGCGGAGGATACAAACCGGTCGGCTACATGAACGATTCGGGCAATCCGGATCCGGAGTACTGGAAGAAGTCACCGCGCGAGTCGGGTGCCAAGCAGGCAAACCGCTACCTCGACGAGATGGAGGGGAAGTGGAATCAGTACAAGAGTATGAGTGCCGGTTCGGGAACCGATCCAAGAAACACCAAGCTGCTTCGTCACCACTGCACGCTGCTGTTTACGATGGATATCGCCACGCAGCTGTACGGATCGCTCGCCTACGACTGGGTGGGCAAAACCTGGGGCAACAACAACGATCCCGCATACGGCAATATTAAGGCCCTCTTCCAGGTAAGAACCGACCTCAATTGGACCGAGCAGTTTACCCTAGGACCGGTGCCGTTTTTCCTAAACGTCAACCCCTGGGTGCTGGCGAAGCTGGCGCTCGCCGTGGGTGCCCACACGCACGGCAGCGGCGCGGCGTTTTTTAAAAACATTTCGCTCGACTATTCAAACACGTCGGGCTCGTTCACCATCCAGATCGGGCTTGCCGTCACCTTTGGCGCCGGCGTTGCAGGCGTCGCTTCGTCTGCCGTGCGCGGCGCCGCATCCCTCACGCTGTTCATTGGGTATGAGAAGGCAGATGGACACCAGCTTCCGCGACTGCGCGTAGGTGCAGACGTCGATGTCGATGTGATACTCCAGTTTGTAATGTTCAAGTGGACCACCAAGGCTTGGTCGGGGTCGTGGCCCACACTCCTCGATTCGTGGAATATGTCGGTGAACAGTGGCAACCAGTATGTGCTCCAGCGCTCTGAGCTCGCATTGGGTGGAGATACGCCTTACACGCTGGATGCCCGCTTCGGCATGCCCGGCAACATCGAGGCGGGCGGCGTGCCGCAATTTATCGCATCGGCCACCATCGTCACCAACGCCGAGCTGCTCGCACGCGCCGAGGTTAAGGCCACTGCCGTAAACGCCGCGCCTGTCGTGCGCGATTGGGATCAAGCGGTCACGTGCATTGAGCTCGAGGCGGATGCAGAAAGCGACGACACGGGACAGATCGAGCATTTCGTCCATGCACTGATAGGGAACGACGAAAACGCCGCGCCGATGTACGAGTACACCTATATCGGGCAGGCGACGAACGCTGTTGCGGACCCCAACGCCAATTCTGCTGGTGTATCGGAGGACGAGCGTGGCGGCATCAAGCCCTCGAGCGACAACGTGCTGTTTTCCGGCGTGCTCAGCGAAGCTCACATGAAGCTGGCAATGATCGCCGGCGTAGAATGCCTGTTCCGTATCGCCTCGGTGCGCTACGGCGACAATGGCCGCTCGCGCCTGGTGGTGCACACAAAGGCAAACGGCACGTGGTCTGCCCCCATGCCCGTGGACTTCCCCCTTGGCTTTGGCGAGGGCGACGTGGAGCGCGACGGCATATTCGATTACGACTTCGACGTAGTGGAATATACGGACGGAAGAGAAAACCAGGACGCTTACGTGCTGCTGGTCTCGGGCGAGCGCCCCGACGGCGACAACACCCTTTTCGATACGGCAAGCACAGCCGGCATACTGTCCGTTGTGCGCCTGCGCATAAGCAACGACGGAGTTCACGTGGTGTCGCATACGTCATGGCGCAGCATCTCGCGCGGCCGCCTGCAAGAGGATGGCTACCATTGCCTGCAGTGCCCGCGCATCACGGTGGGCAAGACGCTGGTCGACGGGCGTCTGTCGGGTGCCTACCTCCACCGCCGCGGAACCACCGCAGAAAAGGCGCTCGGCAGCGAGGCAGAGGTTGCGCTGGAGTGCTTCACCCTGTGGTCGGACGTTTCGGGCGACAGCCTGACGTTCCGCCAAGTTCTCCGCTTTCCGCAAGCACCGTCGAGTATCGAGCTGGGCGCGCCCGAGAATATCAACGGCAAAATGGTGGTGCCCGTTGCGTACGAGACCGCAAACGGTTGCGGCTGCGCATCGTACGCCGTGATCGGCCAGTCTATCGCGGGCTGGGGCGTTATGTCGCCAGATGCCACAGTACCCCACGCGGTGCCGTGGCCGCAGCACACGGGCTTTTTGGCTACCGTCAACGAGCAACTGCAGCATATTACTTGGACGCGAGGCGCATCGGCATTTGCAACGCAGCCCGTGGGTGCCGCAGGCTGTGGCCCGGCATCGTTTAGCGTAAGCAACAACGGCAGGTGCGTGCTCTATGTAGAGAACACCGATGGCAAGGTAGGACAAACCTACGACGAAGAAGGCAACCCGATAGCAGTGATGGGCAAGCACTTCCGCATCTTCGCCAGCACCTTGGCAGGCGATTTGTTCACGGAGCCGTTCGTGATGTGCGAGCTGGACCATCCCGTCGATCAGATGACGACGTTTTTGACGTCGGGAGGCATGCTCTCCGCGCTCGCCACGCACATTGTGAGCGCGGAGAAGAGCGAGGCAGAGCTGCACGGTATCGAAGTGCCCTTGGTGGCGTGTGCCACTCCGACGGGCGCGGTCGCTACCTCGGGCGCGGTGGTGCCCGGAGCAGCAGGCGAATCCTTCATGGTCACGGTGCGAAACGACGGCAACACCTTGCTGACCGCTGGCACGATTGATCTGTACCGAGAGGACTCCAGCCAGCCGTTCTCCAGTGCATCCATCGGGTTCGGAGCGAATGCACGAATGGCATCGATCTACGATCCGGAGCTCGCCGAGGATGCTTCGGCCAACGACATGGCACACGTGAAGTACGCGCTCGAGACGCTGGGCGCACGTTTTGCGACGCACCCGCTGGTTGCCGACAATGGCAACGCCGTGCTGGCACCAGGCTGCACGGCACAGTTCCGCATGAGCTTCGCCATCCCCGAGAGTTGGAGCGACGAAGTGGGCAAACGCGTAACGCTGCATGCGAAGGCGCGTGATCTGGTGGCGCTCGACCCCGTGACGCTCGAGGAAATTCGACCGGGCGCAAACTCGGCGCTGGGTGCCGTACTGCACGAACTTCATGTGCCCGACGCGGCATGCGAGCGCTCAGAAGTTCAGGTCGGCGTATGCGGCAGCGCGGATGCAACAGGACTTCACGACGCCCCGATGACGGCAGACGGCGATGGCGGCTCGAGTGGCGACGGCACTGACGAGGGCGGCGGCTCCGGCGGAAACAGCTCCGGCAGTGGCAAGGACCACGGCAATAACAAGCGCTCCGGAAAAGCGGGCGCGCTTGCGGGCACGGGCGATGCCAACGCTCCCCTTACGGCAGCCGCTGCTGCACTCGCCGCGGCAGACGCCGGCCTCGTCGCCTACAGCGTCCGCCGCACGGCGCTCGAGCGTAGCGGCAGCGATGAAGCCGCGTCTGATACGCCCCACTAACCCCCGGATAACGCAGCCCGGCCCCATTGTCTGGACGCTATCTAGATTGGAAAACTCGCGGCCGACACTTGGATTTCGCGATGCGCCAATACTGAAAGCAAGCATCAGCCGAGAAGTGCGCCAACCCAGAAATGTTGCGCAACAACATTGGTTCTCCGGGCGATAAGATTTGCCCGTCAGGAAAAACCAGACGAAGGGAGAACAAAATGTTCTGTCCCAACTGCGGGGTCAGAAACCCCGACGAGGCAAAGTTCTGCTTCGGTTGTGGAAAGCCACTCCCCGCTCAAGGGGGGGGACAACGCCAGAACCCGTAACGACCTCTGGCGCACCGGGCGCTAAGCCCGCAGGCAAGCTCGGAAACAAGACACCCAAGCCAGCCATCATCGGCGGCATCGTTGCGGCGGTCCTGATCGTGGCCACTGCCGTGGTCGTTCTGCTGCCCAAGGGACCACAGGTCAAAAGCTGCCTCAATGACTATTCGTGGGAGGAAATCGCCCAGATTTCCAAGCTCATCTCCAAGAACGGAGCCATAGGGATCGCCAAGAAGTACCACCTCTGCACGGCGGACGGAAAGCTCGACGGAACTCAGACCAAAGACGTCACGCTCTCCGATGGAACACAGACCAAGGTCATGATCATGGGGTTCAACCATGACGACAAGTCCGACGGCTCCGGCAAGGCGGGCATCACGTTCATCTTCGCCGATGACATCGCCAAGAAAAACATGTTCGAGAGGGCCGACCTCGATAACCTATTCCAGAAGATTCAGGACGACGGCTCTGCCAGCATAAGTTGGGAGAATGCCTCCTTGCGCTCTTGGCTCAGCGACTCTTTCTCGAACGAGCTCCCTTCGGACCTGCGCGAGCAGATTGTCTCCGTGGACAAGGCTGACGCAGTGATGCCTTGGGTGTCATATACGATCGATTCCTACTACGGCGGTGGCATCGGCGCAGAGCTCAATGACGATCCTGACCTAATGACGACCACAACGACCTCAGACAAGCTGTGGGTTCCAAGCTTTGTTGAGCTCGCCCCCCTCAGCGATTACTTGATGTCAAACTGGACATATCTGTTGCAAGAAGGCTCTCAATACCAGCTATTCAACGACGCCGGAGTAACGGCAGACACTCCAAATCGTATCCTCGGAACATATGACTCGCAAGACGGGGGCGGCTGGTGGCTCCGGTCTTGGTCAACTTATGGCGATCGCTTCGGAGGAAAAGAGGCTGACGACATGCTAAATCCCTGCTTTAGGTGCACCGACTCCAATGGGGATGGTGAGGCAGTGGCCTGCGAGTCGAAGTGCCAACCCTATTCTTACAGCATCCATGACGGCGAGCCGTTTGTCGGTGTTAGGCCTGCCTTCTGCATCTAGACAAACTCGCATCTGAACAAAGCCGCGAGCGCCCCTCGGCACCGGTTGCCAAGGGGCGCTTGTTTTCTCGTCTATCCCAGTCCGTCGAACTCAATCGAGGACGGCCTAGGGTTGAACATCAGGTCGCCCCGCTTGGCTGCGTTGTCCCACACATTATTAGATGTCGTCAGAGGAGTCGAGTTCTGCCTCGAGCTTGGCACGGCGTCTTTTCGCCGTGAAAAACGTTGCGCACAGGCCAGCAAACGTGGCCGCGAAAATCGTCGCACCGCAGAACACGCCCGTGGCCAGGTTCGCCAACCAAAAGACGCTTTCGAGCGGTACGACCTGCGCCTCAGCGATACAGCGCATTGCGGCAATAACAAGCGCGAACGCGGTGCCGCTAAGACCGCTGAGAAGCAGGAAATATCCAACAGGAAGATGCTCGGTTTGCCCAAAACGATTGGTATCGACATAGCCCTTCCGCGTTTGCAGTCCTGAGCAAATCAACATCACGAGAACGAGCCACAAATACATGGCTGCCTCGAACGGCGTTGCAAAGCCATGCGGCATTTCACTGGCGTCGCTGTGAACCCACGCAACCTGTCGAGCTATAAACTGGTAGAAAAAGATCATCAACATGCCAAACGAAAGCAGCACGAAACCAATCTTGTAGATCTTCGCGTTCTCAGCCTCCAGGCGCTCATCCTTTGGGCCGGCATATTCACGCCACTTTTGCACGAGTTTTAAATCTTCAAATTTCATAGCGAACTCCTAAAGAGCGTCAGGGTCGACGTCGCTCTCGTCTTCCCAAAACAAGTCGTTCAACGTAACGCGTAGCGCTTTACAGATTGCCACGCACAAATTGAGCGTGGGGTTGTAGCCGCCCGCCTCGATCAGGCCGATGGTCTGGCGCGTAACGCCCACGGCCTCGGCCAAGTCAGCTTGCGAAAGGCCAACCGCCGCGCGCGCCGCCTTCATGCGTAGGTTCTTTTTGCCCGGCATGGAGTTCCTTTCGTGGTAATGGACAGATATCCGTTGCAACATGACAGAAATATATTGCATATATCAGACAATGTCAACTATATCTGTCATTATGAAAACCATATTCGTCATCGCCATGCGGACATTACAACTTCGGTTCACTATTCAAACTTACTCGGACAGAACCGACTCGGTTTTGTCCGAGTAAACTCGAGTATAAACTGATTCATGCGATACAATTAACTCGGACAAAACCGAGTCGGAAGGAACCGAGTAAGTGGAATTCATTGGCAGGGAGCGTGAACTCTCCCGTATTAAGAAAACGCTCAAAGCACCCGAGCAGCGCAATGTTCTCATTTACGGCAGGCGTCGCGTCGGAAAAAGTGAGCTCATCAAGCAGGCGCTAACCGATTTGTCGGACGTCGCAACGGTCTATTACGAGTGCCGCCAAACCTCCGAGGCAGACAACCTCGAGAGTCTGTCCGTCCTTGTTGCTGAAGCGATGAGCTTTCCTCCGCTCGCCTTCGCAGGCATCCGCGAGCTCATCGAATTTCTGTTTGCCCAAGCCAAAGACAAGAACATTACCCTCGTTCTCGACGAATACCCCTACTTGAGAGATGCGGTTAAGGGCTTAGACAGCATTCTTCAGACCTCAATCGACGCTCACAGGGAAGACTCACGTTTAAACATTGTCCTGTGCGGCTCCTACGTTGAGATTATGAAATCCCTCATCGAGCATGAAAGCCCCCTCTACGGGCGAATTGATCTCGCACTTGAACTTAAACCCATGGATTACTTTGACGCTGCAAAGTTCTATCCCGCGTTCTCGCCCGAGGACAAGGTGCAGCTCTATAGCGTTTTTGGCGGCATCCCCTTTTACAATCGCCTCATCGATCAATCCCAAAGCGTACGCGACAACATTATCGAGCTCGTCACGGAACCTGGCGCCCGCTTAGAAAGCGAGGTGCCGTCCTATCTCAATGCCGAGATCTCGAAGATGACCAACGCCAACGAAGTTTTCGGGGCTCTCGCACAAGGTTACTCCCGTTGGGGGGACGTGCTGGCACAGTCGCACGTCTCGAGCGGTCCGGCCATGGCAGACGTGCTCGACAAGCTCATGTCACTCGAAATCGTCCAAAAGCGTGCACCCATCAACGACCCTACGAACAAGCGCAAGTCCGGCTACTTTGTAGTGGATCCGCTTTCGCTCTTTTACTATCGCTATGTTTTCCGCAATGCCTCAGCGCGTCAGCTGCTCGACCCGGAAGTCTTCTATGATCGTCACGTCTTCCAAGACTTCGAGGAAAACTACGTTCCTCATATGTTCGAGGAGATCTGCCGTCAATACCTCGTGCGGCAGAACAGGACCGGCAAGATCGAACCGGCTTTCGACGCCATAGGCAAGTACTGGTACGACGATCCCGCAAACAAAACGAGCGGCGAATTCGATGTGGTAACGCAAGACCCCGAGGGCTACGCATTCTACGAAGCAAAGTTCCGCAAATCCCCCATCACGCAAAAAATGGTCGACGAGGAAATCGCCCAAGTCGAGGCAACGGGGCTCAAGTGCCATCGCTATGGATTCTTCTCCCGTTCGGGCTTCGAAGCCGGCAAAAGCGATCGAACCGTCTTCATCGACCTGCCGCAGATGTTTGGATAGGACAGGACAGGTCCCTCCCGCACTCCAAGCATTCATTATCTAATCGAACGATTGTTCGATGGATTTCGTGTTGGTTGGAATCGCCTATGGGCTGGGCTATGCTACCTTGACTATCAATATGACTTAAACGCAGCAAAGAAGCACCGAGAGAGCGAGTATGGCAAAAAACACCGCAAACTATGGTAACGACAGTATCCGCCAGCTCAAGGACGAGGAGCGCGTACGACTGCGCCCCGCCGTCATCTTTGGCTCGGACGGGCTCGACGGCTGCGCGCATGCCGCCTTCGAGATCCTGTCCAACGCCGTTGACGAGGCGCGCCAGGGCTACGGCAAGCTTATCACCCTTACCGCCTTTCGCGATGGCTCTATCCAGGTAGAGGACAACGGCCGCGGCTGCCCGCTCGACTGGAACCCCTCCGAGAAGCGCTTTAACTGGGAGCTCGTCTTTTGCGAGCTCTATGCAGGTGGCAAATACAACAACAACCAGGGCGGCGACTACGACTTCTCGCTCGGTACCAACGGCCTGGGCTCGTGCGCGACCCAGTACGCCTCCGAATACATGGACGTCACGGTTTGGCGCGATGGCAACAAGTACTCCCTGCACTTTAAGAAGGGCAAGGTCGTCGGCGCCAAAAAGAAAGCGCTTGAGATTGAGCCCAGCGACGAGGACCGCACTGGCACCACCATCAAGTGGCGCCCCGATCTCGAAGTCTTTACCTCCATCAGCATCCCCCACGATTGGTATCGCGAGACCATGCGCCGCCAGGCCGTGGTCAACGCCAACGTGACCTTCCGCCTGCGCATCGAGGGCGACGACGGCGAATTTACCGAAGAGGACTTTTGCTACCCCAAGGGCATCGAAGACTACGTGCTCGAGAAGGTCGGTACCGACTACCTCACCGAGCCCTTCTTTATCGAGGCCGACCGTCGCGGTCGCGATCGCGAGGACCTGCCCGACTACAACGTCAAGATTACCGCGTGCATGTGCTTCTCGCGCACCTTCATGATGCAGGAGTACTACCACAACTCGTCGTGGCTCGAGAACGGCGGCTCGCCCGAGAAGGCGGCCCGTAGCGCTCTGACCAGCGCCATCGATGCTTATATTAAGCAACAGGGCAAGTACAACAAAAACGAGAGCGGCATCAAATGGCAGGACGTCCAGGACTGCCTGGTGCTGGTGACCAACTGCTTCTCCACCCAGACGTCCTACGAGAACCAGACTAAGAAGGCCATCAACAACCGCTTTATCCAGCAGGCTATGACGGCCTTCTTTAAAGAGCGCCTCTCGACCTACTTAATCGAGAACAAGGACGCCGCCAACAAGATCATGGAGCAGGTGCTCATCAACAAGCGCTCGCGCGAGAATGCCGAGAAGACGCGCCAGAGCATCAAGACCAACCTGCAGCAAAAGACCGACATGGCCAACCGCGTGCAGAAGTTCATCGACTGCCGCTCCAAGGACAAGAGCCGCCGCGAGATCTACATCGTAGAGGGCGACTCGGCAGCGGGCGCCATTCGCACGTCGCGCGATGCCGAGTTCCAGGGCGTTATGCCCGTCCGCGGTAAGATCCTCAACTGCCTGAAGGAGGACTATCCGCGCATCTTTAAGTCCGACATCATCATGGACCTCATGCGCGTGCTGGGCTGCGGCGTGGAGATCAAGGACAAGCGCATCAAGAACCTCGGCGCCTTTGACCTGGACAACCTCAATTGGAACAAGGTCATCATCTGTACGGACGCCGACGTCGACGGTTATCACATCCGCACGCTCGTGCTCACCATGCTCTATCGCCTGGTGCCCACGCTTATCGACGAGGGTTACGTGTATATCGCCGAGTCGCCGCTCTACGAGATCAACTGCAAAGAGAAGACCTACTTTGCCTACACCGAGCTCGAAAAGAACGGCATCCTTAAGGAGATCGGCGACCAAAAGTGCTCCATCAACCGCTCCAAGGGTCTTGGTGAGAACGATCCGGACATGATGTGGCTCACCACCATGAACCCCGAGACGCGTCGCCTGATCAAAGTAGAGCCCGAGGACGTCACCAAGATGGAGACCATGTTCAACCTGTTGCTGGGCAACGACGAGGCGGGCCGCAAGCGCCATATCTCGGAGCACGGCAAGGAATACCTGGACCAGCTGGACCTGCAGTAGCAGCAAATCGATAACGACGGCCCATAAGAAGTTCAAGAGGAAATCGTGGCAAAGAAGAAGACGAAGAACCAGCCAAAGAAAAAGCAGGTCAACGCCGAGAACGTCATCGGCCTGCACTCCGAGGTCACTGATCAGCCGATTACGCAGACGCTCGAGGTCAACTACATGCCCTACGCCATGAGCGTCAACGTCTCGCGTGCGTTCCCCGAGATCGACGGCTTTAAGCCCTCGCACCGCAAGCTGCTCTACACCATGTACAAGATGGGTCTGCTCAAGGGCGAGCGCCAGAAGAGCGCCAACATCGTGGGCCAGACCATGAAGCTCAACCCGCACGGCGACGCCGCGATCTACGAGACGATGGTGCGTCTGGCCACCGGCAACGAGGCACTGCTCGCCCCCTTCGTGGAGTCGAAGGGCAACTTTGGCAAGTACTATTCGGGCGACCTGAGCTACGCCGCCTCGCGTTATACCGAGGCCAAGCTCTCCCCCATCAGCGCCGAGATCTTCAAGGACATCGACAAGGACCCGGTCGACTTCGTCGACAGCTACGACGGCGCCATGAAGGAGCCGCGCCTACTGCCCACCACGTTCCCCAACATCCTCGTCTCGGCCAACAAGGGCATCGGCGTCGCCATGGCGTCCGACATCTGCGGTTTCAACCTCAACGAGGTCTGCACCGCCACCATTCATTACCTACAGGATCCCGACTGCGACCTGCTCGAGTACATGCCCATGCCCGACTTCTCGACCGGCGGCGAGATTATCTACCGCCGCGAGGAGATGGAAAAGATTATCGAGACCGGCCTTGGCAGCTTCCAGATTCGCTCCCGCTGGCGCTGGATTCCCGAAGAGCGCATCATCGAGGTGTACGAAATCCCCTACACCACCAAGACCGATGTCATCATCGAGCGCATCGTCAAGCTCTCCAAGGAGGGCAAGGTCAAGGAAATCGCTGACATCCGCGACGAAACCGACCTCTCGGGTCTGCGCATCGCCATCGACCTTAAGCGCGGTGTCGACCCCGACAAGCTCATGGCCAAGCTCTATCGCTCGACCACACTGCAGGATTCGTTCTCGTGCAACTTCAACGTGCTCGTCGACGGCTATCCCCGTGTTATGGGCGTGCGCCAGATTCTGCACGAGTGGGTCAAGTGGCGTATTGAGTCCACGCGTCGCCGCATTAACTTTGACTTAGGCAAAAAGTCCGAGCGCCTGCACCTGCTGCACGGCCTCGAGGCGATCTTGCTCGACATCGACAAGGCCATCGCCATCATCCGCGGCACCAAGCTCGAAGCTGAGGTCGTGCCCAACCTTATGAAGGGTTTCGACATCGACGAGACGCAGGCGGAATTTGTCGCCGAGCTCAAGCTCCGCAATATTAACGAAGAGTACATCCTCAACCGCACCAAGGACATTGCCAAGCTCGAGGGCGAGATTGCCGAGCTTGAGGAGATCCTCTCGAGCGAGGAGAACATCAAGAAAGTCATCAGCGACGAGCTGGCAGCGGTCAACAAGAAGTATGTGATGCCGCGCCGCACGGGCAGGATCGAGCCCCACGAGGTCATCGAGGTAAGCTTGGAGCCCGAGGTCGAGGAGTACCCGGTCACCATCATGCTCTCGCGCGATGGCTACCTTAAGAAGATGACGGACCGCGTGCTCAAGAAGGCGACCACGCTCAAGTACAAGGACGGCGACAAACCCTTTATCGAGTTTCCGTCCTCCAACACCCACGAGCTGCTGGTCTTTACCAACAAGAGCCAAGTGTACAAGTGCAAGGTCGCGGCGTTCGAGGATACCAAGTCGGCCCAGCTGGGCTCGTACCTGCCGACCGATCTTGAGATGGAACCCGATGAGAGTGTCATCTGGGTCATCGACCCCGAGGACTACAAGGCCGACGTGCTGTTTATCTTTGAAAACGGCCGTGTGGTGCGCGTCGCACTTGCCGGATACGTCACCAAAACCAACCGCAAGCGCCTCAAGAACGCCATCTACGGTGGCAGCAAGCTGCTGTATGCCCAGGTGCTCAAGGAGGACCGCGACATCGCGCTGGTCTCGAGCGACTACCGCCTGATGAACTTCAACACGTCGCTGCTCAAGACCAAGACAACCACCAACACGCAGGGCGTCCAGGCCTTTACGGCCAAGAAGGGCCGCTCGGTCACCACCGTCGGCACAACCGAGGAGATCCTTGGCACCGGCGTCTCGGCCGAAAAGTTCACCGCGCAGAGCCTGCCTTCTGCCGGTGCCCTCATGAAAGAAAACGACATGCCGAGTCTGTTTGACTAAAACAACGGCGGCCAAACCGTCATGGGTTTACAAAGCAGCGGGGCCCGGAGCGCAGCAACATCGCGCTCCGGGCCCCGCTCGTTGCAACGTAGTCGGAATAATAGAACTCCCCGTTTTTCACTCCTGCAATCCCACGGCACAAGGCATGTTAAGCCATTAGCAAAACTTGCAAAATTTAGCAAAAGTTGCAAAAGTTAGCAAAACCTGCAAAGGGGCCACCATGGATTGCAGCAAATGTCTCCGCCATGCCAGACATGCTCGAAGATATTATCGAGCGAACCAAAGAAGCCGCAGATAGCTACCTCTCACAGCCTCACGCGCGCATAAACGGTGTTCAAATTGGCCCAATGGGCATCGATTGGACACATGCTCAAGAGGCTCAGGGCAACTGGCGCACGCGCATGAATGGCATCTTTAAGCAACTGGAAAAACATGACATCGGACTTCTCATCACCATCGATGAAGTCACCGTCGATCTCGAAGAAATGCTTCAATTTGCCTCTGTTTACCAGCACTTTGTACGCGAAGGTAAAAAAGTTGCCCTACTCATGGCAGGACTGCCCTACAAAGTATCGGCGTTGCTGCGTAACGATTCCGTCTCGTTCCTCAGGCGTTCCCAATATCATCAGTTAGGACGAATCACTGACGTTGAAATTGCAAACGCATTCCGCAAAACCGTTGAGGCCGGAGGCCGCTCAATCACGCCAGAAGCGCTCGAGGATGCCGTGAAGGCCGTCGACGGATTTCCCTATATGATGCAGCTCGTCGGATATCGCACATGGGATGTTTCGGAGAACTCGCCCAAAATCAGCACACCCGATGTCCGGCAGGGTTCTCTGCTTGCCCGCATGGAGCTGCGTGATCGAATTCTCGAAACGACCTATTGGGAGCTTTCCGATAAAGACATTGAGTTTTTGCTCGCGATGCTGCCCGATTCTGGCCCCAGCAGAGTCTCGGAGATAGCCAAACGCATGGGCGTCGCCAGCAACTACGCAAGCCAATACAAACGCCGCCTCCTGGAGGACGGCGTCATTGGAGAGCGCGGGCGTGGTCTCGTCGGCTTTGACATTCCCGCGTTCAGGGAGTTCTTGAACGAGAAGGCGTTTTAGCACGCCGGAATTGTCCGCTGGAGCATCGTTGCATGGCAATCAGCAATCCTCTTGGTAAGGGCAGCAAGCATTTCCGCCAACGCTGATTGCCATGCGCTCCTCTTGTCCTTAGGCGAGCTTGCGGGCGAGCTCTCGCACCCCTTCCAACTTGGGCGAGGATGCCATGCTGTCGCGCTCGGTCATACCGCTGATGGTGACAATGCCCTGGTTCTCCCACTTGCAGTACGCGCAGGTTGACTTGTACATGGCGATCGCCGCGTCATAGACGCCCTCGCTGTGGCTATCGAGCAAAAGGGCCGTCTTGGTGAACGGGAAGCCCGTAGCACCGAAGGCGTACAGGCGATCGATGGCGGCCTTCTCCTGCGCAGTGATATCAAACCAGTAGATAGGCGAAGCGAAGACAACCATGTCGGCGCCTTTCAGCGACTCGATCACGTCGGCCATGTCGTCCTTCTGCACGCAAGTGCCCTCATGGGTAAAGCAGTACTGGCATCCCAGACAACCAGCGATCTTTTTGCCGGCAACGCGGACGACCTCGACCGTATGGCCGCCCTCGCGCGCGGTCTCGGCAAACGCCTCGACCATGGTGTCGGTATTGGCGCCCTTGCGCGGGCTACCACTCAATACAACGATATTCATAAGAATCTCCCTTCTTCATGCCGCAGGCGCACGATGATTCGGGACAGGTTTTCGTTAGCACCCTCGTAGCGGTTCTCCGCCCCCTAAGCAGCGTGTCCGCTACGAAACGACCGTCTTGTAATAAGCGCCGAAGTCTGCCAGCGAGTCCACGACGGGCATCATCTGGCGGCCGAGCTCGGTAAGGCCATACTCAACGCGGGGAGGATTCTCGCCATAGTCGTGGCGAAAGACCAGCCCATCATCCTCCATCTGCCGCAGGCTGTCGGTAAGCACCTTCTGAGAGATCCCCTCAAGGTCGCGGCGCAACTCGTTGAAACGCCAGGGGCGTACGCGCAAGTTACGGATAATGAGCAGCTTCCACTTGCCGCCAATGAGCGCTACCGCCGTTGCGACCGGACACTCCGGAAGCTCCTCTTTCGCCATCACGGGAGACTCAACCTCCTTGACCATGCCGGTTTCACAAAAAAGTACGCAGTTACAAATATGTGCGTACTCGTATTTGCATGCGCTTTCGCGTTGAATATATCTCACGCAGGAGATGCTTGCAAGGTAAATCAACCCCAAGAGAGGAACCATTATGGCTAATTATGCAAAGACCCACATCGGTAATGAGAGCCGTGTCGAGCTGCACGAAGTGCTCGGGCTTACCGGGGCAGAGGTGAGTGTCAACAATCTTCCCGCCGGCGCTGGCGTTCCGTTCGTCCATGCACACAAGGAAAACGAGGAAATCTATGGCGTGCTCGAAGGCGCTGGCTCGGTCACGATCGACCGTGAGGAAATCGAGCTTGCAGCCGGCGACTGGCTGCGCATTTCCCCCGCCGCACACCGTCAGTTCCGCGCCACATCCGACTCGGGCATCACATACGTCTGCATCCAGGTCAAGCAGGGATCCCTTGATGCCTTCACGGCCGACGACGCTATCATGTTCTAATTCGCGATCGGTGTGCAAGGGGCCGATACCGCCCGCATGCCTCCTTCGGAATAGGCGCTGAGCAGCTCCTGGGCGTGGGCGAACTCGGGCCCTCGCCTCCAACCGAGCAGGCGGTTGACCGCGAGATTTCCCTGGACGTTGTGGACGAAGAGCAGATAGGCGTCCTCGCGCGAAAGCCCGGTCTTCTCCATGATAGAGGGGACCATCTGCTCAGCGCCGCGCTCGACGACGCGCTGCGCCACCCGGGCGTACGCATCGTCATCCGAGTAGAGCAGATAATAGTCATCGTTTGCCGGCGGGCGCTGGCAGAGGGCCCCCGCCCCCGTTCCCTCGAGTGGGGGCGCCGCTGCCAGGGCCTCGTCGATAAGTGCGTCGAGCAGTGCGAATTTATCCTCGTAGTGCAAATAGAACGTGCCGCGGTTGATATCGGCGCAGCGGCAAATATCCGCCACCGTCATCTTCGCGAAGCCGACCTCGGCCAGCAGCGCAAAGAACGCCTCCCGTATAACCGAGAGCGTGTAGCGTCGGCGACGATCGATCTTCCCCGATTCCATGGCCCCTCCAATTGCAGCGCTCAACAATATCCAGAAGCCGCTCGTTTATCGACAGCAGCTCGAAACTGTTCATTGCTCTGACGCAAATCAACATTGATACTTTTTATAGACACCTGTTCATTGTAGTTGAAAGAGAGTATCAAGTGACTCTATACGAGCGGCTCGTTATCGAACTCACCAACCAATCGTTTTCCCATCAGGCCGCCTACCGCACCGGCGGCACGCCCTATGAACTGAGTGCCCGCGAGCCCGAGCCCTACGACCAGCAAATCGAAACGTTTGCCCGCATGATCGATGAAGCCGATTGCGTGCTTGTAGGCGGGGCCTCCGGGCTCTCCGCGGCGGGCGGCGGCGACTTCTACTACGAGGACAACGCGACCTATCGCAGGCATTTCGGCAAATTCGCCGAGCGCTACGGTTTCAGAGGCGCTTTTGAAGGGTCGTCCTACCGCTGGCCCACCGCCGAGTCGCGCTGGGGCTACCTTGCCACCTTCCTCGACACCACGCTCAACGCCCCGTTGCGCGGGCCCTACAAAGATCTCGACGCCATTCTTACCGAGAAAGACTTCTTCGTTCTCACCACCAACCAGGACACGCAGTTCATGAAAATCTACCCTTGGGAGAAGGTGGCAGAAATCCAAGGCGACCACCGCTTCTTCCAGTGCTCCCGTTGCTGTACGGACGAGGTATGGGACGCCATCGAGCCGGTCTCTCGTATGGTAGAGGCCATGGGAGACGGCCTAGAGGTTCCGACAGAACTCGTGCCACGCTGCCCGCACTGCGGGGCAGAGGCGTTCCCTTGGGTTCGCGGCTACGGCAACTTCCTGCAGGGCGAGCTCTACGAGGAGCAGTACCACAAGGTGTCCGACTGGCTCGACGCGCACGCGCGACAGAGGATCCTCTTCCTTGAGCTGGGCGTGGGCCGCATGACGCCCGCGTTTATCCAGGAGCCGTTCTGGGCCCTCACGGCGCAGTTGCCGCAGGCTAGCTACATCGCCGTGAACAACAAGACGCAGTTTCTCCCCCGTGCAATCGAGGATCGGGGGCTCGCCATTCGTGCCGATATCGCCGACGTGCTCGCCGACGTGCGCAAGACGCTGGGGAGGTAGCGCATGGAAATGGTAAAAGCGGTTCGTATCGGCCAGGCACTTGCCGAGGCGGATCTTGTCATCATCGGCGCCAGCAACGGGCTCGACATGGCAGAGGGGCTCAATCTCTTCTGCGCCGACGCCCATTTCCGGGAGGCGTACGGGGACCTCGCCCAGGCCGACGGCATCGGCTGCATACTGCAGGGGCTCGCCTCTCCAGATGCAAACGTACGACGCCGATGGGCCGAGCGGTTCCATCAAAAGGAGTATGTCGAGTATGAACCCAGCCCGCTCATGAACGGGCTGTGGCATCTTACGGAGCACGTCGACACCTTCGTGATCACGTGCAATATCGACGGACACTTTGCCCGCGCAGGATTCAGCGAGAACCGTGTACTCGAGACGGAAGGGAGCATACGCACGTCGATTGACGAGCGGCGTCTCGCCCATCCAGATGCCCTCGCCATGGCACAGCTCGAAGAGCTCGCACACCTTGTGCAAGCCCATCGCAACCACAAGGTTGCCATCCTCGAACTTGGTGTGGGACTGCGCAACGGCGTCATAAAGCGCATGCTCGCTCAGGTCGCGAACGTCTGCGAACACGCCACCTACATCGTGTTCAACTACAGTCAGGCCCTGGCGCCCGATGCATCGTGCGAGACAATTCTCGTTGACGGCGATATGGCCCCGGCTTTTGAGGAGATCGCCCGATGCCGCCTCTAGAAAGAGAAGCGATGAGGCTTCGAAGCCTTATCGCCGATGCCGACGCCATCATCGTCGGCATCGGCTCGGGCATGTCGAGCGCCGCCGGGTTCAACCATTACAACCACGCGGGCATGACGCGTGCCGGAATGGCGGACTGGCAGCAAGCCTTTGGCTTCAAGAGCCTTTTCGACGGCTTCTACCACCTCTACCCCAGCCTCGAGC
>DBFBKG010000081.1:0-13274 GCA_048203815.1 Collinsella sp. | reverse complement strand
GCACGCCGTCGCCGCCATGCGCCGCGTGCTCGACGTCATGCGCGAGGAGACCACGGCCCCCATCGCCAATCCGCAGCGCTCGCTCGGCGGGCTTATCGGCGGCGAGGCTAAGCTCGTCGATGCCACCGGCCGCAACGACCTTAGCTCCAGTTTAATGGGCGCCGTACAGACCGAAGCCGTGGCACGTGCCATGGCCGTACTTGAGCGCTCCGCCACTATGGGCGTGATCGTCGCGGCCCCCACGGCAGGCTCCGCGGGCGTCGTACCCGGCTGCGTGTTGGCCCTGGCCGACCACCTGCAGCTCAATGACGAGCAGGTCATGGACGCCCTCTACTGCGCCGCCGCCATCGGCCTCAACCTCACCACGAGCGCCTGCGTCGCCGGCGCCGAGGGCGGCTGCCAGGCCGAGGTAGGAAGCGCCGCCGCCATGGCCGCCGCCGCGCTGGTGCAGATGCTCGGCGGCACCCCCGAGCAGGCACTCGACGCCAGCTCCATCGCGCTGAGTAATCTGCTGGGACTCGTTTGCGACCCCGTGGGCGGACTGGTCGAGGTGCCGTGCCAAAACCGCAATGCCATCGGCGTGGCCGCGGCCTTCAGCTCGGCCCAGCTCGCGCTCGCCGGCATCAAGAGCCTGGTGCCGTTTGACCAGATGGCGCACGTGATGCTCTCGGTGGGCCACGCCCTGCCGGCAACCCTGCGCGAGACGGCCAAGGGTGGCATCGCTCAAGCCCCGGCCGCGCTTTCTGCCTGCGCCAAATGCGGCGTATGCGGATAGGCTGACTTATCCAAACTGATACTGTTTCCGCACCACAAACAACAGGCTAATCGCTATAATGCAAGCCCAGTTAAAACACGATGAGCCGCAAGGCGAAAATCGAAGGAAATATATACGATGTCGCAAATCGACCGCAGCAACATGATTCCCGATCCGCAACAGCCCAGTAGGCATACGGGCGGCGTCCAATCGCCGCGCCCCATCGCGCCGGCTCACACCCAACAACACGGCCCGGCCAATGCCTCACAGCGCCCGAATCAGCGTCAATACCAGCAGCATCAACAATATCAGCAGCGTCCCGCACATGGTGCCGCCCCCAAGCAGGGCCCTTCGCACGCTCGCACGGCAAACAATCGCGGGCCCGCGGACAAGCGAACCAACAAAAGCAGCAAGTCGGGCGGAAAGACGGCCCTCTTTGTCGTACTCGGCCTCGTCGCGATCGTCTACATCGTAGGCGTCGTGGCGTTCTCGCAGGTCGCTTACCCCAACACTACCATCGCCGGCGTCGACATCTCGCTCTCTAACGCATCTTCGGCAGCCACCAAGGTCAACTCAGCATGGAAGCGCTACAAGCTCACCGTGTCGGGCGATGACTTTAGCTGGACCTACCAGCCCGAGTCCGACGAACCCATCGTCGATGGCGAGGAAGCCGCCCACGAGATTATCAGCAAAAACGAGCCGCTGCTGTGGCCATCGCGCCTCATCGCGTCGCTCGGCGGCAAAACCGATAGCGCCACCAAGAAAGACTCGGTCGACTTGGACCAGGACGTCGACCTGTCCATGCTCTCCGATGCCTTTGACCAAAAGCAGTTTGAGGAGGGCCTGGGCAGCGCTATCGACGAGTTCAACGAGGGCCGCTCGGGCACCTTCGAGGCCGCCAGCTCCTATGACGAGAAGGCCGGCAAGTTTACCGTTGAGAAAGCCCGTTCCAACGAGAAGATCAACCGCGAGCATGTCATCAAATATGCCGAGATCGAGCTCGCGTCGCTCGCCGAGAACGTCGATATCACCAAGATCGGCAACGACGCCTACGAACCGCTCAACGGCACCCTCACCAACGACCAGATTCAGGCTGCATGCGATGCCGCCAACAACTTCCTGGGCGTCAACGTGACCCTTAAGCTCAACGGCAACGATTCCGGCAAGGTCGACGGCAGCTCGGTGCTGCAGTGGATCAGCTTTGCCGATCCGGCCAACCCCACGCTCGATACGTCGCAGATCAGCAGCTGGGCCGCCGAGCTCGCCAACGGCTTTAACACCGTGGGCACCACCCGCTGGTGGACACGCGCCGACGGTAAGGAATGCGCTGTAGAGGGCGGCGACTTTGGCTGGTCCATCGACAGCGACACGCTCGCCAAGCAAGTAGAGGACGCTATCAATAACAAGCAGACCGGCGATATCGAGATTTCGTACTCCAAGAAGGCCGACACGTTTACCGCCAAGGGCGAGCCCGATTGGAAGGCCTATATCGACGTCGACCTGTCCGAGCAGCACGCGCGCTACTACGACGAGAACGGCAATATCGTGTGGGAGGCCAACTTTATTTCCGGCAAACCGGGCGAAGACGCCACCCCCGAGGGCGTGTGGCAGATCAACAGCAACGACGGCGCAAGCAAGCTCATCGGTGCCAAAGACCCCGCGACCGGAAAGCCCAAATACGAGAGCCCGGTCAGCTACTGGATGCCGTTCGAGGGCAATATGGTCGGCTTCCACGACGCTACCTGGCAAAACGATTCGAGTTTCGATAGTGCCGAATCGTACAAATGGTGCGGTAGCCACGGCTGCATCAACCTGCGCCTGGCCGATGCCAAGGCACTCCACGACTGCATCAGCGTCGGCCTGTGCGTGGTCGTGCACTCGTAGGGAAACACGCCTTCGCACAACGGGGAGCTGACGCTCCAATCTAACAGTTCCGAAAGATACCGCCATAATGCGCCCGCCTCTCGCGACGGGCGCATATACTTATCGAGGAACTTTCTATAAAGGAGACGCCATGTCGAATGTCCCCACCATCACCCCGGGACCGAATGATACCGAGCGAGCGCCCGAGGGTGCCACCGAAACGCTTCCCCTCATAACAACCGTGCACGCCACACAGCAAAGCGACAGCACAAGCGATACAACCGAGATTTCTGACGAAAAGGCCTACGCCAAGCTCAAGGCGAAGCGTGCCGAGCGTCGGCGCAAAAAGCTCATCCGACGCGGCATTGCGGCAGGCGTCGTGGCCGCCATTGTGCTCATCGCCGTTGTCGTGACCTTCGTCATCAACGCACGGCCCGCAGGCAACAACGGGCCGGTGACCGACATGGTCACCGAGGGCACATTTATGACCACCGTCGAGGCTAAAGGCCAGCTCAAGCCCATCTCGGCTTCGGTGGTCTCCCCTTCTGTCGACGGCACGGTGGCATCGATCAACGTGCAGGCCGGCCAGTCCGTCAACGAGGGCGACGTGCTCATGACCATTAAAAACGACGAGCTCGATCGCAATGTTGCCGAAGCGCAGCGCGCGGTGACAGCTGCCAAGGAAGACCTCGCCAACGCGCAGAAAGCGGTAGCTGCCGCCCAAGCCGCTCCGGCGACTGACGCAGATGCGGCAGGCGCGAGTGGCGTCAGCGGCACCGCCGACACGAGTGCCGTCTCGAGCGCCCAACGCAACCTGGCCTCGGCCCAGGCGAACCTGGACCAAGCCAACGCCAAAGCTGCCGAGCGCACCGTGACCGCGCCCAGCACGGGCAGCATCGTAGAGCTCAACGCCAAGGTCGGCGCCACGGTGACGGGCGGCATGATTATGGGCGAAGGCGATACGAGCGGCGGCAAGCAGTGCATGCAGATCGCCGACCTCTCCAAGATGAAGGTCACCGTTCAGGTGGGTGAAAAGGATATCGCCAAGATCGCCGTGGGCCAGAGCGCCAACGTTACCTATCCGGCCTTTCCCGATATCGTGAGCCAGGGAACGGTCACGACAATCGCTTCGGTGGCAAACTCCGACGCTAACGGCGGCGGCAGCGTGACCTTTAACGTCGATATTTTGATTGATGCGCCCGACGCGCGCCTCAAGCCGGGCATGACCGCCGAGGTCTCGGTGGTAACCGAACAGCTCGACGATGTGGTGATGGTACCGACTATGGCGCTCATGACCGAGGATGGCGAGCATTATTACGTCAACGTGGCAACCGACGGCGAAAGCAAACAGACCCGACGCGTCAAGGTGACCGTCGTGACGCAAAACGATAACGACGCCGTGGTCGGCAAAACGCAGGTCAAGCGCGACGACCAGGGCAACGAGATCAACGCGGACGTGCCGGTCACCAAGCTGCGCGACGGCGACACCCTTATCGTGGACACTGGCGAAGGCATGACGGCCGACGGCGGCGACTCTGGCAGCATGTCTGCCGATGAGGGCATGTAATGCGTCCCGTCATCGACATCCGCAACGTGCATCGCATTTTTGAGAGCGAGGCCGGCTGCGCCCATATCCTGCACAACGTGAACCTGGCAGTGAATCCCGGCGAATTCGTGGCCATTACCGGCCCATCGGGCTCGGGCAAGTCAACGCTCATGAACATCCTGGGCTGCCTGGACAAGCCGACGGCAGGCGATTATTACCTGCAGGGCCTCAACGTGGCGGAGCTCGACGATGACGAGCTCACCGAAGTCCGAGCCCTGAGCATCGGCTTTGTCTTTCAGAGCTTTAACCTACTGCCGCGCCTATCGGTCATCGAAAACGTCATGCTGCCGCTTTCGTACACCAACGTGCCGCGGGCTCAGCGTGAGATGCGCGCCGTCCATGCGCTGCAAGCCGTCACGCTGCCGGTCGACCACTGGGACCACCGCATCTCCGAGCTCTCGGGCGGGCAGATGCAGAGAGTTGCCATCGCGCGCTCCCTCGTCAACGACCCGCCCATCATCCTGGCGGATGAGCCGACGGGAAACCTGGACTCCGCCACCGGAGCACTCGTGATGGAAACCTTCCACAAACTTCAGGAACGCGGCAAGACCATCGTGCTCATCACGCATGATCCCGGTATCGCCGCCGAGGCCGACCGTGCCGTAACAATTCGCGACGGCCGGATTCACGACGGCGCGTACATCGCGCACGCGCCGCAGACCCTGCGCGGCGCCATTGATAACCTGCCCATGATTTACGCAGACGCCAATCCGACGAAAGGAGTGAAGGCATGAGCACGCGCGACCTCATCCAAGAAGCCCTTCACTCCCTCGAGGCCAACAAGGGACGCAGCCTACTCACCATCCTGGGCATCGTCATTGGCATCGCCTCCGTCATTGCCATGACCTCGCTTATCGGCGGTATCCAAAACAGCCTGGTCAACAGCCTGGGCCTCAACGCAGCGCGTATAGTGCAGATCTATTCGTCGCAAGAGCTCACCGAATCGGACGTTGAGAAGCTTCGCAAGATGGTGCCGCAGATCGAGCAGATCGGCATCGTGGACAGCGCCTATACCGAGTACAAGGCCGGTGACAAAAGCTATACCGTCATGGCGCAGGGCGTCGATAGCGACATGCTCGACGCGGTGGGCGCCAGCAAGCTTGTTGCGGGACGCACCTACACCCAGGCCGAGTCCCAATCTGGCGCACGCGTGGCGCTCATCAGCCGTGGCGGCGCTGATCAGCTGTACGGCAACGAGCAGGACGCGCTCGGCAAGACCATCAAGGTGTCGAACGGCGAGGTGCAGATTGTCGGCGTTATCGACGGCGGCAGCGACTCTATGGGCTCGCTCACGCTATACATGCCGCGCGAGACCATCTCGGGTCTTTTTGGCGACGAGAACCCGTCGTTTCCCAGCGTAACG
The DNA here is from genome assembly GCA_048203815.1 of Collinsella sp. Lineage (GTDB taxonomy): Bacteria > Actinomycetota > Coriobacteriia > Coriobacteriales > Coriobacteriaceae > Collinsella. The sequence continues at coordinate 7,688 of DBFBKG010000081.1, read as the reverse complement.
GCGCTCGCCGCCGAGGGCACGGACATGGATGAGATGTGCAAGACGATTGAATCCAAGGTGCGCAGCATGAAGGGCATCGCGGACGACGACGAGTATGACAGCGTATCGGCGACCTCAATGAGAAGTGCCATCGACGCCCTCAATTCCTTTATGGGCGCGTTTTCGCTCATCATGGGCGCCGTTGCCAGCATTTCGCTGCTCGTGGGCGGTATCGGCATCATGAATATGATGCTCACCAATGTGACCGAGCGTATCCGCGAAATCGGGATTCGTCGAGCCTTGGGTGCCAGCCGTCGCGATATCACCGCACAGTTTTTGGCCGAGTCCTCGGCGCTGTGCGTCACCGGCGGCCTGCTGGGTGTTTTGATTGGCTACCTGCTTGCCTGGGGACTAGCGATGTTCGCCGCGGGTTCCGGCGTGCTTGGCGAGCTCGGTGCCAGCGGTACCATTACGCCGAGCTTTTCGATCGCCACGGTGCTGCTGGCCTTTGCGGTCTCCGTCGGCATCGGCGTCATCTTCGGCTTCTATCCCGCCCGCCGGGCAGCAAAACTCGACCCCGTGGAGTGCCTGCGCTACCAGTAATGCAATCCCCCTGAGTTGCGGTGAAATAGGGACTGTTTAGGCCGCTAGAAGGCCTATTCAGTCCCTATTTCACCGCAACTCAGGGGGGGGATAAGGCGCTAGTGCTATTCGAAACGAGACTCCAGACTCGATAGTCCGTTCAACGTCAGATTGTTAGCGACCTCCGAGATGCGCTCGATGGGCACCGAGCCATCGGAGAGCGCCCACGTGCGGTAAATGCCGATAATGCCCGAAAGCAAAAATGCCAGATAATAGTCGAACATCTCGTCCTTGAGGCCGTGGGGCAGCAAGTCGCGCTCGGCAATCTCGTGCTCGAGCGGCACGCGTAAACGCGTCATAAAATCGTCGAGCGGGATGTTTTCAATCAGCTGGCGATTGAGCACGAGGTTATTGCAAAGTGCCTCGTTGATGGTCTTAAAAAACGTTGCCGCCGCTCCGAGGTCACGCTCGTTCGTGTCGCCGTCCATGGAAGCAAGCGTTTTCTCGACCGAGTCGGCAATCATCTCCACCACATCAACGGCGATCGCATCGAGCAGGCCGTCAACCGTACCGAAGTGTACGTAAAAGGTCTTGCGGTCGACATTTGCCTCACGCGCGATAGCACTCACCGTAATGTCGGCAAGCGGCTTATCCATCAACAGGCGCTCAAACGCAGACAGGATGGCATTGCGGCTGCGAACGATGCGGCGGTCGAGGCGCGGTTTGCTGGTGGCCATGGACGTGTCCCTTCAGAATGCGAGCATTCATCAACAGATGAGAGTTAATCTACGTAAGAGGATTATCCCCCATCCGGTACAAAAATGCCCGGCAACATGAAGAACGCACGACCAACTATTACGCCTTAAAGTGTTTCTTTTTGTTCAAAGCAGCCGGGGACACACGGATGCCGTCGCCCGTCTGGCGCACATAGGCCTTATGCGCCGGTTTGGCGGCCCCAGAAGCCTTCTGAGCATGCTGATTGGGGTCCACGGTAACCGCATGCACAGGATGGGGCTTTGCAGGCTTAGAGGACGTCTGAGGCGTTCGTCCGAGCTTTCGCATCACACGATCCCAGCGTGCATGGATACTCTCGTTGTGAGCACTCTTAAGGCCCAGCAGGGGCGCGGCCAAAATAGTCGGCGCAATAAACGTAATGAGGCGCCACAGCAGGTAACCGGCGGTCGACGCCGATCCAAAGAAATGACCCAGGAACAGCGCGAAGCCGCCCTCGGCGCCGCCGGTGCCACCGGGCAGGGGAACAGCAGAGCTCAGGAGCTGAACAAAGGCGCTCGCGGCCATGACCGAGAAAAAGTCGACTTCGTGGTGGCCAAAGGCAAGCATCAGGAAATACGGCACGAGGTAGAAAAACGCCAGCTGCAACATGGTGATGACCACCGTGAGCAGCATGGACGAAAAGTGACCGGCCGAAAGCTTGAACTTCTCGGAGAACGAGTAGATTTCGCCGTCGACAAACGTACGCCAGCCCTCGATCTTGGTGGCCGAGACGCCCATTCGCTCGAGCCAATTGATGATGCAGTGCGCGACGCGCGTGACGGTCTTGGGCATAAGCGCGACGGCAAAGATGCCAAGCAGAATACAGCAGTGACCGCCAAAGCTAAAGACGCACAGCAGCGTCATGTCGCCATAGCGCTCAGCGAAAAACGGCATGCGGGCAAGCAGCAGAATGGCGCCCCAGGCAACGAGGCCAAACTGATACACGATAAAGCGCGTGAACTGCGTGGCACCGGCCTCGCCGACGTTTTGGCCTGCCTTGGTCAGTCGGTAGATCTGGGCAGGCGTGGAGCCCATCATCATGGGCGTCAGGTTGCCAAAGAAGATACCGCTCGCCTCGACCGAGATCAGGTCGCGAATGCCGACGGGCGAATTGGGATCGAGCCAGACGGCGATCGCATAGGCAACGATGCCAAAGAACAGGTACAGGAACATGCAAAAGCATGCAGCAACGAGCCACGGCGCTTGGACGCTCGACATGGCAGCCCAAAACTGTCCCATCTGACCGGTCGCAATCAGATAAACGATATAGCCAACCAGCACGACGCCGATAAAAATGGCACCGCGACGCGCACCCTTGTTGTCATCGCCGCCCGAGGCCTCAACCTCGACCTGGGGCTTAGATGTATGCTGAGAGGACTCCTTCATGAGGCTCCTTCTGACCGTCCAAATATCTTGCATATTGTACCCGCAAGGGCCACAAGCAGAACGTAAAGCTATGGGCCAAATGGGAATTGCAGATGGTTTGCTTGGAAATAAAAAACCCGAACTTCCGTGGGAAGTCCGGGTCTCAGATTCATGGTAGCCCGTACCAGATTCGAACTGGTGATCTCCGCCTTGAGAGGGCGGCGTCCTAAACCACTAGACGAACGGGCCATAAGCCTCAGCAGAAAAGAAGTGGTAGCCCGTACCAGATTCGAACTGGTGATCTCCGCCTTGAGAGGGCGGCGTCCTAAACCGCTAGACGAACAGGCCACATGACATCTGCACTGCCGTGCTGCAAGGAAATATAATACGGGACAAAAAACGCAAGCGCAAGAAGAAATTCTAAATTGCCCAGATTTTGTCGTGAGGTTATGGAAAGCGCAGGTCAACCGGGCAGCTCATATGGAATGGAACCACCTGACTACCCCAGGTTGAGGTGGGCCAGGAGGGCTTCACGTTCGTTGGGAATGTTGTCTTCGATCACGGCGTCGAGGGCGGTGTTGAGTAGATTGCCCAACTCCGGCCCGGGCTTGACGCCGGCGCGAATCAAGTCGCCACCATTGATAGCAAGCATCTTGAGCGTATAGGGCTCCCCCGCCGCCAGCAACTCGCGTGCCAGAGCTCGCATCTCCTCGATCGTCTCGACGTAATAGAAGCACGAGGGCGCCTTGCCGAGCGTGTCGGCACGCTTAAGGTCCATGAGCTCGTCCATCAGACGCGGCGTATCGACACCCTCGCCCGAAAGCGCGCGCATCATATTGAGCAGGCAGGATCGCTCGGGACGCAGCGGCTTGTCATGGTATTTGATCAGCAGGCACACATCGCGCACCAAATCGTGCGAGAGCGCCAGACGATCCATGATGACACGCGCCTTCTTGGCGCCGAGCTCGGGATGACCGTAGAAGTGACCGCTGCCGGCGTGATCGACCGTAAAGCACTCGGGCTTGGAAACGTCATGCAAAAACGCCGCCCACATAAGGCTCGAAGAGGGCGCAACACCATCGCACAGCGCCAGCTCCCCTGCCACCGTCAGCACGCGGGCGATATGCTCGTAGACGTTAAAGGCATGATAGACACTGCGCTGGTCAAACCCGCGGGCGGGCGCGAGCTCGGGCACGGCGGCGCAAACAAGCTCGGGGTAGCGCAACATAGCGTCTCCCCCGTGGCCGGTCGAAAGGATGCCCTCGAGCTCAATACCCACGCGCTCGCGTGCCACGGCATCGAGCAGCGGCGCACATTCGGCCAGTGCCTGTTTGGTCGCGGGTTCAATGATAAAATCCAGACGGCAGGCAAAGCGCACCGCGCGCAGCATGCGAAGCGCGTCCTCGTTAAAACGACGCTTGGGATCTCCAACGGCGCGGATGAGCTTACGGCCCAGGTCGCCCTGGCCGTCATAGCGGTCGACAAGACCGCGCTCGGGATGCCAGGCCATAGCGTTAACGGTAAAGTCGCGACGCGCCAGATCGTCCTCAAGCGACGCCGCACGCTCCACACTCTGGGGATGGCGACCGTCGGTGTAAAAGCCGTCCAGGCGGTAGGTGGTGACCTCAATGCGCTCGCCATCGCAAATAGCCGTGATGCCGCCAAAATTAATGCCCGACTCGACCACGGCAATATCAGCCGCCTCGAGCGCCGCTTTGGACTCCTGCCACAGGCCTCTGCAGCACATGTCAACATCGTGGCTGGGGTGCCCCATCAGGGCATCACGCACCCAACCGCCTACATACCAAGCCTCAAGACCGGCCGCCTCGAGCGCACGCAGGACACGGATGGAGGCATCGGTCGGCTGCGTACCGTTAAGCGAAACATTGCACATGCCTATGGCCTCCTGCGACTATCAAATTGGCTATCGATTGCGTCTGCAAGAAGTCTAGCAAGAAACAGCCTCCACTGCACACGCAAGTCCGATAAACAAAAACGCATCCGTCCTGATATAAGACGGATGCGAATTAGTCGAACTATTCAGGCGAGGTGCCGGAACTAGCAGACCTGGCGAACTTCGATGTTCTTCTTGTACTCATCCACCTTGGCAAAGTCACCCAGACCCGGGCACTCAACCACGTTGGCGCCGGTGGCCATCGAAAGACGCAGGGCGTCCTCGACGCGCTCGGGGGCATCGTGCCACACGGACAGGAAGGCAGCGAGCGAGGAATCGCCGGCACAGACGGTCGACAGCAGCTTGACATCAAAGGTGCGGTTCGCAAACCAAATGTGCTCGCCGTTAGAGAAATAGGCACCGGCGCCGCCGAGGGTCAGCAGCACATTCTTGGCGCCCTTGGCGTGCAGCTCGGCCATCGCGCCCTTGACGGACTCGTCGTCGCCACCGCTCACCTTAATGCCAAAAATGTCGAGCAACTCGTCGTCGTTGGGCTTAATGAGCAACGGCTCCATGGCAATGAGGTCGGCAAGCTGATGGCTCGAGATGTCGAGCACGAACTCGGCGCCTTTCGCCTTGACGCGACGCAGGACCTCGGCCAGGAAACCCTCGGAGGTGTTGGGGGGCAGCGAGCCGCTGATAACCAGGCAGGTCATGTCGTCGAGCGAATCAATAAGCTCAAACATTTCCTGCTCGTTGGCCTCGTTAATGGCGGCACCGGCATTAACCATGTTGTACTCGGTGTCGGGACCGGCGTTGAGGAACACGTTGACACGCGTGATGCCGTCAGTCCACACGGGCTTGACGGGCACGCCCAGGGCCTCGGCGCCCTTAACGATGAACTCGCCCGAGAAGCCGGCGAAGAAGCCCAGGATTGTGGTGTCGACGCCGTAGTGGTCGAGCGTAAAAGAGACGTTGAGACCCTTGCCGTTGGGGGTGTAGACCGCGTTACGGGTGCGCGTAACGGTATTGGCGGAAAGGCCGTCGCAGGCGATGTTGTAGTCAATAGCGGGGTTTGCAGTGAGCGTGTAAATCATGAATGTTCCTTTCACGAAGCAACGTGTTAATGAAAGTATATTCCACGCTTCGGCAAAAGGCTACAACAACTCGGCGAACGGTGTGGAAGCGGTGAAGGTCAGTTTCATCTCACTTTTCCCACGAAAAAAAAACGGCGCCCCGACCGAAGTCAGGGCGCCGCATGCGCACGAATTTGTCGCGTTTCGCTTACTTGCGATCGAGCTTGCGGACAGCAACGCGCTTGCTGTACTCGTCAACGTGACCGAAGTCGCCAATGCCCACGGACTCGGCAACGTTGGCGCCGGTGGCCATAGCGAGCTTCATGGCCTCCTCGACGTTGTCGCGATTCCTGTACCACTTGTGCAGGAATGCAGCGAGGGTGCAGTCGCCGGCGCAGACGGAAGAGACCAGCTTGATGTTGAACTCACGCTTGGCGTACCAGATGTCCTCGCCGTTGGAGAAGTAAGCGTCGCCGCGGCTACCACGGGTGAGCAGCACGTTCTGGACGCCGGCGTCGTGGGCGAGCTTCATGGCAACGCGAACCTCGTCGTCGGTGTCGACCGGCACGCCAAAGATAGCCTTCATCTCGTGATGGTTCGGCTTGATGAGCAGCGGCTTCTTGTGAGCGAGCTCCTTGAGCTTGTCGGAGGACAGGTCCAGGACGACGTCGGCGCCACGGGCCTGAGCGTGCTCCATGACCTGAGCCAGGAAGTCGGGCGTAGCTTTGGGAGGCACGGAACCGGAGACGATCAGGCACTCAAGATCGCCCGCGGTGTCCAGGATGTTGTAGAGCTCCTCCTGGTGCTGCGGCGTAATCGGGGCGCCGGGGTTAAGGATGCCGTACTCGTGCTGGCCATCGTTGACGTAGGTGTTGATACGCGTGATGCCGTCGGTCCAGACCGGGCGGCACAGGCAACCCAGGTTCATGACCTCCTCGACGATGAACTTGCCCGTGAAGCCGGCGAAGAAGCCGAGCGCGACGGTGTCGACGCCCATCTTCTTAAAGGCGAAGGACACGTCGAGGCCCTTGCCGTTAGCCGTGTAGCTGGCCGAGCCGGTGCGGACGTTCTCGTCGGGCTCGAGCGGAGAGCTCGAAACTGTCATGTCGACAGCCGGGTTAGCGGTTAGCGTGTAGAACATTTACAGTACCCCCTGTATATGTGAGGGCCGCGTGGCCGGCCCATTCCAACCACGCGGTTACCTCTGATACCAAATTAACGAGCTGCGGACTCGAGCAGCGCCTTGACCTCGGCGGCAGTGTTGCAGGCGAGTGCCTTCTCGGCGAGCTCGTCGCACTCGGCCTTGGTCCACTGGCTGATGGTCTTGCGGGCGCGCAGGATCGACGGAGCGCTCATCGAGAACTCCTCCAGGCCCCAGCTGATCAGCAGCGGCTCAAGCAGCGGATCGGCAGCGGCCTCGCCGCACATACCAACCATGATGCCGGCCTTCACGCCGCTCTCGATGATGTTCTTGAGCGAGCGGAGCACGGCGGGATAGTACACCTGGTACAGGTTGGAGATGGTGTCGTTGCCACGGTCGGCGCACATGGTGTAGCCGATCAGGTCGTTGGTGCCGATGGAGAAGAAGTCGGCGACCTCGGCCAGGCGGTCAGCGAGCAGCGAAGCGGCGGGCGTCTCAACCATGATGCCGACCTCGATGTTCTCGTTGAACTTGCGACCCTCTTCGGTCAGCTCGGCCTTGCACTGCTCGACGAGCTCCTTGACGGCCACGACCTCCTCGACGCAGGTGACGAGCGGGATCATGATCTTGACGTCACCAAAGGCGCTGGCGCGCAGCAGAGCACGGAGCTGGACCTTGTACTGGTCGGGATTGGCCAGGCAGTAACGCACGGCGCGGAAGCCCATGAAGGGGTTGTCTTCCTTGACCATATGCAGATACGGAATCTCCTTGTCGCCACCCACATCGAGCGTGCGGATGATGACCGGAGCACCCTTGAGCACGCTGGCGACCTTACGGTAGGCGTTGAACTGCTCCTCCTCGGAAGGAAGCTCAGCAG
>DBFBKG010000080.1:0-11590 GCA_048203815.1 Collinsella sp. | reverse complement strand
GGGCCAGGGCGGCAGCGACCGCGAGGACGGCGGCGGCCCCGGAAACTCGTTTCATGGAGCGTTTCATGGAAAATCCCCCTAATCTAGCAACGGTTTAGAGTCTACTAGATTGGGGGGACGCGAGCCAAGCCATGGTGCGCCGAACGATTCAACGCATCGTTTGGAAAACCTACAAGGCGCCAAACTCGCTCTCGGAGGACAGGTACGATCCGAGCCATGGGTCGCCATCGAGGAAGAACTCAGGCCAGCGCTGCATGAACAGTGCTTGCTCGCGCTTCCAGCGACGCAGCTTTTCCTCGTTGGCCTCTTCCCTGCCGCGCGAGGTGAACTCGTAGTGATACAGCACGGCATAGGGCGAAAAGATGGTACGGTAGCCCGCCACCCACACGCGCAGGCAAAAGTCCGCGTCGTTAAAGCCAACCGCAAACTCCTCGTTATAGCCTCCGACTCGCTCAAACACATCGCGGCGGACCATCTGACAGGCGCCCGTCACGGCACTAAAGTTGCCCGGACGCACAGCACGGGCAAGATAGCCCTCACGCTTTGCCGAGAAGTCCTGGTTGGCATGAGCAAGTGCGCCACGCACGCCGACCAAAATGCCAGCGTGCTGCACCAAATAATCGGAAAAGTAGAGTTTGGCGCCCACCACACCCGCATCGGGACGCTGCAGATAGCCCATCATCTCTTCGATAAAACCGGGGCTTATGACCTCGGTATCGTTGTTGAGCAGCAAAAGGTAGTCGCCCTTGGCATGCTCAGCGCCAAAGTTGATGATCTGAGAGTAATTGAACTCGCCCGGCCAGTACGCAACGCGCGCGATGCCCTTGCATTCGGATGCTGCAGCCACGCATTCCGGCAGGGTTTCGTAATACGCAAACGTCTCCGGGGCCTCGCCGTTGTTCTCCACCAAGACGATCTCGTAATTGGCATACGTGGCCTTCTGGGCGATCGACATCACGCAGGCGTCGAGCGTCTCGACGTGATCCTTGGTGGGAATCACAATGCTCACCAGCGGCGCAGGCTCCGGCAGTGCATAACGCATGCGGTAGACAAATGGGGTCTCAGTCTCCTCGACCGTTCCGCAAATGTCCAGCGAAGCAAAACGCCTAGCAAAGTGGACGGGCCGCTACGACGTCATCCAGGGTTCGCGCCTGGACTTCGACGGCGGCGCGTTCTTTTGGCAGCACCAGCTCATCCTTTCGCTTGGTATCCCCAACCCCATCGCCAAGTGGGACCTGGGCCCCGAGGGCTACCGTCCCATGAACCAACTATGCTTTGAAGGAGGCCTGTTCTCGCGCCGCGTAGTCGACATAATCGGCCTGCCCGATGCGCGTTTCTTCATCTACGGCGACGATGCCTGCTACGGATATGTTGCCAGCCAGCATTTCCCCGCTGCCGTGGTCGCCGACGTGGTGCTCAAGCGCGCCCGCGCCGTCTCTAACTGGGACATCGCCGGCAAACGACAGCTCAACTCCACGAGCGACACCAACCGCTACTACATCATGCGCAACCGCGGCTTCCTCGCTCGCTATATGCAGATCTACGGTGACTACCACCCCATGCTGTTCCGCTTGGGCAACGCCGCGACCTTCTGCAAAGAGTTCATCCGCTTGGCTGCGGTCGACAAGTGCTTTAAGACCGGCATTCCGGCGCTGCGCCGCGGCATGAAGGACGCCCGCAAGATCATAAAGGATCCCGACTGGAAGCCCATGCCGCCCCTGAAGAACGCGGAGTAACAGAAGCCGAAAACACCCCGCTGCTTAAAGCCGCTGGCACACTACGGACACGTGCTGTCCGTCAAAGCCAAAGCCCCAGCGCACGCGGCCGATACCTGGTCGCGGCACGCGAATCTCGTCGATGCCGTCGCGTTCGATGTCGAGCAACGCCTGAACCGCCAACAGCTCCAGACCCAGGGCATCCACGTCAGTGTCATACATCATGTTCATAGTGACAAGCGGACGTTCGTCGAGCATGCCGAGGGTATCGGCCACATCGAGCATCCTTCCCGTAGGGAACACCTGGATATCCCAGCGATCCGCCCTGCGCTTTCGATTGGATGACGGATTGGCGTACCCCGGCATACCAAAGCAGAGCCCTTGCAAGAGCAGGTGGTATGGCAACGGCGAATCCATCTCGACCGCGCCGACTCCCGCGTCACCTAGAATTCGACGCAGCGCCTGCCTCACCGCATCTTCGTCACCGCGACATAACCCGTCACGAAACGCATCGACGTCCCGCACATCCTCGGCGGCGCACTCAAACCATTCAATAAGCACGAGACGCAACGCCTGGCGAAGCTCGCCATTGGGCAGACGCAGAGCACGGGAGCGAGCGCTGCTTCCTGGCTCCTCAACCATATCCGTCGTTAGGAAGCCGGACAGGTATAACGCGGTCCAAACATCATCGACGCAAGCGTCATTCGACACGATGGCGCCAAGACAAAGCGGAGCCTCAACGCATCCATGCGGTTCAAGCAAATCGAACAGAGTCGAAAGCCTCTCGAGATTCCAATCACCAACCGCCCTGCTCAGGCTATCAGCGTATCCATACAAATCGGCCCGCACCGGCGGCGTACAACCGCGGTTCAAGAAATCGATCACGCGCGCCGGGCTCGAGCAATAACACCCGCCAAACCGATACCCCTCGAACCATTCACGCGCATCATCCAGGTATTCCTCGCGTCCAGCACAATTCAACAGAGCCTGAACCTCGTCATCCGAAAAGCCAAACCACCGGTCGCACCAGCCCAAAAGCGAAGTCGACATGCAGTACGAACACCCGCGCGAAGAAAGCGCCGTCTCGGCAGGACCGGAACGCTCCCCCATCAGGCACGCCAGCCGCAACGAATCGTGTGCAGCGGCAATGGCGTCGAACAGCACACGTTCGAGTAACTCTGCCAGATCGCCACCGGAATCGCCCCTCGTGCTCGCACGACCCAACCACGCTGCGTCGTATCCATCAACGAGCAATACAACCTGCCCATCGCAGGCCATCTCCAACATTTCAATGAGCACGCCAAGCACCGAGGCAACCTCGTCCTCGCTCGCAACACCACGTGCAACGCGTTCGATGTGACGCACCTTATCTCGAGCTAAATCCGGAGCTTCTAAGAGTGGCAACAAGCGAGCGCACTCGCCCGAAAGAGCGTCACGCACAACGCCGACGACGTTGGCGCCGCACCTCGCGGCGCCGGAAAAGTCCAGCGATATCACAGGGTAGCAGGCAAACTCATCCCGATAGCGCCCGCCACCCGCATCCCAAATCTGGGAACCAGCAAACAGGCCCCGATTGACCTGCTCGACCGCGGGTCGCTCGAGAAAAGCCTTAAGCATCGACAGGTTCATGCTCTTGCCAAAGCCTTCAGGCCGGCAACACGCCACAACGGAAGCATCAGCATCCAAGACATCGGCAATAAACATCGTCTTGTCGACTAGCACGCATCGATCCATGGCCTCGGCAAAGTCATGTTCGCCGACCGGTAGCGCCCCGTAACCCGAGTGGTTGATCAACTCTACGCCATAGTAGGCAGTATCACCATAAATCGCCTGTTCAGACACCGTAACTTCTCCCTAAAACGCAGCACGATGCCCATTGTATCGAGCAACTCAACCGCAATGATGCCGTCATGCAGACGTTTCGGGCAACGGTAGCAACAAGAGCCCCGATGGGGCATAACAAATCGTTGCACAACAAAACGGAGCCCGATGCATTCGCACCGAACCCCGTCCTAGTTCTTAGATTATCGGGCGACCAGGAACTTACTCCTCGGATCCGTCCTCGCCAGCAGCCTTCTTCTGCTGATCAAGCTTGTGCTTACCACTCACAATGGACGTGGCACCAAGCGTGGCCAAGCTCGCGCTGGCAAGGCTCGCCATCACGATGAGGTCGCCCGTCTTGGGCATATTGCCACCCGAGGCCTTGGTCATCGTGGTGGTCGTAGTCGTCGTGGTGGCGGTAGTAGTACCACCCTTATCCCCAGCCTTCTGAGCATCGGCGTCGGACTGCTTCGCGCCCGCATCGGCGGCATCGGAACCGGAACCCTGGTCAGACGCCCCCTCATCAGAAGAAGATCCACCGTTAATGCCCGCCGTCAAAGACGATCCAAGCATGGAGCCAAGCTGCTCGCTGGTAGAAGGCTTATTTTCCGTCGAGGAATCGCCGGTATTGGAGCCCCCACTCGAACCGCCCTCGGAAGCATCAGAGCCAGATCCGTTAGAGGACCCAGCATCGGCAGAGGAATCGCCAGCGCCGTTGGAAGCGCCCGCATCGGTAGAGCCAGATGTCGCACCATCCGTAGCGCCGTCAGAGCCAGAAGTCGACGAATCGCCAGAAGTGCCACCAGACGTAGCCCCACCGTTATCGGCGTCATCACTGCCCGTATCAGTCGAGGGCGCATCGGTATCGCCGCTATCGCCCGCATCGCCATCGGTACCAGGTGTCGGTGCGGCGGGAGCAGCCGGCGCCATGCTCGGACCAGGCGCCGGCGCGGGCTCAGGATCAGGCTCCACAGGCGTTGCAGCAGCGTCCTCGTCCTCGTCAATGTAGACCAGACAGTCCTTGAGCTCGTTCTTATAGCGATTCTTCCATCCCTCATGGTACTGAGGCTGACTCGAATACTTGCGCGCCACGTTATCAACCACGCTGTTCGAAAGCGCGGTCACAAACTCGCGGTCGGTCATATCGTTGGAAAGATTCGCCCAACGGAAAAAGTCTTGGCAGCCGCCCGTGCCGCACATATTGGTGATACTCCACACCATGCCCTTGACGCAATCGGCGCGACCGGAAATATCAATGCCCAGAGCGTTCTTGAGCCACGACTCGGTCACCGCATAGTAGGAGTTGTACGCATAGGCATCCTGCAGCGCCGAGAACTCAGCCGGATCGGTGTTGTAAGCACCCAGGAAGGCATCCTGCGCGATGCGGCCCAGGTCGGTGAGCTGACCGTTCGCATACATGGGGTTGCTTCCGTTGGAAATCTCGCCACCGCGGTCAATCGCGTCCTTAAGCATGCTGTACTTAGCAGAGTCGTAGTTATAGACCTGCTTCATAAACGGAATAAGCGACCAACGGCGATCGAACTGGTAATAACCCAGTGCGTTGTATCCGTCGCCATACGAAAAACCCTGGTTGTATTTGCCGTGACTCTCGTACTTGGTAAAGTACTTCATCTCGTCGGTCACATTGACAAACGAAACACCCTGAACCGACCTCAGCACGCCCGAGAAAGACTGCTGGGTGTAGAGGCCCTTATCGATATCGGTGGCATCCGAGGCAACGCCCGGCGTGGGCTCCTCGGCTATAGCGGTTGCGGGTGCGGCAACGGCGCCAAACGAAAGCGCCAGCGTCAGGCCCGCAACAATCGCAGAATGCTTGGGTTGCATACGTCCTCCCTGCATCGGTGTGGTTAAAGTGCAGTTTGCAAAGATGGATTCAGTATTACAGCTCCCCGTTTGTTGCACAACAACCCATCGGTAAACGGCAACAACCCTCCGCGAAATCTTAAGGAATTGCGCCCGGGCTACAGCTTGATTTCGAAGTTGATCTCGGGGACGGCGGCAAGGTCTGCCAGGGTCACGCCGTCGACGTACTTTTCGATCACATCGTCCAGGCCGCGCCAGAACTTAACGGTGGAGCACAGATCACTGCGGGTGCAGCTGTTGTCAATGCCATCGCACGCCACCGGGGCCGTGCTGCCCTCGACGGCACGCAGGATGTCGCCGGCACGCACCTCGGCCGGGTCCTTGGCCATCATGTAGCCGCCGCCCTTGCCGCGCACGCTCTTGAGCAGGCCCGCCTTCATAAGCGGACGAACCAGCTGTTCCAAGTACTTTTGTGAGATATGCTCGCGGTCGGCAACCTCGCGCAGGGCAATCTTGCCTTCGGCATCGCCCAACGCCGCGATATAGATCATCAGTCGGAGGGCATAGCGGCCCTTGGAAGAAATGAGCATACCTGCCCCTCCATAACGCTGGGGACAAGCACTACCGATGAATTTGTCCCACAATCTGAAAAGTCGAGTGGATTAGTCGGGTTTTCCCTTGACTAACGCCGAACCCATAGTAACTTTATTCCGAGAAGATTCCTAGGGTTTCGTACACCTATGAGTACACCATATACAGAGAGGGACAGCATGAGCGCAAATCCGCTGCTTTCCATCGAGGGTCTCACCGCCTCCGTGGACGAGAAGACCATCCTCCACAACGTCAACCTTAACGTCGCCGCCGGCGAGACCCATGTGCTAATGGGCCCCAACGGCGCCGGCAAGTCCACCCTCGGCCACCTGGTCATGGGCGACCCCGTTTACACCGTCAACGACGGCCGCATCGTCTTTGACGGCCAGGACATCACCGAGCTCACCACCGTCAACCGCTCCCGTGCCGGCCTGTTCCTGAGCTTCCAGGCCCCGGTCGAGATCCCGGGCGTGCCGCTGTCGAGCTTTTTGCGCGCCAGCATCGCCGGCCGCCCCGGCCTGGAGATGAAGGGCAAGGAGTTCCGCCGCCGCGTCAAGGAGCTCGCTGCCGAGCTCAACATGGACACCGCCTACCTCAACCGCGAGCTGGGCGTGGGCTTCTCGGGCGGCGAGAAGAAGAAGGTCGAGATGCTCCAGCTCCTGCTGCTGCAGCCCAAGCTCGCCATCCTGGACGAGACTGACTCCGGCCTGGACGTCGACGCCCTGTCCACCGTCAGCCACGGCATGGACGCCTACCGCAAGAGCTGCGACGGCTCCATGCTCATCATCACGCACAACACGCGCATCCTGGAGCACCTGGATGTCGACCGCGTCCACGTTATGGTCAAGGGCCACATCGTACGCGAGGACGACGCCTCGCTGATCCCCTGGATCGACAAGAACGGCTTTGAGACCTTCGAGCGCGAGGCCGCCGAGCAGCGCGCCCAGGCCGAGTCCGCCGTTGCCGAGCAGCAGGCGTAAAGGGGCGACGCAATGACCAAGAACCGCACCGAGGTCGCGGACATCGACCGCAGCCTCTACGACTTCACCTATGGCGAGGAGGGATTCGAGCGCCTCGACGCCGGCATCACGCCCGACATCGTGCGCGAAATCAGCGCCAAGAAGGACGAGCCGCAGTGGATGCTCGACCTGCGCCTCAAGTCCCTCGAGATCTTTAACCGCTTCCCGGATCCGACGTGGGGTCCCTCCATCGAGGGTCTGGACATGGACAACATCGTCACCTACGTCAAGCCCAACACCGACCAAAAGCACGACTGGGAGTCGGTGCCCGACGACATCAAGAACACCTTTGAGCGCCTGGGTATCCCCGAGGCCGAGCGCAGCTACCTGGCAGGCGTCGGCGCGCAGTACGACTCCGAGCTCGTCTACCACAACATGCAGGACACGGCGTCCAAGATGGGCATCGTCTACTCCGGCATTGAGGAGGCCCTGCACGACCCGCAGTGGGAGCCGCTCATCCACGAGAAGTTTATGACGCTCATCCCACCCACCGACCACAAGTTTGCGGCCCTGCACGGCGCCGTGTGGTCGGGCGGCTCGTTTGTCTACGTGCCCAAGGGCACCAAGCTCGACTTCCCGCTGCAGAGCTACTTCCGCCTCAACGCCAAGGGCGCCGGCCAGTTTGAGCACACGCTCATTATCGTCGAGGACGACGCCGACCTGCACTTTATCGAGGGCTGTTCCGCGCCCAAGTACAACGTGGCAAACCTCCACGCCGGTGCCGTGGAGCTCTTTGTGGGCAAGCGCGCACACCTGCGCTACTCGACCATCGAGAACTGGTCCAAGAACATGTACAACCTCAACACCAAGCGTGCGCGCGTGGACGAGGACGGCGACATCGAGTGGATCAGCGGCTCCTTCGGTAGCCACGTGGGCTACCTCTACCCCATGAGCGTGCTCAACGGCCGCCGCGCCCGCTCGAGCTTTACCGGCATCACCTTTGCCGGCGCCGGTCAGAACCTCGACACCGGCTGCAAGGTCGTTCTCAACGCACCCGAGACCTCGGCAACCGTCGAGACCAAGGGCATCTCCAAGAGCGGTGGCATCCAGACCTTCCGCAGCTCCATCGTGGCCACGCCTAAGGCCGAGGGTTCCAAGGCAACCGTAAGCTGCCAGTCGCTCATGCTCGATGACCAGAGCCGCTCCGACACCATCCCCGCCATGGACATCCGCGCCAAGAACGTCGACATCGGCCACGAGGCCACCATCGGCCGCATCGGCGACGATAAGGTGTTCTACCTGATGAGCCGCGGCATCTCGGAGGAAGAGGCCCGCACCATGATCGTCAACGGCTTTGCCAACCCGGTCTCCAAGGAGCTGCCGCTTGAGTACGCCGTCGAGATGAACAACCTGATCAAGCTCGAGATGGAAGGAGCGATTGGATAATGAAACAGGAAACCAACACGCCGAACGCATTTACGTCATCCGAGCTTCTGCAGTGCGACGTATCGGGAGCGACGAGCCCGACGACGCGTACTAAAGGTACGCGAGGAGGGTCGGAGCCCCGAGACGGCGTGCTGCAAGAGATCGGGGGCGTCAATGCGATGCCTGCCGCCACTTGGGGTTGGCTCAAGATGAACCAGACCAAGCTCGAGCTTTCGGACGAACTTGCTGCCGCCCCCGCCGAGGCCGTTGAGGTCGAGGGCCTGGACGAGCAGTTTGCCGGCTCGGACGACGCCTTCGACGCCGCCATGGACGCCATGGCCGAGCGTTTCCCCGAGCGCCGTGCCGCCGCCCCCGGTGATGCCGCTGATCGCGCCCGCATCACGCCCGAGACCGAGCTCGACGTGCCCGCCACCTCCGTCTACCAGGCCGGCGCAATCAAACTCGAGGAGGAGCTCTCCCCCGCCGAGGCCTTCGAGACCGGCATGGGCGAGGCTGCCTACACCTACCTGGCCGGCCACGCTACCAAGCGCATCGTCATCGATGTGCCCGCGTACCAGCACGCCACGGTTACTGTGCGCGTGAGCGGCGTCGACGCAGCGGCTGCGATTGCCGCCATCGACGTCGTCGCCCGCCCGCAGGCAACGCTCGACCTGCAGATCGCCCTAGACTCCCCCGTTGCCGGCGAGGGCGTCGTGGGTTCCGTGCTGCGCGTGTGCGCCCACGAGTACGCCACCGTCAACGTGACCTGCACGCAGACGCTCGACGACAGCTGGATCGCGCTCGATGACACCGGCCTATTCCTGGACGAGGGCGCGCGCGTCAACGTACAGCACACCATCCTGGGTGCCGGCGCCAGCGCCACCGGCCTCGCTGGCGACCTGCTGGGCGACACCGCCAAGGTGACGATCGATACCGATTACCTGGGTGCCCGCGAGCAGGTGCGCGACTTTAACTACGAGCTGCGCCACCGCGGCCGCAAGACCGAGTGCGAGATCGACGCCAACGGCGTGCTGACTGGAACGTCCAAGAAGGTCTACCGCGGCACCATCGACCTCGTGCACGGCTGCAAGGGCGCCACCGGCACCGAGCGCGAAACGGTGCTTTTGGCCAACAAGGGCGTCGACAACAAGACCGTTCCCGTCATCCTATGCGACGAGGACGACGTCGCCGGCAACCACGGCGCCACCATCGGCCACGTCCGCGACGAGCAGCTGTTCTACCTCGCCTGCCGCGGCCTTGACCAAAACGCCGCCGAGGATCTGTTCATCCGCGCCAAGCTGGAGGACGCCGCGCTTTCCGCCACCGATGAGCGCACCCGCGCCGCCGTCGTCCGCCTGGGCAACAACCTGATCGATAACTTTGAAGAGGAGCTCGCATGATCGATACCGAGCACGTAAAATGCGATACCTGTACCGCCCCCGAGCCCATGGAGCTCGACGCCAGCGACGAGGCTTCGCGCGGCTGGCCCACCGTGGACATAGAGACTAATCCCTACAAGGCGCAGTTCCCGCTGTTCCAGCAGCATCCCGAGATCGCCTTCCTCGATAGCGCCGCCACCGCGCAGCGCCCCGCCTGCGTGCTCGACGCCGAGCGCGACTTCTACCAGCGCATGAACGCCAACCCCCTGCGCGGCCTGTACTCGCTGTCCGTCGAGGCCACCGATGCCATCGCGAAGGTCCGCCAGCAGATCGCCGACCTCATCGGCGCCGCCCAGGCCAACGAAGTCGTCTTCACCCGCAACACCAGCGAGTCGCTCAACCTGGTCGCCAAGAGCTTTGCGCCCACGGTACTGGAGCCCGGTGACGAGGTCGTCATCACCATCATGGAGCACCACTCCAACCTGATCCCGTGGCAGCAGGTCTGCCGCGAGACCGGCGCCAAGCTCGTCTACCTCTACTCCACCAAGACCGGACAGCTCACCACCGAGGAGGTTCTGGGCAAGGTGGGTCCCAAGACCAAGATTCTGGCCGTGGGTCAGGTCTCCAACGTGCTAGGCGTCGAGAACCCGGTCAAGAACCTCGGCAAGCTCGTGCACAAGTACGGCGGCTATCTGGTCGTCGACGGCGCGCAGTCGCTGCCGCACATGCCGGTCAACGTGGCCGATCTGGGCGCCGACTTCTTTGCCTTTAGCGCACACAAGGCCATGGGTCCCATGGGCATTGGCGTGCTGTGGGGCAAGATGGACCTGCTCAACGCCATGCCGCCCATGCTCACTGGTGGCGAGATGATCGACTCGGTTACCGAGCAGGACGCCGTCTGGGCGCCCGTTCCCGAGAAGTTTGAGGCCGGCACGCAGGACGCTGCCGGCATCTTCGCCACAGGTGCGGCGCTTAACTACCTCGTCAACACCGTTGGCTACGAAAACATCCAGGCCCGCGAGCAGGCACTCGTCCACTACCTTATGGGCGAGCTCATGCAGCTCGACTTTGTCCAGATCATCGGCTCCATCTACTGGGACAACCATCACGGCGTCGTCAGCTTTAACGTCAAGGGTATCCACCCGCACGACGTCGCGAGCATCATGGACATGGACGGCGTCTGCATCCGCGCCGGTCACCACTGCGCGCAGCCGCTGCTTACCTGGCTGGGAGTCGAGAACCTCGCCTGCTGCCGCGCCAGCGTGGCCTTCTACAACGACAAGGCCGACATCGACAAGTTCATCGCCGGCCTGCATCACGTTTGGAGCACGTTCAATGGGTAATCTCTACACCTCCACCACGTTTATGGAGCACAACTCGCACCCCGACTACAAGTACGAGATGGATGCCCCCACGCACGAGCACGACGGCATCAACCCCAGCTGCGGTGACGAACTCACCCTGCAGCTGCGTGTCGAGAACAACGTAATCGAGGAGGCCTCGTTTACCGGTCACGGCTGCGCCATCAGCCAGGCCAGCGCCGACATCATGGCCGACCTCATCACTGGCGAGACAGTCGAGGAGGCTCGTCGCCTGGTGGGGCTCTTCCTCGCCATGATCCGCGGCGAACAGCTCTCCGAGGAAGACCTGGAAGACCTGGACGAGGCTGCCCAGCTCCAGGACATCTCGCACATGCCCGCCCGCGTCAAATGCGCCGAGCTCGCCTGGCGCACCCTCGACGGCATGCTCGAGGGACAAGCTAACCAGTAGCGTATGCTCCGAATCCAAGGTTTTTGATTGCCGAGCCGCCCGATACGGGCGGCTCTGTTTTTCCTAATGAGCACGAACACACAAAATCAGCGCGTCCGGCGCCCCG
>DBFBKG010000079.1:0-27040 GCA_048203815.1 Collinsella sp. | reverse complement strand
GGCGTCCCCAACTTTGACGACGAGCCCCAGGTGGCGATTGATACCGAGGGTGCGGTTGCCGAGAACCACGAGGCCTCCGCTGCCGTCTTTGGCGGTGCGGCGACGGTTCCGGCAGGACCTGCGCATGAGGGCGGCCTGCCGCTCGTGGACGGCGCCGGCGAGGACCCGGGTGCCACGGTGGCCATGCCGGCTATGCCCCAGGAGTAGGCCTACGCGTTTATCACCATCACGTACCTGCGCCTTTGCCGTACGCAGATGAGCGGAGCGGCAAGTGATGCGCTGCGGGTATAATGGACAGCATTCAAACGGTGGGCACCGACGTGCCCGCAGGAGAGGAATGATCATGGGTAAGACTTTCAGCTTTGTCTCCGGCGCACTTTTTGGTGCCGCTGCCGGCGCTATTGTCGGCGTTGCTCTGGCCCCGCGCTCGGGCGCCGAGACCCGCGCCATGGCTGCCGATATCGCCAACGACGCCTGGGACAATATGCGCGACACCTACGAGCACAGCGCCGAGGAGGCCCGTGCTGCGGTGAATGACTTTGGCCCGATGGTCGACGCCAAGACCGACGACCTGCGCGCCAAGGTCGACCTGGCCCGCGAGCGCATGGACCAGCTGCGCGAGCAGCTCAACGACGCCATTTCGGGCGGCAACGTGACGCCTGCCGCCGACGTCGTGGTCGAGAACGCCGTCGAGGCTGATACCGAGGCTGCGGAGCCCTCGACCGAGGCATAATGCGCGCCGGGGATTTTGTCGGCGCCAAGATCTATCGCAAGCCTACTGAGGACAAGCGCACCAAAAAGGACGGCACGCCGCGCAGCCCTAAAAAGCTCGGAAAGATTCACTTTCCGGTCTTTACCCCGGGCGGTACGCGCGTGGTCGGCTTTATGGTCCGCCAGTCCGATATCGCGGGTATGATCGAGCGCCCCGACCGATTCGTAGCGCTCGACGCCATTGGTGTCTACGAGGGCGCCATTGCGGTCGATGACGTCAAGGACACATACGATGCCGCCGCCGCCAAGCGCCTCGACATCAACCTGGACGATTGCATCATCTGGGTCGGTATGGACGTGCGCACGGAATCGGGCGACGTCGTGGGCTATTGCTCGGATGTGGAGTTCAAGCCGCGTTCGGGCATCGTGCAGGCATTCTATGTGACCGCCGGTGCTGCTTCGAGTGTTTTGGTCGGTGACACGCAGGTGCCGCCGACGATGCTGCGCGGCTATGAGAACGGCGCGATGGTCGTCTCGGACGAGGTCAAGTCGCTCGGGTATTCGGGCGGTGCGGCTGCCAAGGCCGCCGAGGCCAGCGTCGTGGTGGGCGACAAGGTCAAAAAGGGCGCCAAGGTGCTCGACGACAAGGGATCGGTTGCCGTGGACAAGGGCAGTCGCGCACTGGGCAAGCAGCTCGGCAAGACGCGCGGCATGTTCAAGGCCTTTAAGGACGAATACCAAAAGGCGAGCGGAGGCTCGTCAAAAGCTACAAAATAGCGACGTACCAAATGATGGGAGGCAAGCCGGAGACCTGTTGCTCCGGCTTGCTGTGTTTATGGGGGAGGGCATATGCGCCAAAACGGATCCAACTTAAACGGGCGTTCGGGTGCGCGTCCGACGGCGCGCCGCGACCTGGGGCAGCTGCCCAGCGGTCAGCGCAAGCGTCACCGTAAGCCCGGCGCGATGTACCTCAACCATAGCCGCGGCTTTAGCGACCGCAGCGCTCGCATCGGCAACAGCCGCACACCCCGTCGTTCGTCTCGCCTGCCCTATGCGCTCATCGCCGTGGGTTGCGCGCTCGTGCTGTTTATCGCTGCCGTCGTGGGCTACGTCAACCGCAGCGTGGACGTGGAGCTCAACGGCCAGAAGACCGCAGTGCGCGTCGGCTCTACGCTACAAAACCTCATCGACGACCAGGAGTTGACTGACACCTACGACGCAGGCGACCTGCTAGCCGTCGATGACAGCGTGCTCAAGCGCCATGGGGGCGAAAAGCTGTCGGTGAAGGTCGACGGCAAGCGCGTGAAGCAGGGCAAATGGGATAGCCGCGAACTTGAGGGTGGCGAGAAGGTGACGGTCAAGGATGGCCGTAACACCTACGAGAAGCACGAGGTTCAGGCTACGGTTATCGAGCCCAAGCTCAAGGTCGAGGGCACGGGCGCTATCGAGTATGTGCAGACGTGGGGTGTCCAGGGCCGCTCCGAGGTGTGGGTTGGTGAGCAGTCGGGCAAGACGCAGGACCGCGGCGAGGTTGTGCCCGCCACCGATTGCGTCGTTGCGTGCGCCAGCGTGGCGCCCAAGGGCAACAAAAAGTACGTGGCGCTGACGTTTGACGAGGGTCCGAGCGGCGCTACCAAGCAGATCTTGCAGGTGCTCAAGGAAAAGGGCGTCACCGCGACGTTCTTCCTTTCGGGCGATGCGGCCGAGGCCTCGCCTGCCACGGCCAAGGCGATTGTCGATGCCGGGTGCGAGATCGGATCCAACAGCTACAGCGACGATTCGCTCAAGGGCCAGGACCGTGAGGCGGTACGCGAACAGATCACGAAAGGCACCGATGCGATTAAGTCGGCGACCGGCGTGAAGACGATGCTACTGCGTGCTCCCTACGCTGCCTTTGACGAGCAAAACTGGATTGATGCGATGGACCTGGTCTCCGCCGTGGTCTCGTGGAATATTGACTCGGGCGACTGGCTGCTCAACGGTGCCGACGAGCAGGTCTCGACGGTGCTCGATTCGGTGACGCCGGGCAATATCGTGCTGCTCACCGATAGAGACGAATGCGCCGAGCAGACGCTCGAGGCGCTGCCGCAGATTATCGACGGCCTCATTGCCGACGGCTACAAGATCGTGACGCTCAGCGACCTGGTCAAGACGGACACGTCGCTGAGCAAAAAGCTCACCTCGCTGACGAAGGTCGCCATGCCCAAGGACGCCGTGTTCCCCCAACTTGCCGAGGACGACGACACCACAGAGTAGTCATTGGGTAGTCGTTTAAGAGCGTCCCCAATGGCTATGTCACGGATGCGTCAGCGTTTGGTATGCCTGCAATGTGCAGCGCATAAATTCGATGCCGCAGGGCGATGCTGATGCTATAGTTACTGCGGTTAATGAGGGTCAAGAGAAAGGTTACAGGTGAAATCCAAACCTCGACCATACAGTCGATGACCCCATGCAGGTGCTTTTTGCGCATGCACGGGGTGTAAGCGTCGAGCGGCGTGCCGCCCGCGCATGCGTATACATATCCAGAAGCCCCCGGACGCCGCACGCGCGGCCGCGTTCGGAGGAATAATGATGGGGAGCACCATTGAATTATCTGAGTGAGATGCTCAAATTGCCGGTCTTGGACGTCGATGGCGAAAAGCTCGGCGTGGTCAACGATTTTGGTATTGCTACCGGCGAAGTTTTTCCACACGTGACGTCGCTCGCGTTCCGCGGTCCCGGCAAGACGCCGTTTATGATCAGCTGGCGCAAATGGGTCGACCGTATCGACGAGACGGGTGTACACCTTAAGACGTCGGCCACCGAAATCCGTTTTTCGTACCTGCAGCCGACCGAACTCTTGCTTGCCCGCGACGTGCTCAACAAGCAGATTGTCGACACGCAGGGCATGAAGGTCGTGCGCGTAAACGACATCAAGTTTTCCATGTCGGGCGAAAACCAGCTGCGCCTGCTGGGCGCCGAGGTCGGTGCCCGCGGTCTGCTACGCGCCATCAGCCCCGCGCTCGAGCATATCGTCGAAGGCTTTATGAAGCACCTGGGCAAGCCGCTCAGTGAGGACATCATCGCTTGGTCCTACATGGACCTGCTCGACCGCTCGACTAAGAACATCCAGCTCTCGGTGTCGCACAAGACGCTCGGCGAGCTGCACCCCGCCGACATTGCCGACATTATCGAGCAGCTCGACCCGCGCCTGCGTGCGCAGGTGTTTGCGCAGCTCGATACTGCCCAGGCCGCCGAGGCCATCTCGGAGTTCGATGACGACGAGCTTATGACCGAGATGCTCGAGGGCCTGTCCGATACCGACGCATCGTCGATGCTGGCCATGATGGACCCGGACGACGCTGCCGACCTGATCGACGAACTCGATTACGAGAAGGCCGAGAAGCTCCTGCGTCTGATGGGCGTCAAGGAGGAGAAGGCGATTCGTAATCTGCTGGGGTATGAGGACAACACCGCCGGCCGCATCATGACCTCGGAGTTTGTCTCCCTGCCCGCCACGGCGACGGTCGCTGACGCCATCGAGGCGATCCGCCAGCTCGACGAGGACTTCGAGAGCGTCTACTACGTCTATACCGAGGACCCGAGCGGCATGCTGACGGGCGTGCTTTCGCTGCGTACGCTGATCGTGGCCGATCGCGACGCCACGCTGGGCCAGCTCGCCTATCGCGACCTGGTCTATGTGTCGCCCGACGAGGACCAGGAAGACGTGACGGACGAGATGACCAAGTACGACCTGGTTGCCATCCCTGTCTGCGACGAGAACCGTCATATCCTGGGTATCGTGACCTTCGACGACGCCATGGACGTTATCGCCGAGGAGCATCA
Organism: Collinsella sp.; assembly: GCA_048203815.1. Taxonomy (GTDB): domain Bacteria; phylum Actinomycetota; class Coriobacteriia; order Coriobacteriales; family Coriobacteriaceae; genus Collinsella. Next base: position 22,504 of record DBFBKG010000079.1, on the reverse strand, counting down.
GGAGGACCTGCAGATCGCTGGTGTCGGCTCGGGCGATAGCGCGTCGGACGACTCGACGAACGTGCTCAGCTGGTTCGTGCATCGTCAGTACTGGGTCGTCGTGTGGGGCATCGCCTCGTGCATTATGGCGACGGTGTTGGGGACGGCGCTGGGCTCCGCGCATCTGGTGGTGTTCCCCATGTGCGCCATGCCGCTCGTGCTGCTTGCTGCCTCGCGCATGGTGTCGTTCGTCAAGAACTACTTCTTGGAGTACGACGGTCACGACGACGAGCCCAAACCGTACCTGGGATTCTTCTTCCAGAGCACGGGCATGGGCCTGATCCTGTCGCTCGTGACCTACCTGTGCGCCCAACTGGTGCGCACCGCCGCATTCCCCGACGCGCCCATGTTTGAAGAGCAGCTCTTTACCGGCTGCTTTAACATCGCGGCCATCATCTGCCTGGTGGGCAACATGAGCGCCGTGATTTACCTGATGGTGCTGTTCTGGCGCGATGAGCACGACCTCAATACGTCGGGTACCGCCATGAACGTCATCGCCGTCATGATCTCGTGTGTGGCGTACTGCGCTGCTGCGGTGCTGCTCACCATGTCGGTCATGGGGTAGGTGGTCGCGTGCAAAATACGAAGCAAAAGCCGAGCACCAAGCAAAAGCTGACCATCGCGGCTATCTTTGGCGCCATGGGCCCCGGTCTTCTGGCGGCGCTTTCGGGCAATGACGCCGGCGGCATCGCCACGTATTCCAGCGCGGGCGCCAGCTATGGCTACAAGATGCTCTGGATGCTTCCCGTCATGACTGTGCTGCTCATCGTGACGCAGGAGACCGCGGCGCGCTGCGGATGCGTCACGGGTAAGGGCCTGGCGTCGCTCATTCGCGAGCGCTTTGGCGTGCGCAAGAGCGTGCTGGCCATGGCGGCGCTGTTGATCGCCAACACGGCGGTGACCATTTCGGAGTTCGCGGGCATCGCCAGCGGCCTTGCTCTCTTTGGCGTGCCGGCGAGCATCTCGGTGCCGTTGGTAGCGCTGCTGGTGTGGATGCTTACCATGTCGGGTAGTTTCCAGCGCATCGAGAAGATTCTGCTGCTGGTGAGCTGCGTGTTCGTGACCTATATTGTCGCCGCGTTTATGGCTGGCCCCAACTGGGGTGAGGTCGCGGTCGACCTGGTCGTGCCTAACATTCAAAATGACCCCAGCTACGTGTCGCTCGTGGTCGCAACGATCGGTACCACCATCGCGCCGTGGATGATTTTCTTGGCGCAGAACAACGTGGTCGACAAGAACGCGGGCGAGGACGATATCGTGCTGCAGCGCATCGATACCGTGAGCGGCTCGCTTGCCGCCGATGTCATTGCCGGCTTTATTATCATCACGACCGGTACGGTGTTGTTCCCGGCGGGCATTCAGATTAGCGATGCTGCCGATGCTGCCCGTGCGCTGGAGCCTATTGCGGGTCAGTGGTCCACGGTACTGTTTGCCTCGGGCCTAGTCGCGGCGAGCTTCTTGGCTGCCTGCGTGCTGCCGGGCGTTACGTCGAGCGCTATCTGTGAGGCATTTGGCTGGGAGCGCGGTGCCGACCGCAGCTGGGACGAGGCCCCGGTCTATCGCGGCATCATTACGGCCATTATCGGTATCTCTGCCGTGCTGGTGCTTATGCCCGGCGTCGATCTGTTTCAGATTATGATGACCTCACAGGTCATCAATGGTGTGCTGTTGCCCGTGGTTCTGGTGTTCCAGGTGGTTATCGCAGCCGACCGTCACATTATGGGTGCCAACCGCAACGGTCGCGTGTGGAACATGCTCACTTGGGCGACTATCGCCGTGATTACGGTGCTCACGGTCGTCATGTTTGTCCTGCAAGCGATGGGCTACAGCGCTTAACGCCCACTTTTGCTTCCGAACAGGCCGCAGCGATGGGGCGCGGCCTGTTTTTTGTCTGCTATAGGGTGTTAGTTATATAGCAATGGACAAAAAATGCCAAATATGAGTACTGTTGCTAAGTGAATAGCATTTACATCCAAAAAGATAATGAACATAGCCTTTAGTATGTTCATTAAAATTGGCTCCAATACGCCTTAAACCAGTCAGGTTGGCTGCTTTAGGAGGTTGTAGGGGTCGCTCGGACGTCATTTTGGGTGGTTTTGCCTGCTACTAAAATGGTAACAGTACTCATATTTGCCCTTTTTTGCCCACAGACCTTTGAGGGTGCGGCGAAAAGGGCTTGTTTTGATTGTTTGGGGCAGGCACGAGGCGCGGAAACGATGTCTGGAGCGACGGAGCGGCCTGGAATTCATCCGTAGAGGTCTTCATTGGCTGCGCCAGGAGTGTCCCTAACTGCCGGAGGGGGTGTCTGCCGTGGCAGACACCCCCTCCGGATGTGGGAAGTTTGCGCTGCAGGTTACTTGTCGGTGCCCAACTTGTGCGGCTTGAAGGCAAGCGCATTGATGAGTGCGTCGGTGGCAGACTTGACGGCTGCCGGCTGCGGATCGTTGACGTGATCCTCGGGATGCACGGGCAGGTCCTTCTTGACTGCGTCGTGGATCAAGTTGAGGTACTCAGTCACGCCAGTGGTCGATAGGTGCGTGCCATCGCCATCGAACAGGTCGTTGCGGTTGGCACTGTATCCGTACCAGTCGATAACGCGCACGTTTTTGTAGCGCGTAGCGGCGTTGGCGATGGCCTGGTTGGTAGAGCCAACCCACGGCTGCGGGCTGCGCGTGTTCACAAACACCACAATACGCTTATCTCCTGCATCGGCCATGATGGCGTCTATCTGGTCGTCGGTTACCAAGCCGTTGGTGCCCAGGGCAAAGACCACGATCTTGCCGGCAAGGTTCTGCTGGATATAGCCTTCAAATGTCGCACGGCCCGCATCAAACTGGCGGCCCTTTTCGGCATCGATATGGCTGTGCGGGAACACGCCGTCAAAGGTGTCCACGGCACGCAGCGACACGGAGTCGCCGATCATAAGCAGATCGTAGGAGCCATCGGGGAAGCCGTCGTTGTCCTTGTCGGTGTCGTCGGCCGCCTGCTGGTCGGTGGGCGCGGTGTTCTTGGCTTCCTTGTTCAGAACTTCGGCGCCCTCGCCGCTCAGCGCAGACGTCTCGGGCACAAAGATCAGGCCGCCCAGTGCAACGACCAACACGACAGCGCAGGCTGCGCAGACAGGGATGTGCGTGCGTGCCCAGTTGGCGGGCGTGGTGGTGCCATCGCGGAATTCGGCGACGGTGCGCCCAAAGGCGCCCTTCCTAAACGGAGTCTCGATAAAGCGATAGCAGCACTCTGCCACGGCGACCACCAACAACACCTGCAAAATGTACTGCCACCACGGTGTATCGTTGATGTTGGCGACCGGGTTCATGAGCAACAGCAGCGGATAGTGCCACAGGTAGATGCTGTACGAGCGCTTGCCAATCCACACGAGCGGCTCGGCGGACAGCGCGCGGGCAACCATTCCCTGGGGCTGCACGCAGGCGGCAATGACCATGAGCGTGAGGATCGAACACAGCAGCGTGCCTCCGCGATACTGGAAGGCGGTGTAGCCGTTGGTGAGCGCGACCATGGCGGCAAGGCCAACCAGACCCACGACGCCCAACACATCGATGGATGCGGGCGAGGACCAAAAGCGCACGAGGGCGCTCGGCTGTGCCGGGGCGGTCTCGGCTGATTCGTCGGCCTTCTCGCCAGGCTTGCCCTCGGCGTTCTTGTCGTGCTTGGCGGCGCCAGCTAGGCGATTGAGCCCCAAACGACGAGCGAGACGCACCGGCGCCAGGTCGCGATCGGGGATAAAGGCCATCCAGGCACCCAGCAGCAGCGAGAACACACGGGTGTCGGTGCCGTAGTACACGCGGCTGGGGTCGGCGGCAGGGTTGTAAAGCACCATCATGGCTAGGGCAGATACCACGGCAAGGCCCAGAACCACGCGGCGCGTGTTGGGCTTGCTTACATGCATGGATACCATGGCAAACAGCAGTGGCGGCCAAATCAGGTAGAACTGTTCCTCGATGGCAAGCGACCAAAAGTGCGTGAGCGGCGAGGGGTCGCCCAGAGCATTGAAGTACGAGACGTTTTGGGCAATCTGCCACCAGTTGTTGAAGAACAACAGCGACGGCAGGATGTCGGGGCGCATCTTGGTGAGCATCACGTGGTTAAAGAGAGTGCACAGCGCGCAGGTTACCACCACGACGGTCACCACGGCGGGGACCAGGCGACGGATGCGGCGAATCCAGAAGCTCTTAAGGTCGATGCGTCCGGTCTTAGCGACTTCGTTGAGCAGCAAGCGCGTGATCAGATAGCCCGAAAGCACAAAGAAGATCGTGACGCCAAGCAGGCCGCCCTGCGCCCACGTGAGGTTAAGGTGATAGAGCACCACCGCGACGACGGCGAGCGTACGCAGGCCGTCAAGGGCAGGGATGTAGCGGGATTTGGGGCGAGCAGGCGTCTGCTCCGCGGCGGGAGTGTTGGCGCGGCCCGCGTTGTTGGCAGAAGCACGATGGGGGCTCACGGTGCGTCGCGGTTCGTTGGCACGGCGTTCGCCCTTCACGCGTTCGTGCGGCGCCGGCTCGTTGCCCGTGCGGCGTCGACCGCGCGAGCCCGATTGCGAGAGTTGTTCCATAAAACATCATCCAATGACGAGAATAATCAGCACGCCTTCATTGTAGCTGCCTGCTCCTGTGAATGCTTGCTGCTGGCGCAAGCTCAAGCGCGCGTCCACATCAAAGTGAACTAAAGTTATAGGGGGTGCGAGAGTGCACAATCGTTGGTCGACGGTGGGCGCAAAGCCTGCGGATGAGGAGGTTTCCATGGCAGATCGCGGCATCGTTGCGGTGTTCGGCAGCATGAACATGGACCTTTCGGTGGCGTGCGAGCGCATACCGCGTGCGGGCGAGACCGTCGGCGGCAGCGGGTTTATCACCAACGCCGGCGGCAAGGGCGCCAATCAGGCCGTAGCTGCCGCGCGTATGGGCGCTTGCACGCACATGATCGGCGCGATCGGTCGCGACGCGTTCGGCGCGTCGCTCGTGGCGGGGCTCCAAGACGCCGGCGTGGACTGTGACTTTGTAGTGCATCGCGATGATGTGGAGACGGGAACGGCGACCATCATTCGCTGCGAGGGAGACAACCGCATCGTGCTGTCGCCGGGCGCCAACCATGCGCTTGCGGGCGAGGACGTTGCCCGCGCGCTGAGGCGTCTGGTGGCCGATGAACTCGATAGTGACGCCAGCGAGATTGCCCCGGCTGCCGGAAGCGTCTTTATCGCCCAGGGCGAATGTGACCTTGCGGCGACGGCCGAGGCGCTTGTTTGCGCTCACGAGCTGGGGTTCTATACGGTCTTTAATCCAGCGCCTGCCTGTGAGCTGCCTGCGGAGGCCTGGCCTGCGGTCGACCTGGTCTGTCCCAACGAGACCGAGTGCCAGGTTCTGACGGGCATTCTGCCCACGGATGATGTGAGTTGCATCGCCGCGCTCAAAGCGCTGCTCGACAAGGGCGCCGGAGCTGCGGTCATCACGTTGGGCGGCGCCGGGTCGGTTACGCTCGGCGATGACGGCGAGCTGCTGCGCATGCCGGCACTTTCGAGTACGGTAGTCGATACCACGGCCGCCGGCGATACGTTTATCGGCGCGTTGGCGGCGGCTCGCCTAGAGGGCTTGCCGCTCTTTGAGTGCATGGCTGCGGGTGCTCGCGCCTCGGCAGTGACGGTGTCGCGCCTGGGCGCTCAGCAATCGATTCCCACGAGCGCCGAAGTTGAACATTGGTTTAGTTAAACGATAAAGACGGAGAAGCGGAGTAGAACAATGGCAATCAAGAAGCTGATCCTTGATCTGGATATGGGTGTGGACGATGCGATGGCGCTGGCCTATGCCATCGCGAGCCCCGAGGTGGAGCTCGTGGGCATCACCACGTGCTTTGGCAACGTGCGCGTCGAGCAATCGGCGCACAACTGCCTGGCGGTGCTCGATCTGCTGGGTCGCCCCGAGGTTCCGGTGTACCTGGGTGCCGACCGTCCTCTGCAGGCGACTGAGCCCTATACGCCGCCGGCGTCCACCGCGCTCATTCACGGCAAGAACGGCATCGGCGGCGCGAGCGTGCCCGCGTCGCCCTACGAGCCGGTGGGGGCGACCTCGGCCGACGGCAACGCCGCGGTCGATTATCTGATTGATGCCGCGCGCACCTATGGCCCCGATCTGATCTACGTGGCGACCGGTCCGCTCTCCAACCTGGCACTTGCCTTGGAGCGCGATGTGGCGGCGATGATGTCTATCGGTCGCGTGGTCGTGATGGGCGGCGCCCTGACCGTGCCCGGAAACGTGAGTGCGGGCGCCGAGGCCAACATGGCAAGTGATCCCGAGGCGGCCGATGCCGTGCTGCGTTCGGGCCGCAAGCTCACCATGGTGGGTCTGGACGTGACGCATCGCGTGGTGCTCACGCGTCGCGACATTGCCGGCTGGACGGGTTCGGGCACCATGGCCGGTTGCGCGTTTGCGAGCATGGTGGAGCACTACATTGGCTCGTACGAGATGAACGCCCCCTACCTGGGTGGCTGCGCGCTGCACGATCCGCTTGCCGTCGCTGTGGCGATTGACCCCACGCTCGTGGGTGCGCTCGGCTGCAATCTGCGTGTTGATCTGCTGGGCGAGTATCGCGGCCGCACCATTTGCGACGAGCGCCGCCTATCCGATCCGGACAAGAGCGCGCTTGTGGCACTGACCGTGGATGCCCCGCGCTTCCTGTCTGAGTTCAAGACACGTATGGCCCGTGTCCTTGGCTAGGCTCGGGATCGAAGCACGCCCATCTGCTCGATGTTGCCGCTGGCGGGCCGACATCTACCGTTCGCCAGCCCGATGGTCCCCGGGGCGGGGAGAGCGCTATAATGCATTCTGCATCTTGGATTGTTACTCCTGTGTGGAGGCATGCCCAAGAGCAATACAACACGGATTGTTACGTAAGGCATGACCGCAATAGCACTGCTATTGGCTATCATGCCTTTTTCTGTGAGTGTTCTTGAAAGGAGGTTCACCATGCTTGCAATTAAAAAGCTTAACAACAACGCGGTTCTTTGCCGTGACGGACAGGGGCGAGATGTCATCGCCATGGGCAGGGGCGTCGGTTTCGGCGGAGATTTTCCTCGAGAGCTCCCTCTTTCTAAAATCGAGCATACGTTTTACGACATTGATCCTAAAGGACAAGATGTCATGAGGGATCTTCCCTCGGATATCGTGATGTTTGCGGCGAAAGTTATGGACATCGTTGCCAACGAACTGCCCTACGACCTCTCGACCAATGCGACGCTGTTCATGGCTGATCACCTGTCGTTTGCCGTTGCGCGAGCCCAAAAGGGGGTCCGCATCGCGATGCCTCTTGCCTATGAAGTGCGGGAGACGTATCCGAAGGAATACAAGGCTGCCCAGTTTATCGTCATGCGACTCGAGAAGGAGCTCGGAGAGCGGCTTCCCAAGGATGAGATTGCCAGTATTGCGATGAATCTCGTGAACGCACGGGTTGTTGAAGCCGTCAAAGCCACGGCCGAGCCCGCAAAGCAGTTCGACGATATGCTCGAGGACGTTATCGAGATTCTCGAAAGCGATTTCCGCATTATTGTCGACCGCGATTCCTTTGATTTCACCCGCTTCGCCACGCATCTGCGGTACCTGTTCAAGCGCATTCAAGCCGGCGAGTCGCTGAACAGCGCCAACATGCAGATGTACAAGAACTTTCGTGAGGAGTTTCCGCAGTTGGCAGAGTGCGTGAAGCATATCGGTTCCTATTGTCGTGAAACGTGGGACGCCACGCTCTCCGAGGAGGAGGAACTCTATCTGATGATCCATCTCAACCGGATCATCTCCAAAAAAGGATTGTAACCCGTAGCCATTCGGGGCATGACCTTTGCCGATTCGAACAGTAAGCCAAGATTGTGCAAAGGAGCCAATGATGGCAAATTACAAAAAGGTGGCAGAACAGATTCTCTCCACTGTGGGCGGGGCGGAAAACGTGGCTTCGGTTACGCATTGCATGACGCGCCTGCGCTTCAGCCTCAAGGATGAAAGCCTCTCGAATGATGAGAAGCTTGAGGACATCTCGTCTATCATCAGCGTCGTGCACGCCGGAGGGCAGGTGCAGCTGGTGATCGGGCCCACGGTCGACAAGGTCTACGACGAGGTTTGTAAGCAGGGCGGATTCGAGGTCACGGTATCGATTGACGAGGAACTCGATGGCCCTCAGCTTAGCTGGAAGGAGCGCTTGGCACCCAAGCACCTCTTCAATCAGCTGCTCGATGCCGTGAGCGGCGCTATCACCCCGATCCTTCCGATCTTTTGTGTCGCCGGTATCTTCAAGATGCTCGTCATTCTGTTTGGGCCCGAAGGCGCCGGTTTTATGTCCGAAACGAGCGACCTGTATCGGATCCTTTCCCTGGTGGGCGATGCGGCGTACTATTACTTCCCGGTATTTGCTGCCTACAGTTCGGCTAAGAAGTTCAAAACGAGCCCTGTGCTGGCACTGCTCATCGCCGTTGTGATGATTTACCCCGACATGCTCGCTATTGTTGAGGACGGAAAGCCTTTCAGCGTCTTCGGCATCCCCATGCAGCTCGTCAACTACACCCAGGCTGTTCTTCCGGTCATCTTGATCACCTGGGCCCAGTCCTATGTTGAGCGCTTCTTTAAGAAGATCTCGCCTGATATGTTGCGCGTTCTGATCGTACCCGTGGGTACGGTGCTCGTGATGTTGCCGGTCGCGCTGTGCCTCTGCGGCCCTGCCGTCCAATTTGTCATGGGCCTTGTGGCCGATTTCATCATTTGGCTCGCCTCTGTTGCCGGTCCCGCTGCGACCGCGGTTATCGGCGCATTCTGGAATCTGATCATCGCCACCGGCATGCACGTGCCGATCTATACCGCCATATTGCCCGCCGCGCTCCAGAACGGTTACGACGCCATCTTATACCCCGGCGCCGCGGTTGTAGCCTACACCACGCTTGCCATCGCGCTCGCCTATGGCCTGCGCGCTAAGGACAAGGAGAATCGAGCCACGGGCTGGAACTTGTTCATCACCTATGCCTTCGGTCGCGTGAGTGAGCCCATCATCTACGGCATCCTGTTTCGCGACAAGAAAGCTCTTGCCTGGAACATGATTGGTGGTGCTGTCGGTGGTCTGCTGGTAAGCCTTCTTCATGCCAACGTCTATATCTTCACTGGCGTTGGTTTCCCATGGATGAACGTGCTCATGTTTGCTCAGGATATCATCCCCGGCACCATCGGGTGTCTTGTTGGCGGTGCCGTGACGTTTGCGTTGGCGATGGTTTTTGGATTTGAAGGACAGGAGAAGATGCCGTTGAAGTCCAAGAGCGGCGATTCTGAGGCTGTTGAATCCGTCGAGGCATAAGAGGCTACTGCACAAATATGCTCCCCAGCCGTTGCGCGGTCCGACCCCTTGGCCGCGCAACGGTACTGTGCTGTTGCGCGGCACTTGCCGAGTCCGTTGCGTTCGACAGCGTGGGCCGGGAATTTGATAGAAAGGACGACACCATAATGTTTAGAGAAGATTTTTTATGGGGCGGGGCTCTGGCTGCAAACCAGTGCGAGGGAGGATGGAACGAAGGCGGTCGCGGTTTAGCCAATTCCGACATGTTGCCGTTTGGCGATCAGCGCATGGACGTCATGCGGGGAGACCTTGATCCGCGTGCGTTGGCACCCGACAGCTTCTATCCCGCTCGCAAAGGCATTGATTTTTACCATAGGTACAAGCAGGATATTGAACTGTTTGCCCAGATGGGTTTTAAATGCCTGCGCTTATCGATCGCCTGGAGCCGCATTTTTCCCAAAGGAGACGAAGCCGAGCCCAATGAAGAAGGCCTTGCCTTTTACGAGGATGTTTTTAGGACGTGCCGCGCGCATGGCATTGAGCCTTTGGTGACGCTCAACCACTATGATGTCCCCATGCATCTCGTCGATGCGTATGGCGGATGGCGCGATCGCAGGTTGGTCGACCTGTTCGATCGATATTCGCGTACCGTGTTCGAGCGCTATCGGGGATTGGTCAATTATTGGCTGACCTTTAACGAGATCAACATCATGACGCAGGCGTGCTTTATGGCGGCGGGGATCATCTTCGAGCAAGGGGAGAATCGCTATGCAACGGTTCACACGGCCGTGCACCATGTATTGGTTGCGAGTGCCCGTGCGGTCGGGGCGTGTCATGAACTGTGCCCCGGGGCGAAGATCGGTTGCATGCTCAACGCAGGTGTCTTCTATCCGGCTACATGTGATCCGGACGATGTGCTGGCTGCGCAGGCTGAGAATCGCAGCCATTACATGTTTACCGACGTCCAGGTGCGCGGTGCGTACCCGAGCTATGTTCTCAAGGAATACGCCCGCCATGGTTTTGAGGTGCCCTATCGGGATGATGACCGCGAAGTACTGGCTGCAAACCTGGTCGATTTCGTCTCGTTTTCGTATTACTCGACGCGCGTCGCAAAAGCGCATGCGGAAGGTCAGTTCGATTCGAACCTTCTTCGCTCGGCGCCTAATCCGTATCTAAAACAGGAGCCTTGGGGGAGGTTTATCGACCCCAAAGGGCTGCGCGTCACCATGAATGAAATCTGGGATCGCTATCAAAAGCCGCTGTTCATCGTCGAAAACGGTTTGGGTGCTCCTGATGTGCCGGAAGATTCGGGTGAAATAGAAGACGACTATCGAGTTGAATACCTGCGGGCCCACATCGAGGCGATGAGGGAGACCGTCGAGCTCGACGGGGTGGAACTCATGGGATATACCTGTTGGGGCCCGATCGATTTGGTTTCGGTCGCCACAGGACAGATGCGTAAGCGCTACGGGTTTATCTATGTCGATCGAGACGATAGCGGTGCGGGCTCGTTTGAGAGACGTAAAAAGAAAAGCTTCGAATGGTACCGACGCGTAATAGCAAGCAATGGCGAAGACCTTGCGTAATAACGTTAAGATGGACAAATGCGCCCGTTGGGGGAATAGTCGTGCCACTTCGCTTGACAACAGGCTAAACTAGCTATTAAACATTTACTATTCTGTTTAGATTGAATTTGCGGTCGTTTATTTGCCGAGCCATCGAGTTGCGATGCTCCGCCACGGCCGTTGCTAGGGGGAACAATGGCCAAAGCAAGTGTTCGCGAGATCAGCCGCATCACCGGTTTTTCGCCTGCGACCGTGTCCAACGCGCTCAACCGCAAGCGCAGCGTGAGTGAGGAGACCGCCAAGGTCATCCTGGAGTGCGCGCAATCGCTTGGCTACCAGCAGTCGACGCAGCTCGAGAGCATTCAGTTTGTGCTCGCGCGCAAGACGGGCGCCATTTTGGACGAGAGCACCTTTCATCCCGCGGTTATTGAGGGCGTGGAGCGCCAGGCGCGTCGTCACGGTATGAGCACGAGCTTTGTCTCGCTCGACTTTAGCGACTTGGACGCCGTGCGTCCGCAGGTCGAGGGCCTGATCGCCGATCCATCCGCCGCTATCGTGCTGATGGGTACCGAGCTGGGTGAGGAAGACTATGCCTTGTTCGCCAACGCTGCCGCCCACTTGATCGTGCTCGATGGCTGGAGCGATCGTCAGTACTTCGATGCCGTAGTCATTGCCAACACCGACTCGGTGCTGCGCGCCGTGGACTACCTTATCGAGAAGGGTCACAAGCAAATCGGCTATCTGGCAGGCGACCTTCGCATCCGCAACTTTAAGGATCGCGAGCGCGGCTATCGCCAAGCGCTTGAGGATGCGGACCTTGAGGCCAACCCGACATGGCGCGTCACACTGGGCACCACGCTCGAAGGTGCTTATCGCGACATGGGCGCATGGCTCGACAGCGTCTCGCGCGACGACCTGCCGACGGCTTTCTTTGCCGAAAACGACGTGCTCGCCGTAGGCGCCATGCGCGCGCTGAACGAGCACGGCATACGTGTCCCCGAGGATGTCTCAATCATCGGCTTTGACGATCTGTCTTTGGGCGCCTTCTCCAATCCGCCGCTCACCACGGTGCACGTTCCCAAGCACGAGGTGGGCGAGATCGCGGTGCGCCGCCTGGTGGGCAACATCCGCAATCCCAAGAGCTATACCTGCAAGACGGCCATGTCGACCTATTTTGTCGAGCGCCAAAGCGTGCGCGAAATCTAGGCAAAGGCAACGCTAGGCCGTAGGGAGGCAAAGCTCGCTAAGGCAGCCATACATAACGCTACTAAGAGAGGGTCCTTCGGGGCCCTCTTTTTGATGCCCTTGTATGTTCAGTTTGTTTACATACCGTTTAGGCTGATTTCTCTACCGTCTACGGGTATTTCGCGTTAAACTTCTAAACAGTAGAGTAAAACATTTAGTAAACAGAACAAAACGAAACATGCGTCTGTTTACTGAACATGTGATTAGGGGAGGACGTACATGGACAAGATCAAGCTCGGCTTTGTGCCCACGCGCCGCAGTATCTTTAGCGCGCCGGACGCAATCAAGTATCGCGGCCTGACGGCTGATCGCCTGCGCGAGATCGGCGTCGACATCGTGGATATCGACGACATCAATGACGAGGGCCTGCTGTTCGACGACAGCCATATCGAGCCTATCGTGAAGAAGTTCCGCGCCGAGGGCGTCGATGGAATTATGCTGTGCCACGCCAACTTTGGCACCGAGTACGTTTGCGCTCGCCTTGCCCGCGAGCTCGGTCTACCCGTACTGCTGTGGGGTCCGCGCGACGAGCGCCCCGAGCCCGACGGCACACGCCTGCGCGATAGCCAGTGCGGCCTGTTCGCCACCGGCAAGGTCCTGCGCCGCTTCCAGGTTCCCTTCACCTACATGACCAACTGCCGCCTGACCGACCCCGAGTTCGAGCGCGGCGTTTGGGACTTTTTGGCCGTTTGCAACGTGGTCAAGACCTTCAAGCACACCCGCATCCTGCAGATGGCCACCCGTCCATTCGACTTCTGGTCGACCATGTGCAACGAGGGCGAGCTGCTCGAGAAGTTCAACATCCAGCTTTCGCCTATCCCCATGACCGAACTTGTCCAGGCTGTGCGCGACGTCCAGGCCGACGAGCAGGCCATGGCCGCCATGCTTGCCCACATCAACGACAGCTTTGAGATCTGCATCCCCGAGGACAAGGTCCCCGCGGTCGCCGGTCTTGCCATCGCCATGAAGCGCTTGGTCGAGAAGTATGGCTGCAACGCCGGTGCCATTCAGTGCTGGAACGCTCTGCAGGACGAGCTGGGCATTATGCCCTGCGCCGCCAACGCCATCCTCAACGAGATGGGCATTCCTATCGTATGCGAGACCGATATCCACGGCGCCATCACCGCGCTGATGGTCGAGGCCGCCGACCTGGGCCGTCACCGCGGCATGTTCGCCGACTGGACCGTGCGCCATCCCGATAACGAGAACGGCGAGCTGCTGCAGCATTGCGGCCCCTGGCCCTGCAGCTGCGCGGCCGTCAAGCCCAAGCTCACCTACCCGCTGGCTTTCGATCACCCCGGCGCGCTGACGGCCGAGGCCAAGCACGGCGACCTCACCCTTGCCCGCTTTGACGGTGACAACGGCGAGTACTCGCTGCTACTGGGCAACGCCCGCGGCATCGACGGCCCGGCCGGCATGGGCACCTACCTGTGGGTCGAGGTCGACAACCTCAAGCGCCTCGAAGCCAAGATCGTCGAGGGCCCCTACATCCACCACTGCGTCGCTATTCACGCCAACGTGGTGCCGGTGCTCTACGAGGCGTGCAAGTACATCGGCATTGCCCCCGACCTGTACGACCCCATCGAAGAAGACGTTAAAGCCTACCTGCGAGGAGAGTAGAAATGGCAACTATCGAAGAGCTTGAGTCCCTGCGTTGGGACCTTCGCCGCGATTGCGTCGATATCATCATGGCTGGCGCCGGCGGCCACATCGGCGGCGACATGTCGGTGATCGACGCCCTCATGACCCTCTATGCCAACCACCTCAACATTTCGCCCGAGACCGTCGACGATCCCAACCGCGACCGCTTCGTGCTTTCCAAGGGCCACGCCATGGAAGCCTACTACGCGGTGCTCTGCCACGAGGGCTATCTTGACCTCGACGACGTCAAGGCCCGCTTCTCCAAGTTCGGCAGCCCCTACATCGGCCACCCCAACAACAAGCTCAAGGGCATCGAAATGAACTCGGGCTCGCTGGGTCACGGCCTGCCCGTGGCCGTGGGCATGGCGCTCGCCGGCAAGATGGACGGCCGCGATTACCGCGTCTACACCATCATGGGCGATGGTGAGCTTGCCGAGGGCTCGGTCTGGGAGGGCGCCATGAGCGGCGGCAACTACCAGCTCGATAATCTGTGCGCGCTCGTGGACCGCAACCGCCTGCAGATCAGCGGCAGCACCGAGGACGTTATGAAGCAGGACTCGCAGGAGGAGCGCTGGGCCGCCTTCGGCTGGAACGTGCTCTCTATTCCGGGCAACGACGTCCGGGCCATCGACGCCGCGCTGACGCTTGCGGCCGAGACCTGCGGCAAGCCCACGGTCATCATCCTCAACACGGTGAAGGGCTACGGCTCGCCCGTTATGGAGGACAAGGCCGCCTGGCATCATCACCTGCCTAACGATGAGGAATATGCCCAGATCATCGCCGATTTCGCTGCCCATAAGGAGGCCATCAATGGCTAACAAGATCGCCAATCGCAAGGTTATCTGCGACACGCTGCTCGAGGCCGCGAAGACCGATAAGGATATCGTCGTCCTGTGCTCCGATTCCCGCGGCTCCGCATCGCTCACGCCGTTCTTTGATCAGTATCCCCAGCAGTCCGTCGAGGTCGGCATTGCCGAGCAGGACCTGGTGAGCATCGCCGCCGGCATGGCTTCGTGCGGCAAGAAGGCCTGGGCCGCCTCGCCGGCGTCCTTTGTGACCACGCGCTCGTATGAGCAGTGCAAGGTCGACGTCTCGTACTCCAACACCAACGTCAAGCTCATCGGCATCTCGGGCGGCGTGTCCTACGGCGCCTTGGGCATGAGCCATCACTCCGCGCAGGATATCGCCGCCATGAGCGCGATTCCCAACATGCGCGTGTATCTGCCGAGCGACCGCTTCCAGACCGCCGAGCTCGTGCGGGCCCTGGTCGCCGACAACAAGCCGGCCTACATCCGCGTGGGCCGCAACCCGGTCGAGGACGTGTACGCCGAGGGCGAGTGCCCGTTCCAGATGGATCGCGCCACCTGGGTACGCCGCGGCACCGATGTAACGCTCGTCGCTACCGGCGAGATGGTCCGCCATGCCGTGGACGCTGCCGACCTGCTGGCCGAGCAGGGCATCTCGGCAACGGTGCTCGACATGTACTGCGTCAAGCCGCTTGACGCCGAGGCCGTGATTGAGGCTGCCGGTGCCACGCGCGCCGTCGTGACTGTCGAGGAGCACAGTCCCTTCGGCGGCTTGGGCTCTATGGTCGCGCAGGTGGTGGGCGAGCATTGCCCGCGTCCGGTCAAGTGCCTCTCCCTGCCCGACGCGCCGGTCATCACCGGCACGAGCCCCGAGGTCTTTGCACACTACGGCCTGACGGGTGCCGGAATCGCGCAGACCGTCGCTGAATTCCTGCCCACAGAGTAACTGGAATGTGACAAAGGGACCGTCCCTTTGTCACATTCGTTTTGAAAGGGGTGGCCATGGGCCGCTACATCATCGGAATCGATCAGTCCACGCAGGGCACCAAGGCGCTGCTGGTAGACGAGGGCGGCCATCTGATTCATCGTGCCGACCGCTCGCATCGCCAGATTGTCAACGAAGCCGGCTGGGTGAGCCATGATCCGGCCGAGATTGCCACCAATGTGCTGGCCGTGGCGCGTGCCGTGGTGGAGGAGACCGGGGTCAATCCGGCCGACGTCGCCGGCATCGGCATCTCCAACCAGCGCGAGACCACCGTTGCCTGGAACCGCACGACGGGCGAGCCGCTGTGCGACGCCGTGGTGTGGCAGTGCGCCCGCGCCCGCGAGCTGTGCGACGAGCTGGCCGCGCGCGAGGGTGTGGCCGAGCTGGTGCGCGACACGACGGGTCTGGTGCTCTCGCCCTACTATCCGGCGGGCAAGATGGCCTGGATCCTTGCGAACGTTCCCGCTGCTGCCGAGGCCGCGGCGGCAGGCGAGCTGTGCCTGGGCACCATCGATGCCTGGGTGGTCTGGACGCTCACGGGCGGCGCGGAGTTTCGCTGCGACTGGTCCAATGCCAGCCGCACGCAGCTCTTTGACCTGCGCCGTGGCTGCTGGAGCGAGCCGGTGTGCGAGGCCTTTGGCGTCGACGTGGCCTGCCTGCCGCAGGTGACCGATTCCGATGGCCTGTTCGGCATGACGGATCTGGGCGGCTTTTTGCCAGCGCCCGTGCCCATTCACGGCGTGCTGGGCGACAGCCACGCGGCCTTGTTTGCCCAGGGCTGCCATAGCCGCGGCATGGCCAAGGCGACCTATGGCACCGGCAGCTCGGTCATGATGAACGTCGGCGACGAGTTCGTTGCCAGCTCGCACGGGCTTTCGAGCTCGCTCGCATGGCGCATGGACGGCGTGACCGAGTACGTGCTCGAGGGCAACGTGAGCTACGCCGGCGCCGTCAAGACGTGGCTGCGCGACGATCTTGAGCTCATCAATAACCCCGAGGAAGTTACCGACCTGTGCTACGCTGCCAATCCGGCGAGTCGCGTCTACTTTGTGCCGGCGTTTACCGGTTTGGGCGCGCCGCACTGGGCGAGTGACGCCGAGGGCTGCGTCTTTGGCATGACGCGCACCACGGGTCGCGCGGAGTTCGTGAAGGCCGCCGACGAGTCGATCGCCTATCAGATCTTTGACGTGATCGATGCGATGGTCGAGGATTCGGGTGCGGCACTTGCCGAGCTTCGCGTTGACGGCGGTCCCACGCGCGACGCGTACCTGATGCAGTTTGAGAGCGACTTGGTTGGCTCGCCCATCCGCATCGCGAGCAATGACGAGATGAGCGGCCTGGGCGCGGCCTGGGCCTGCGGCATTGCGCTGGGCATGTACACGCGCGGTGTCGTCGACGTCTACGGCGCCCGCGGCATCGTGGAGCCGTCGATGCCCGCCGACGAGCGCGCTAAAAAGATCGCCGGCTGGCGCCACGCCGTGAAATCAACGATTGCCTACACAGCCTAGAATGGTTTTTCTGGGACGGGGATTAAAAAATCATTGGTCCTCGTCCCAGGTAGTCAATTTGGGACGGGGCTTTTTTGACTGGTATGATTGGTGCGACCATTCGAACCAGCTAAAAGAGCCCGTCCCAATTTGACTATCGAGAGGATCTGCCATGGAGCGCATCGCGAGCTTTTCCGTTGACCATCTGCTGCTTGAGCCCGGCGTGTATGTGAGCCGCATCGACCGCGATCCGGCGACCGGCGCCGCCGTCACCACGTTTGACCTGCGCCTGACCACGCCCAACAAGGAGCCGGTCATGAACACGGCCGAGTGCCACACCATCGAGCACCTGGGCGCGACGTTCCTTCGCAACCATGCCGAGTGGTCGAGCCGCATTGTCTACTTTGGACCCATGGGCTGCCGCACGGGCTTTTACCTCGTCGTGTTTGGTGAGGTGACGAGCGAGGAGATTCTGTCGCTCGTGCGTGAGCTGTTCGAGTTTGTCGCCGGCTTTGAGGGCGATGTCCCCGGTGCCGCTCCCGAGGAGTGCGGTAACTATCTGGACCAGAACCTCCCCATGGCAAACTGGCTCGCACGCCGCTACCTCGACCGCGACCTGGCCGATATCGACGAGAAGCACCTGCATTATCAGCAGGCGTAAGGGCTTTATCGCCTAAAACGCACGGATTGGGCGCCTTCGCTTATGCGGGGGCGCCTTTTTGTTGAGTGGTCAGGACGAGCGTTCAAAATCGCTCATGTTTGTTCTAGAATGTTCGTATAGTCACATTTACGAACAGGAGTGAACATGCATATCTACTCTGTCTCTGATCCCGAGTTCAAGTCCTATGGCCGCGTGTGGGATGACGTTCCGTCCAGCCTGACCGCTCCACTCGTCGAGGCACTCGCGGCTACGCCCATCCCCGAGGGCAGCAAATACGTGGCCTCCGCGCCCGAGCTCGAGCAGGTTGAGGGCGCCGACGCGCTCGGCCTGCTCATGTACGGCGGCCGCCCCTTCCAGCTCGGCTGGTGCAACGGCCACAACACACGACTCAACTGTCTGGAGTATCACCGCGCGAGTGAGTTTAACCTGGGCGCCCGCGACTTTATCCTGCTCGTGGCGCATCGCTGGGAGATCGAGGACGGAAAGCTCGATACCGCGTTCGTCAAGGCGTTCCGCGTGCCGGCGGGCAAGGTTGTCGAGGTCTTCAACACCACGCTCCACTACACGCCGTGCATGGTCGATGAAAGCGGCTTCCAGGTGATGGTGGCGCTGCCCGCCGGTACCAACGGTCCGCGCCCCGAGGCCGCAACCGACATGCCTGCCGCCGGTGACAGCTACTGCTACTGGAAGGCCGACAAGTGGGTCCTCTGCCATGCTGACAGCCCCAAGGCAGCCGAAGGCGGCTACGTGGGCCTCATCGGAAAGAACCTCGACATCGCCTGCGACTAGAATCTTCCGTCTCAATCTGTAACATCTAGCGGGCTAAATCGTCTCTGCCTGTTACAGATCGAGACAAACTGCAGGGACAGACCGAACAATCTCGATCTGTAACACCAAGCCCGATTTTGACGGCCTAGCTGTTACAGATCGAGACAAACCGGGCCCAATCCACCACAAAGGTGCCTGTCCCCGTTGTGGTGGATTGGGCAGGCGGGTATCAAAAAGTGTCAGACGGGGCGGCTGCCGGGCATCTGCACGCGAAAAGAAGTATCTGCCTGCTCCATTGCCGTTGAGCGACGCGTTGTTTGCAGGGATACTGAGCCTATGACAACAGCGTGCGAAAGGATTGATGTATGGCTTTCCGTAATGACTTCCTGTGGGGCGGCGCGACGGCTGCCAACCAGTGCGAGGGCGCCTACAACGTGGACGGCCGCGGCCTTGCCAACGTGGACGTGGCTCCGCACGGCCCCGAGCGCTATGCGGTGGTCTCCGGCCAGCGCAAGATGCTCGACTTCGAGGACGGCTATTACTATCCCGCGCAGACCGGCATCGATTTCTATCACCATTACAAGGAGGACATCGCCCTCTTTGCCGAGATGGGCTTTAAGACCTTCCGCATGAGCCTGGCGTGGACCCGCATCTTCCCCAACGGTGACGAGGCCGAGCCCAACGAGGCTGGCTTGGCCTTCTACGAGGACGTATTCCGCGAGTGCCAGGCGCACGGTATCGAGCCGCTCGTGACCATCACGCACTTCGACTGCCCGATTCACCTCATCAAGGAGTATGGCGGCTGGCGCAACCGCAAACTCATCGACTTCTACAAGAATCTCGCGACCACGATCTTCACCCGCTACAAGGGCCTGGTGAAGTATTGGCTCACCTTCAACGAGATCAATATGATCTTGCACCTGCCGTTTATGGGTGCCGGTCTGGTCTTTGAGGAGGGCGAGAACAAGGAGGCTGTCGAGTACCTGGCCGCCCACAACGAGCTCGTCGCCAGCGCTTGGGCAACCAAGATTGCCCACGAGATCGACCCCGAGATCAAGATCGGCTGCATGCTTGCCGCAGGTAGCTACTATCCCTACAGCTGCCGTCCGGGCGATGTGCGCCAGGCGCAGCTCGACAACCAGGACAACTACTTCTTCGTCGACGTCCAGAGCCGCGGCTACTACCCGGCCTATGCCGTCAAGAAGCTCGAGCGCTTGGGCATCGATGTGGGCATGACGGACGAGGACCGCGAGATCCTGGCCGCCAACACCGTCGACTTCATCAGCTTTAGCTACTACAGCACCCGCTGCTCTGCCGGTGCCGATAACCCCGATGTCGAGCGCACCCAGGGCAACGCCTTCGCCGGCGCCAAAAATCCCTACCTGCAGGAGAGTCAGTGGGGCTGGGCTATCGATCCGCTGGGCTTCCGCATCACCCTTAACGACCTGTACGACCGTTATCAGAAGCCGCTGTTTGTGGTCGAGAACGGTCTGGGTGCCAAGGATGTTGTCGAGGAGGATGGCTCCATCAACGACGACTACCGTATCGACTACCTGCGCCAGCACATCCAGACCATGCGCGACGCAGTGACCGAGGACGGCGTTGACCTGCTAGGCTACACCACCTGGGGCCCGATCGACCTGGTGTCTGCCGGCACGGGCGAGATGTCCAAGCGCTACGGCTTTATCTATGTCGATCGCGACGATGCGGGCAACGGTACCCTCAAGCGTTCCAAAAAGAAGAGCTTCGACTGGTACAAGAAGGTTATCGCTTCTAATGGTGAGGACCTTTCCTAAGGAAGCTGAGACACTCATCCTCATAGCATCCTAACCAAGGCGCCCGGCGAGCAGTTTGTGCTCACCGGGCGCTTTGCCGACTAGTCATCGGGGACGTTCTTAAACGACTAGTCGCCGGGGACACTCTTTGCCGGGTTGGCACCTGGGGACGTTCCTTTTCTGCCGGCACCTGGGGACACTCCTTGCACGTCTTGCCGTCTGCGGATTTTGGGACATGCGGCCCGCTTTTTGGATTCATCTGTCGGTACACTAAAAGCACTATGGGTACCCGCGAGCGACATATCGGCTACGCGGCCGCCCGATCCGCACCCGTGGCGGATTCCAGGGGCGGCAGGCTCTTCGCCATGCCGCGATTCCTTGTTGGCATAACACATCAGGTATACCGTCACCGCGTCTTTGCTATCGCCGGCGCCATCACCGCACTGTTCCTCATGCTTTTGGCAGTCTTGCCGGCGCTGTTCGCCTTCGACCCCAAACTTTCTAACGCCGTGCCCGCCTATAGCGAGGTGTCCGGAGAGGTCGTGGATGCGCTCGTCCATTCGAGCTCTCTCCCGCTGCTTGTCGCCGCAATTGTATTTTCGATCTGGGGCGTATCGGTCTATCTGCGCTGTTTGGACTATGTGCTGCGCCGCCGCCTTGTTGCCGTCGCCACCATCTGCGCCCTGTGGATGATCGAAGTCATTCTCAAGTACAAGTCGTTCACGCCGTTCTATGCCACCGTGCTGTGGTATCTGTACTACGTGCCCATGACGCTCATTCCGCTGCTCTACCAGTTGTGTGGTCTGCGCCTTGCGGGCCTGGAGCAACACCGCCTGGGTCGCCGCTACCGTGCTGCGCTGTGGCTTGTGGCCATCCTGCTTATCGGATTTGTGCTCACCAACGATTTTCACCAGCAGGTCTTCCGCTTTGACCGTACAAGCGACACCTGGAGCAACGATTACACGTACGGCTGGGGTTATTTCGCCGTCCTCGTGTGGACGGCCTTTGACTTCGTGGCCTTTTTTATCCTGGTTGGTCGGTCCTCGTCCTTTCGTATCCAGCGTTTCTCGGGCACGGCGGCGCTCGTACTGCTGGGTGGCGCATTCTTTGCCGTCTCGTATGCGTTGCGCGTGCCCTGGGCATGGAGGCTCAACTTTTCGCTCGTCTATTGCGTCCTGTGCGTGGTGGCGATGGAAATCTGTCTCGATTGCGGCGTCATCCCGTCGTATCACGACATCGCCGGCATCTTCGACACCTTGCCGCTCGACCTCAAAGTTCTAACGCGCGACCTGCAGGAGGTCTATGCCACGCCGGTGTCAAAGCCAATGCCGGCAGGCGTGCGTGAGGAGTTGCGGACCCAGGAGCACGGCCGCGCCCATGCCTTTGCCGTGGCGTCCGATCCCGATGTAATGTACCGCGCCTTTCCACTGCTGGGCGGATCGGCCCTGCTTGCCCAAGACGTGTCGGAGCTCAACGAGCTTAACCGTGAACTGGCACATCGTCGCATGGAGCTGCAGCGTCAAAACGAGCTACTCGCCGCCGACTACGACCTTAAGACGCATTTGGCAGATCAAGAGGCCGAGACCTTGCTGGTCCAAGACGTGGACCAGGCGCTTGCCCGCGCGCTCGAAGGGATGTACGACCTGCTGGGCTCGCTGCCGCCGTTGACCGACGAAGCGTCTTCGCACGAGCGTTACCGCATGCTGCAGCGCGCCAAGATGCTCGTCGCCTATTGCAAGCGCAAGGGGTCGCTCACGTTGGCGCAGCACGGGGAGAGCGGTTTTGATCGCGACCGCATTCAGCTCATCGCCAACGAGCTCGCAAGCGACCTGCGCACCATCGATATCGATTGCGCCTCGATTATCGCCATACGGCGCCCGTTGCACGCCAGTACGGTAAGCGCCCTGTACGACTGCGTGTATGACTTTGCGTTTTTTGCCTACACCACCGACCATCCGGCGCTTATGTATCACTTGGGCGACCATGACCGATGCAGTGTCGAGCTGCGCGCCACGCTTTTTTCCAACGATGATGAAGATCTTTCGCAGACGCCCGCTGCGCAAAAGCTCGAAAGCGCTCTGCAAGGGCGCAACGTGGCATACCGCCTTGAGGGCGAGCCCGGCCAGCTGCGCATGATCGTCTTGATGCCGAGGGCGGGTGAGTGACGATGCAGATTTCGCTCATTCTTCCCCAAATCGTTGCGCTCGATGTTGTCTTTGC
>DBFBKG010000078.1:0-7505 GCA_048203815.1 Collinsella sp. | reverse complement strand
CGGGGTGGGTGAACATAAAGAGAAACTCGAGTGGCTCGGTAACGCCGCAAACCACCGAGGCGATGATGGCGGGAACAAGGATGACCCTGAGGCCGGCGCGGCGCTCGGGTTTTGCGGTGGAGTAGAACGCGGCTGCGATGGCGGGAAGGCCAAAGAGCTTGACCCAGCCGGTGGCGGTAAAACCGGCCCACGGCGCAAGTTCATTAAGGGGGCGCGTGCTACGGGAGAGGATGGGGAGCAAGCTGCTCCACGTGGCGTAGATGCCGTCGTTAATGACCAGGTTGTCGTAGTAGATCGGCATGTAGAGCAGGTGGTGCAGCCCCATGGGCTCGAGCGCTCGCTCCAAAAACACAAAGATGCCCACGCCAAAGGGGCCGACGCTCGTAAGTGCATGGCGCAGCGTTTCGGTCATTGCGTATACGGAGGGCACGATGGCGGCCGAGATAGCGGCAAGGGCAAACACGGCAAAAAAGCTGATGAGGTAGACCAGCGAGGAGCCCGAGAAGGTGCCGAGCCAATCGGGAACCTTGGCATCGTAGAAGCGGTCATGGATGGCGACGACGGTTGCCGATACCACCAGCGGGCCGATAATGCCGGTGTCGAGCGTCTTGATGCCGTCGATGACGGTGATACCGTTGGCGGGGGTCAAAGATGACGGGTACTTAAGCCCAAGGTTGTCTCCGCTCAGCTTAATGATCTCGCTCAAAAAGAAGCAATAGGCAAAATAGGCCACGAGTGCCTCGAGGCAGCAGCGTGCCGGTTGCTTTTGGGCAAGACCGATAGGCAGCGCTACGGCAAAAAGGAGCGGGAGGCGCTTAAAGACCGTCCATGAGCCGCGCTGGATGATGGCCCAAAAAACGTACCAAGGGGTTCCGTATACGGCTAGATCGCCGACGATGTCCGCAGTCGTTGCGAGAGCGGAGACGCCGACCATGAGGCCCGATATAGAAAACAGCATGGCGGGAGCGAACATTGCCCCGCCAAAGCGTTGGATTTTTTGCAGCATGTTCTGCCTTCCGAATATCGAGGCGCGTTGCGCGTGGGGAAACGTTTAAACAATGGATTCATTGTAGAGGACCAGACGATTGTTGTGCCGGCAGTTTTGAGCGAAACCGATTTGGGCACGACAGAAACCGTCAACGGTTAAATCCTGTCGCTTTACCGATATTCGGTTTAAACAACTTTAAGAAATGCTATCGTGCCTAGCCGGAAATAAATAATGTAGAGGTGAAGTCATGCCAAAAGCGATTTACGAAGGAATCTACCGCGAGATCCGTTCGCGCATCATTAACGGGACCTATGCGTTTCAGGAGATGCTGCCAACCGAAGCCGAGCTGACCGCGGAATTTGGCTGCACGCGCAATACCGTCCGCCGCGCTTTGAGCATGCTGGCAGACGAGATGTTTGTGCAGCCCATACACGGCAAGGGCGTGCGCGTTATTTGGCTCAAGGGCGAAACCGACATGCTGGGCGCACTCGAGGAAGTCGAGTCGTTTGGCGAATTTGCAAAGCGCAACAATGCCGTCGCATCGACCGAGGTCAAGTCTTTTGAACATTTGATTTGCACTGAGCAACTCTCTCGTCGCCTGGGCTTTAAGGTGGGCGAGGAGTTGATTCGCGTGGTGCGTGTCCGAAGCCTTAACGGCAATGCACGCCAAGTAGACCATGGTTACTTTTTGGAGTCGATCGCCAAGGGCCTGACGCCCGAGATTGCCGCAAAATCAATTTACGACTATCTGGAGCACAAACGCGGCGTCAAGGTGATGGCGAGCCGTCGTACGGTGAGTGTCGAGCTCGCCAACGATGAGGACTGCAGCTACTTGGACCTTGGCAAGTACAATTGCGTCGCCGTTATGGAGAGCCAGTCGTACACCTCGGACGGCATCTTGTTCGAGGTCACGCATGCCCGCACGCATCCCGAGATCTTCCACTACCGCGTCAACTCCAAGCGATAGCCGGCTAGCTCGAAGCCTGACGAGACTCATGCCATCAAAGCGAAAACGCCCGGTCAAACCGACGATACATCGGCTTGACCGGGCGTTTTCTCTGCATTCGATAACAAATAATTGTTTATACAAAACTTGTCAAGTATCAAGTTGAAATTACCGTTCACCGAAGTTTTTCTACCGCTCTAGTAATACTTGTTCAAACAACTAGCCAAATAGCGTATTGTACAAATCAGCAAAAGGGGCAAAGTCCCCGAGCCAATCTCCGAAGGCGGCGGCAAAGGGTGCCGCCACGGTGTGAAAGGGTGGATTGTAATGAAGAACGAAATGAGCAGAAGGCAGTTCCTGGGCTTTGCTGGTTCCGCGGCTGCAGTTCTTGGTCTGGGCCTCGTGGGTTGCGGTGGTTCTGCCGGCTCCGGCTCCTCTGCTTCTGGTGACGCTGCCGAGGTCTACTTCCTCCAATTCAAGCCCGAGGTCGACAAGGAGTGGAAGGAGATCGCCAAGGCGTACAAGGAGGAGAAGGGCGTCGAGGTCAAGATCGTGACCGCCGCCTCCAACACCTACGAGGAGAAGCTCAAGTCCGAGATGTCCAAGAGCTCCGCTCCGACCCTGTTCCAGGTCAACGGCCCCACCGGTCTTAAGAACTGGAAGGATTACTGCGCCGACCTGTCCGATACCAAGCTCCGCGGTGAGCTCATTGACGACTCCCTGGCTCTGCAGTCCGACGGCAAGGATGTGTGTATCGACTGGGTTCAGGAGAGCTTCGGCATTATTTACAACAAGCAGCTGCTCGAGAAGGCTGGCTACAAGGCCGAGGACATCAACTCCTTCGACAAGCTGAAGGCTTGTGCCGACGACATCCAGGCCCGCAAGGACGAGCTTGGTGTCGAGGGTGCCTTCACTTCCGCCGGCATGGACGACTCCTCCAGCTGGCGCTACACCACCCACCTTGCCAACATGCCGCTCTACTACGAGTTTGAGAAGGAGCACAACCAGGAGGACGACGAGATCAAGGGTGAGTTCCTCGACAACTACAAGCAGATCTTCGACCTGTACATCACCGACTCCACCTGCGATCCTTCGCAGCTTGCTTCCAAGACCGGCGACGACGCCACCAACGAGTTCGCAACCGGCAAGGCCGTCTTCTACCAGAACGGCTCTTGGGCCTACTCTGACCTCGTCAAGGCCGGCATGACCGACGATCAGATTGGCATGATGCCCATCTACATCGGTGTTGACGGCGAGGAGAACCAGGGCCTGTGCTCCGGCGGCGAGAACTACTGGTGCGTCAGTTCCCAGGCTTCCGAGGATGCCCAGAAGGCCACCGAGGACTTCATGTATTGGTGCGTCACCGCTGACACCCCGACCAGCATCATCGCCGACAAGATGGGTCTGACCGCTCCGTTCAAGAGCGCCAAGGAGACCACCAACGTCTTCTCGCAGCAGGCCGTTGCCATGGCCAAGGACGGCAAGAAGACCGTCGCTCGGGACTTCGTCTACATTCCCTCCGAGGAGTGGAAGAAGAACCTCAAGCAGGCTCTGATTGCCTACGCTGCCGATAACAGCAAGTGGGACGGCGTCAAGAATGCCTTCGTCGATGGCTGGAAGACCGAGAAGGCCGCTTCCGAGTAAGCAGTTGCTGCCCAAGCTATCTGATTAGCGACAGGGGGCGGGCAGACGTTGGTTTGCCCGCCCCCTGCATATTGAAAGGACCCTTTTATGGGCAAAGCACTCAAGCGCTGGTGGCCGCTCTTTATGCTGCCCACGTGTCTGGCGTTTATGATCGGGTTCGTGATCCCTTTTATCCAGGGCTTCTACCTCTCGTTCTGCCAGTTTATTATCATTAGTAACGCGCACTTTGTCGGTATCGAGAACTACGTACGCGCGCTGTCCGATCCGCAGTTTGCCATGTCGTTCTTCTTTACGGTGGCGTTTGCCTTCCTGTCGACGGTGCTCATCAACGTGATCGCCCTCGCCATCGCGCAGGCGCTCACCCGCAAGGCACTCAAGGGCACCAACATCTTCCGTACGATCTTCTTTATGCCGAACCTGATCGGCGGCATCGTGCTGGGCTACATTTGGCAGATTCTGATCAACTGCCTGCTCTCCAACATCGGCGCCGACCTTATCGCCCTTAACTCTGCTGCTGGCTTCTGGGGCCTTATCATCCTGACCCTGTGGCAGCAGGTCGGCTACATGATGATCATCTACATCGCTGGTCTGCAGTCCATTCCGTCCGACTACATCGAGGCCGCCAAGGTCGACGGCGCCACGGCATGGCAGACGTTTTGGAAGGTTAAGATCCCCAATCTGATGCCGACGATCACCATCTGCCTGTTCCTGTCCATCACCAACGGCTTTAAGCTGTTCGACCAGAACCTCGCCCTTACCGGCGGCGCCCCTGCGCACTCCACCGAGATGCTCGCCCTGAACATCTACAACACGTTCTACTCGCGTGCCGGTATCGCATGGCAGGGCATCGGTCAGGCCAAGGCGGTTATCTTCTGCATCCTGGTCGTAGCAATCTCCATGATCCAACTTAAGGCCACGAGGTCCAAGGAGGTGCAGCAGTAATGAAACGCGATAAGGCTATTAACCGCGCGCTCTCGATTTTCTTTACGATTCTGTCGCTCGCGTGGATCTACCCCGTGTTCATGATTGCGCTCAATTCCTTTAAAAAGGGAACTGCAATCAGCACCACCACGGCGTTCGATTTGCTTACGCCTGAGACGTTCAACGGCCTTGCAAACTACGTGCACGCTCTTAACGAGCAGGGCTTTGCCTCGGCGTTTATGTACTCGCTCATCATCACGGTCACGTCGGTCGTTCTGATCTTGGTGTGCTGCTCCATGTGCGCTTGGTACGTAGTGCGCGTCAACAGCAAGATTTCGAACTTCTTCTATTACCTGTTCGTGTTCTCGATGGTCGTGCCCTTCCAGATGCTCATGTTCACGCTGTCCAATTTGGCGGACCGCATCGGCTTCAACACGCCGTTCAACATCTGCTTTATCTACCTTGGCTTTGGCGCGGGCCTGGCGGTCTTTATGTTCGCCGGCTTTGTAAAGAACATCCCGCTCGAGATCGAAGAGGCGGCCATGATTGATGGCTGCAACCCGGTCCAGGTGTTCTTTAAGATCGTCCTCCCCATCATGAAGCCCACCTATCTTTCGGTCGGCATCCTCGAGACCATGTGGGTCTGGAACGACTACCTGCTGCCCTACCTTACGCTCGACTCCACCAAGTACAAGACCATTCCTATCTTGATTCAGTACTTCCGCGGCGGCTACGGCCACGTCGAGCTCGGCCCCATGATGGCCTGCATCATGATGGTCGTTATCCCCATCGTCATCATGTACATCCTCTGCCAGAAGTACATCATCGACGGCGTGGTGGCAGGTGCCGTCAAGGGCTGATGCCGTAACTGTTTTGCAAGTTTCTGCGGCGCCCCTCAGCGTGGCGCCGCATATCGAAAGGTAGAGACATGGCCGAGATCGTTCTCAAACATGTTCAGAAGGTGTATCCCAACAACGAGTCCAAAAAGAAGGGCTTCTTTGGCAAAAAGAAGAAGACCGAGGAGAAGAAGCACAACCTCAAGGTTACCGAGGACGGCGTGCTCGCTGTAGAGGACTTTAACCTCACCGTTCACGACCAGGAGTTCATCGTCCTCGTTGGCCCCTCTGGCTGCGGTAAGTCCACGACGATGCGGATGGTCGCCGGCCTGGAGGACATCACCTCGGGTGACGTGCTCATCGACGGCAAGCGCGTCAACGACGTCGCTCCCAAGGACCGCGACATCGCCATGGTGTTCCAGAGCTATGCTCTGTACCCCAACATGACGGTGTACGAGAACATGGCGTTTACGCTTGAGCTCAAGAAGGTCCCCAAGGACGAGATCGACCGCAAGGTTCGCTCCGCTGCCGAGATCCTGGGTATTACCGAGTACCTCGACCGTAAGCCCAAGGCGCTCTCTGGCGGTCAGCGCCAGCGTGTCGCTATCGGCCGCGCCATCGTGCGTGACCCCAAGGTCTTCCTGATGGACGAGCCGCTGTCCAACCTGGACGCCAAGCTGCGTAACCAGATGCGTGCCGAGCTCATCAAGCTGCGTCACGAGATCAAGGGCACGTTCATCTACGTCACCCACGATCAGACCGAGGCCATGACTCTCGGCGACCGCATCGTGGTCATGAAGGACGGCGTCGTCCAGCAGATCGCTACGCCGCAGGAGGTTTTCAGCCATCCCGCGAACATCTTCGTCGCCGGTTTTATCGGCGTGCCGCAGATGAACTTCTTCGATGCCCAACTGGTGCGCTCGGGCGACGGCTTTACCGTCAAGACCGAGGATATGAACGTGGCGCTCGCTCCCGAGACCTGCGCTCAGCTTGCTCTCAACTGGGACGACGGCGACGTGAAGGAGATCACGGCCGGCGTGCGCCCCGAGCAGATTCTGCTTGCCGACAAGGGCGAGGAGGGTGCGCTCCAGGGCACCGTCGAGGTGACCGAGCTCATGGGCTCGACCGAGCATGTCCACGTGACCGCTCCCGACGGCCAGTTTGTCCTGATTATCCCCGTCGTCGACCTCGAGGCCAAGGGTGCGCTCAAGGCTGGCGACACCATCTGGTTCAAGTTCGAGAAGAACGCGACCCATCTCTTCGATAAGGTCTCTGGCAAGAACCTTATCTAGGCCCGATCCAATCAGGCCCTCCTTTTGGGCGACTGCGGCTTTGCCATCCTTTTGCCGTGGTCACATATAAGGCTCCCCTCCCGTCCACTGGGCGAGAGGGGAGCCTTTCTTTATGACGGGGCTGTCTGGTCGGTCGTTTGTCTTGATCTGTAACAAGTAGAGGATCGAATTGGCTTTAGATGTTACAGAACGAGATTGAGTTGAGCCGCCTGTCCTTCCGTCTCGATCTGCAACAGTAAGGGCGGATTTCGGACGTTAGATGTTACAGATTGAGATAAACCCTAGGGAAAGGATCGGTTTGTCTTGATCTGTAACAGATAGGACCGTTTTAGCCGAGTGGGTGTTACAGATTGAGACGATTTGGTCGAGGCGGGCCACAGGCAACACGCGGGCAAAAAAACGGAGCCGCGTTGCCGCGACTCCGCTTTCAAGAGGATGGGTAAGGGAAACGAAATTAGTCCAGGTGCCAAATCTCGTCGTTGTACTGGGAGACCGTACGGTCGGACGAGAAGGTGCCGGCGTTGGCGATGTTGATCAGCGCCTTGCGCATCCAGGCATCCTGGTCCTCGTAGTCGGCCAGCACGCGCTCCTTGGTCTGGATGTATTCCTCAATGTCGAGCAGGGCCATAAACCAGTCCTTGCCCTTGATGTCATCGTGCAGACGCTGCAGGCGCTCCGCGTTGCCGGTTGCCATAAAGGCGGGGTTGGTGATGAAGTCCACCAGCAGCTTGATGCCGGGCTTGCGGTAGAGCGCGCCGGCGTTGTAGGTGCCGTCGGCGTAGAGCTGCTCGACCTGTTTGGACGAGGCGCCAAAGGTATAGATGTTCTCGTCGCCCACGAGCTCAGCAATCTCCACGTTGGCACCGTCGAGCGTGCAC
>DBFBKG010000077.1:0-21421 GCA_048203815.1 Collinsella sp. | reverse complement strand
TTCTTGCTCTGGCCGAACGCGGCGGTGCGGCTATCGGTTGACGCGAACTGTTTGCGGGCCTCTTGGACGACGATGCGCCAAGGGGCCCGCGTCTGCTATTTACAAGAGCTCGGCCTTAATGGCGGGACTCTCTGCGAGCTTTTCGGCAGCCTTTTCGTCGGAGCTGTCGAGCGCGGCTAAGCTGCGGTAGACCCACTCGTTGACCTGGGTGTTCTTGACGCCTGCGGTCTGCATAAGGGCGCCTACCTCGCGGATTGCTGCGAGCAAATCGGCTTTGGGACCCGCGAGCTCGACCTCGATGCCGTGGTAGGCGGCCACGCTGCGGTTTTCACTCACGTGGTCGATAAAGCCCTCGACGGTCTCAAGCTGCTGGGCGAGAGCTGCATCATCGTCAGCGTCCAGCGCGACGAGTGCGTTCGATACCGTGAGGGCGGGATGTCCGCAGGGGACAAAGCCTTCGATGACATCCATGGCTTCGGTAATGGTTGAGCCCAGGCCTGCGAGGGCATTGACGAGTTGCTGCTTGGTATCCATAACGGTCCTTTCGACGGGTCAATTTTGCTTGGCGAAAATATACGTGACGCGATCGGTAGCAAAAGTGCGAAGTGCGGCGCACATTGGGGTCTTCACAGCTCGTGCATAGAACAGCTGTCCGCTTTCAGAACGTGGTAAGATAACACTCCACAAGCGGGGCTCGCCCCGCATGTTCTTTGAAAAGTCGACGGTTATCGGGTGCTTGCAGGCCCGATGCCATCCAGACTTTCCCAACATTCGGGGGCGACTGGTTTCGACACGATAGCTCTGAGAGAGGAAGCAAGCCGAGGTCTCCTCGCCTCGTTAAACAGGGGTACCGTCAAATTGAATTGACAACAACTCTTCTTTTGAGCCTATGGCTCTCGCTGCTTAGTTTATAGCGGCGCGTCAACCCGGTGATTTCCCCGACACCGGCGCGACGTCATGTTAGGGGAATGCTCCCGCGCACGTAATCGGTATGGCGCGGGCTAAGACCGAACCGGTTGGGACGTCGCGAGCGTGTCGCTGCGCGCAAAGCGTCCGAGATAAAACCAGCGATTGAGCTTGGA
Organism: Collinsella sp.; assembly: GCA_048203815.1. Taxonomy (GTDB): domain Bacteria; phylum Actinomycetota; class Coriobacteriia; order Coriobacteriales; family Coriobacteriaceae; genus Collinsella. The sequence continues at coordinate 20,339 of DBFBKG010000077.1, read as the reverse complement.
GATGCCAATCAGGGGGCTTTCGTGGACCGGAGTTCGATTCTCCGCGCCTCCACCAATAGTTACAAGCAGGTAGAGAAGTGTCTCTACCTGCTTTTTTATTACTTATAGATACCGCGGAGAATCGAACTCTGTGCAGGGCGCGAGCGTTAAACAAACGCGGAGCGTTTGTAGCGAGCGGGCGAGGACGCCGGCAGGCGGCCGAAGCCGGTGCGTATTTGCAAAGCAAATACGCGGATTCTCCGCGCAAACTATCAGCCCAATATGGATGCGATGTTTATCGAATCTCAGCCGGCCATGCGCCGCATCAACGGATCCCCCCGTACCGCGGAGAATCGAACTCCGTGCAGGGCGCGAGCGTAAAGAAAACGCCTCAGTGACGCAGAGTGGGACGCGCTTTCCCAATGGCGGCCCAGGCGGAAAGCACGTCCCGGAATCCGCATTCAGACTGGGACGTAGTTTCCGGATGGCACCTCAAGCGGAAACTGCGACCCGGAATCGAGCCGTAGAGTGGGACGTAGTTTCCGGATGACACATCAAGCGGAAAGCACATCCCGGAATCCCAAGCTCGGAATGGGATTCATTTTCCTGATGGCGGGCCCAGCGGAAAATGCGACCCGGAATTTGCTCTGAGAACGGGACACACTTTCCGCTTCACCTGCCGCCTCGAAAAACCCACGCGCTCGCCATCCCAAAACTGGGTAGAAGAAAGCCAAAACGCAATCGCAGGAGGTCAATATGACTGCAGAAGATAAGGCAAAGAACGCCGGCAAGGTCGCGCTCGTCCTGGAGGGCGGTAGTTTTCGCGGGCAATTTACCGCAGGCGTGCTCGACGTTCTCATGGAGGCCGGCGTTGAGATTCCGGCTGTCTACGGTGTATCGGCCGGCGCCCTCAACGGCGTGAACTACAAGTCGCACCAGATCGGCCGTGCCAACCGCATCAACCTGGCTTTCTGCAACGACAACCGCTTCATGGGCGCCGCATCGTTTGCGTCCACGGGCTCCATTGTGGGTTACGACTTTATCTTCAACGATGTCCAGGACCGCCTGGATCCCTTTGACAACGAGACGTTCGACGCAAGCCCCATCGAGATGTACGCCGTCGCTACGGACATGCTCTTTGGAACCGCCACGTACCTCCCGGTCAAAAGCGCCGTGCTCGATCTCGACGCCGTGCGCGCCTCGACGTCGTTGCCGCTGGTGACGCCGCCGGTCGAGATCGACGGGCACAAATACGTCGACGGCGGCGTGGCCGATTCGGTCCCTATCGAGCATGTGCTCGAGGAGGCGGGCTTCGACCGTGCGGTCATCATCGTCACGCAGGACCGCTCGTACGAGAAAAAGCCCTACGAGTTTTTGCCGGCCGCGCGTGCGCGTTATGCCGACTACCCCTATCTGCTCGAGGCTATCGAGACGCGCCACGACCGTTACAACATTCAGCGCATGCACCTGTGGAAGTATGAGCGCGAGGGCCGTGCGTTGGTCGTCGCTCCGCAAAAGCCGGTCGAGGTCGGCCATGTCGAGCACGATTCGGCAAAGCTCCTCGACCTGTATATCCAGGGCCGTCAGGAGGCAAAGCGCCTGCTCGCGGAAATCCAAGAGTTCGTTGAGCGCTAGCGACGGCGAACCCTCAAAAAATGACAACAGCTAAAGAGCTGGAAAATCACGGCTCGTGGATGACATGTGCAGAAACTCTGGTCGGAGCCAAAATACCTGTTGACTCGTACGGCGAGCGGGGTAATATGGACGGGTTACTTGCAGAGCCCCGTGAATCTCTGTAACAACACGTACTGTACATGGAGGAGTCTAAGTGATTTCGAAATCGACTCACTACGCCAAGCAGGGCGAGGTCCAGCGCAACTGGGTTCTCGTCGACGCCGATGGTGCTGTCCTGGGCCGTCTTGCCACCCAGATCGCAATGATCCTGCGCGGTAAGAACAAGCCCCAGTTCACGCCCAACAGCGACTGCGGCGACTTCGTTGTCGTCATCAACGCCGATAAGGTCCAGCTTACCGGTAACAAGGCCGACACGAAGACCTATTATCGCCACAGCGGCTACAACGGCGGCCTCAAGGCTGAGAGCTTCCGCCAGGCTATGGAGAAGCACCCGGAGAAGGTCATCGAGCGCGCCGTTCGCGGTATGCTGCCCAAGACCACCCTCGGCCGTGCCCAGATGACCAAGCTTAAGGTCTACGCTGGTGCCGAGCATCCGCATGCTGCCCAGAACCCCACGAAGATTGAGCTGGAGGCTTAAAGATGGCTGAGAACACCGTTGTCTACCAGGGTACCGGCCGTCGTAAGAACGCCGTCGCCCGCGTCCGTCTCGTCCCCGGCACCGGCAAGGTGACCATCAACAAGCGTGACGCCGAGCAGTATTTCGGCCGTCATCAGCTCGTTGAGAACGCCCTTGCTCCCTTCAAGGTGACCGACACCGCCGGTCAGTTCGACGTTATCGCTCTGTGCGATGGCGGCGGCATTTCCGGTCAGTCCGGCGCTCTGCGCCTGGGCATCGCTCGCGCTCTTCTGAACGCTGGCGACTACCGTGCTGACCTCAAGAAGGCCGGTTTCCTTACGCGCGATGCTCGCGTGGTCGAGCGCAAGAAGTACGGTCTCAAGAAGGCCCGCCGCGCTCCCCAGTTCTCCAAGCGCTAAGGTTTTATCTCCTTTCGAGATACAATGTACAAGCGGGGCCTGCCGATTCCTCGGCGGGTCCCGCTTTTCTTTTTCGACTAGGGTGGGCGGTTGCATATCGCCTGCTAGGGAAGGAGCAATCCTATGCCCCAGAACATCTTCGGTACCGACGGCGTCCGTGGCGTCGCCAATGCCGACCTCTCGTGCGACCTTGCGTTTCGTCTGGGCCGCGCGGCGACCAAGTTCCTTGGTCCGGACATCTGCATCGGCCGTGACACGCGCCTTTCGGGCACCATGCTCGAGAGTGCTCTGACCGCCGGCATCATGGCCGAGGGCGGCCGTCCGCACTGCTGCGGTGTCATCCCCACGCCTGCTGTGGCGCTGCTCACCGTTCAAAACGAGCTTGATGGCGGTATCGTCATCTCCGCTTCGCACAATCCGCCGGAGTTCAACGGCATCAAGTTCTTTAGCCGCAAGGGCATGAAGCTTCCCGATGCTGTCGAGGAAGAGATCAGCGCCTGGGTCATGTCCGAGGAAGCCATGGCTGCCGACACGCTGCCGACCGGTGCCGGCGTGGGCCACATCATCAAGATGAAGGACGCCCGCAAGGCATATGTCGATCATGCCATCGATACGCTTGACGGTCTTAGGCTCGATGGCCTGGTCGTTGCCGTCGACTGCGGTCATGGTGCTTCCTGCCAGACTACGCCCGCCGCGCTGCAGCGCCTGGGCGCCACGGTCCATGCCATCAACACCGATTACTGCGGCACTGACATTAACGTTGAGTGCGGCTCCACTCACCTTGAGCCCCTGCGCGAGCTCGTGCTGCGCACCCACGCCGACATCGGCCTGGCCCACGACGGCGACGCCGACCGCGTACTGTTCGTGGACAGCGAGGGTAATGAGATCGACGGTGACTACATCCTGGCTATCTGCGGTTCTGACCTCGCCGCTCGCGGCAAGCTCGCCAACTCCGAGATCGTCTCGACCGTCATGTGCAACCTGGGCTTCTCCATCGCTATGAAGGAGCAGGGCTTCGAGATGGTTCAGACCGCCGTGGGCGACCGCTACGTTCTGGAGCGCATGCTCGCGGACGGCGCCGTCATCGGCGGCGAACAGTCCGGCCACATCATCTTCCTGGAGCACAACACCACCGGTGATGGCCTGGTGACGGCTCTGCAGCTGCTGGCCGTGCTCAAGCGCACCGGTCGCACCTTCACCGATCTTGCCGGTATCATGAAGAAGTACCCGCAGGTACTCGTCAACGTGCATTCCGACAACAAGGCTGGTCTGGACGATTGCCAGCCCATTTGGGACGCCGTTGCTGCTGCCGAGAAGGAGCTTGACGGCCGCGGCCGCATTCTGGTGCGCCCGAGTGGTACCGAGCCGCTGGTCCGCGTGATGGCCGAGGCCGAGACGCACGAGCTGACCCAGCGCGTTGTCGACGACATCGTCGAGGTTGTCAAGCGCGAACTTCCCTAATGGTCAAAAACGGGTGCCAAGTGGTAAACTGTTAAGGTTATTTTGGTTGATCGGTATGTCCGAGGGGGAGCATGTTCACTAAAGTCCTAAGGTCTTTTGGTATGCGTGGTCGAGTCCTTACGTTGGATGCTCCCATCTCGGGTGACGTCATTCCGCTCTCCGAGGTAAACGACCAGACGTTTGCCACCGGCCTTTTGGGCCAGGGCGTGGCGATTCAGCCCACCGGAACGCGTGTGATTGCGCCGGCTGATGCCAAGGTCGAGGCCATTTTTCCCACGGGACACGCCGTTGCGCTTAACACGGTCGATGGCTTGGACGTGCTCATCCACGTTGGTTTGGACACTGTTCAGCTCGAGGGCAAGCACTTTACCGTACATGCGCAAGTGGGTGACATCGTCCATAAGGGTGATGTACTCATTGAGTTCGATCGCGAGGCAATTGCTGCCGAGGGCTACGATGTGACGGTTCCCATCTTGGTGTGCAACTCCGTTGAGTTCTCGAGCATCAAGGGCTCCGTTGGCGTGCATGTCGAAGAGATGGACCAGCTCATCGTTGCTCGCGAGCGCTAGCAAGTGCACGTGGCCATTAGCCTACAATTCAAACACGTTTACGGAGGGCGCCCTTGAAAGAGGACGCCCTCCGTGGCAAGATGGGATTTGTCCGAAGCTAAAAGGCTTTGGGTCACCGTGGACGGGCAGGGGCCTCGACGCGGTTAGACACGAGACACATACATTACGCGACCTCGCCCTGGTGGCCGCACACGTTGGTTGCGGCCGACGCGGGCCGCGGGCAAGTGCTTGTAAGGGAGCCTTGCCTCTCTTGTACGAGAAAGGATGCGTAATGAAGATCATTAAAGCTAAAGACTACGAGGATATGAGCCGCAAGGCCGCCAATATCATCTCGGCGCAGGTTATCCTCAAGCCCGACTGTGTGCTGGGCCTTGCCACCGGCTCCACCCCGATCGGTGCCTACAAGCAGCTCGCTGCTTGGTACGAGAAGGGCGACGTCGACTTTGCCGAGGTCAGCACCTACAACCTGGACGAGTATCGCGGCCTTTCGCACGACGATCCCCAGAGCTATCACTACTTCATGCGTGAGAACTTCTTCGATCACATCAACATCGACCTGAACAACACGCATGTGCCCGACGGTTCCAACCCCGACGCCGCCGCTGCGTGCTCTGAGTACGACAAGATCGTCGCTGACGCCGGTTACCCGGATCTGCAGCTGCTCGGCATTGGCAACAACGGCCACATCGGCTTCAACGAGCCCGATGACCACTTCTCCAAGGGTACGCACTGCGTCGACCTCACCGAGAGTACCATTCAGGCCAACAGCCGCCTGTTCGACAGCATCGACGATGTTCCCCGTCAGGCCTACACCATGGGTACCCAGACCATCATGTATGCCCGCATGATCCTGGTCGTCGCCAACGGCGAGGCCAAGGCTCAGGCTGTGCATGACATGTGCTATGGTCCGGTTACACCCGAGTGCCCGGCTTCGATCCTGCAGCTGCACACCAACTGCGTTGTCGTTGCCGACGAGGCCGCTCTTTCGCTCTGCGAGTAGCGCGAATCCTGCGGCTCGACATAACCTTGCCTAAGGCCTCCGCTTTGCGGGGGCCTTTTTGCTATCCCTTTCTGTCCACTTGACCAAAAACTTGCCGTAAGCTTGACGAATACCGGATGTCCAACAGCTTGATTCATTCCATATCAGATTCTATGCAAAAATGCCACTAAAAGGTCGTAGACGGTAGCGGGTGCTAGGCGAGTTGAATGACATGGCTGAACCTTGTTCATCTGCGTTACACTGACGCTTAGATGGGACAAGCTGACAAGCTCATTTACCTGCTTAAAGACCGATTAGTCGGGGATTAATAACAATCGGCCCTCGCTGTACAAAAACTTGCTGCTTGCGTACCAAAAGACAACCTAAAACACAAGGTCGCTCTATTCATAGCGCGGCTTGTATGGTCTTGCGGCTACAGTGTCCATACGGTCGACTTGAGGAGCGGGCATGGTAAACGATTTGAGCGGTATAGACGACCTCGAGCTGATGCCGCTGGGCGGAGGCTATATGGTGCGACGCGAACGCTTGATGAATGAGCTTATCGCCAAGGGCCGAAAGGCCGGCATCGTGGTTCTTTATGCGCCCGACGGGTTTGGGAAGACCTCGGTGCTGCTGCAGTACACCCATGAGGTTAAATGCGACCCGACGCGAGGCCCCGTGCGGATTATCGAGGCCGATCGCGCCATTGGGCGCGAGGTGTTTATGCAGCTCGAGGTGGTTACCGAAGAACTCAAAGACAAACCGCACTCCCTTATCGCGATTGATAATGTGCCAAACCTCGATCAGCACGATACCGAAGACCTCATCGACAGGATTCGCGGCCTGCGCGCTATGGGGGTTGGGGTCTTTATCTCCTGCCGTCCTTCAAATCGTCAGCTGATTCATGGGCTGGGCGATTCGGTTAAGATCAATGCGCAGATGCTCAAGGTGCATGCCTATGAGTATTCGGCGTGGGCATCGGCGTTTTCGATCAGCACATCGCTCGACTTCTATCAGCTCACGCAGGGCGTGCCCGAGCTCGTTTCGGCATTGCAGACGGGTCTGTATGGCCAAGGCGACGTAGCCGGCCTGCTCGAAAACGAGATTGTCAACGTATATGGCGCGGCACTTGCCGATCTGGCTTCGCTCGACAATAATGCGCTGTTTTGCGTGGCATGTCTCATGGTTTTGATGGGCGAGGGCAATATCGCAGAACTCGAGGCTTGTGGGGTGAGGTTGTCGATGGTCGACCAGTCCTACTTTGTGCGCGACTACCCGATCTTTGGCTTGGATCCCGCCGAGCGGAGTTTTACGTGTCTGGGCACGGAGGATAACGGACGCTTGCGTTTGCGTAAGTTGGTGGCCGAGGTTCGCCCCGAACTTGTTCCGAGGGCGGCCCGGATTTTGCTTAAGGCGGGCCGATGCGATGCGGCGATGGGCCTGGCGGACGCCTTTTTGGACCGTGAAGCGGTCCTTGAACTTGCTGGGCAGTATGGGGTCGATTTGGCCCTGACGGGGCACGGGGCCGATATCTGCCGAGCGGCGCTGGGCACGATCGATGCTGACGATCCGGCTCCAGAGCCAACGCCTGCCGAGGCACTCGGCGTATATCTGGCAGCGGTCAGCGTGTCCAATACAAAGCTCGCTCGCTATATGGCATCGGTTATCGAGCGCGGGGGCGAACGGGCGGCCTGTGAAATAGACCCTGTTTCATGGAGGGTGGCCCAGACGCTGACGGCTGTTTGCTATGGGGACAACGGGCTTGGGCTTCCTACGAACCTGGCCGTGCCAGAAATCGAGACATCCCATACCGCACTCGATATGTTGTCTGCGCATATCGAGGTCAAGCGGTGCCTGACCGAGCGGGGAGATGACGGCGGCGTTCTACAGCAGCTCAAAACGAGCAAGGCCTACGACTGCGAGCTCGACATCGCGGGGATTGTTATACGGGCCGATAGTATGCTGGTGGAGCTCTTTGACGGGTCGTTTGCGGGAACCGACGAGCGCGACGACGAGATGACGGTGGTGCGGGAGGCGCTCGACGTACGCGGGCTTAAGGCGATGGCTATCTGGGTGCGCATGGTGTTGGCGGCACGGCGGCTCCTTTCCGGCTTGCCGGTAACCGACGACGCGGCGTTCAACGAGCTCGATCGTTTTGCCGTGCGCATGCGCGACAACCAGATTCAGCTGTTTGGCCTGTTGCTAGAAGGCTGGCAGTCGCTGGCAGAGGGACGGCCGGTTAATGCAAAGTTCCGTGCGGTCCAAGTGCTCAAACTTGCCGAGGAGTCGATTGCGTACATGCGCGATAACGCATTGCTGCTGGAGCGCGCGGCATATCTGCGTAACACCTCGATGGTTTCGGTGCGCGAGGAAGCGGAGCTACTCGATATAAGCCAGACGCAGGTTGGTGGCGCAGAAGCCTGGATGGTGGCACTGCATTTGGCCTGTGCGGGCCGAAACAGCGACCTTGCGGCCTGGATGTCCATGAATCGTGCGGGGATTCTAGAGCCATCGTATCGGCTCTTTGCGCGCCTTGCCATGCATTGTCTGGGCGAGCCGGCGGGCAGGATACGCAAGAAGCTTCCCGTGCGCGAGCTGTCGCGGTACTCGCTGCGCGACGATTTGGAAGGGGAGGGCGAGCGTCTGTTCCAGGCTGGCGAGGTTGAAGCCGTTGATACCATCGACCATATCGAGATTCGCATGTTTGGTGCGTTTCGCGCCGAGCGCGACGGGTTTCCCATCACGGACAAAATGTGGCGCCGCAAGAAGGCGGCGACACTTGCCGAGCGGCTTGCACTGGGCATGGATGCACTCGTCGACCGCGAGACGCTGGCCATGGAGCTGTGGCCCCATGCCGAGTTCAATAGCGCCCGCAACAACCTGTACTCGACGATATCGCGCTTGCGGTCGGCTTTGGGGCCGACGCCGGATGGCAAGTCATGCGTGCTCATCCAAAATGAATGCATTGGGCTCAACGGCGACTACGTCAAGACCGATGTACGGCTGTTTGACCAGATAAGCCGCGAGGTTTTGGGAAATCGCACGGGTGCGCGCGGGCCCCATTTAGTTGAGCTGTGCCTTAAGATTGAGCAGCTTTATGCCGGACCGCTGTATGTTCCCAATGGCTGTAATCCCACCTACTTTTTGCGTATGCGACGTATTATGCAGTCAAAGTACATCGATTGCATGATTAAGGGAGCAAATGCCGCTCTAGAAGAAAACGATCTACAGTCGGCGATTTGGCTGGCGGAGTCGGGGCTTCGGCAGGAAACGGCGCGCGAGGATATGGTGCGCTGCGCCATGCGCGTCTACAGTGCGGCGGGGCGGCGGCGCGATATCGTCGAGCTGTACAGCGGGCATATGCACCATCTGAGGGAGCAGGTCAATGGCGTGCCCGAGCCCGAGACGCGGCGCCTATACGAGCGCTTGGTGGAGGGGCGGCTCAATCGCGTGCTGGTCGAGCGATAAAAAACGGGCGCCCGAAGTACTTGGGCACCCGTAAGCTTGCTATGTGTTGGATCGCCGGATCATTGGTTCTTAGACGAGCTTGATCTTCTCGATGTCCTTGCGCGAGGACTCGCGATACAGTGAGAACTTGCGGCCGATGACCTGGACGACCTCGGCGTGGCAACGCTCAGCGAGCTCTTCGGCGGCCTCGCGGGCGGAAAGACTGGAGCCATCGAGCACGGAGCACTTAACGAGCTCGTGCTTCTCCAGATAGGCGACCGTCTGCTCGACGGTGCCCTCGTTGACATCGGACTTGCCGATGATGATGGCGGGGTTGAGGTGATGGGCCATGCTGCGAAGCTGCTTGACCTGTGCTCCTGTCAGTGCCATGGGTTCTCGCTTTCTATGTATGGGGCGCCCCGCAATGGGGCCTTAATCTACGTGAGCTGTCCCACGATAGCGCAGGAACGGCGCGGTGTGGAGCGCGTTTGCCCAGTTCAAAAAGAATGCGGATGCCGAGTGAGTGGGCGGTGCGGGCTGCGAACAGACTACGAGCGGGGTGCAGAGACCGGCTCCCATGCAATAAACGCCCAACGGACCTTGCGGACGTGGTCGAGTATATAGCGTCCCTGCGGCACACCCTTGGAGCCCGGCTCACCGGCATGGGGATTCTCAATCATGTGTTGAGCGATATAGTCGCGCAGGCGGTCGATCTTATCCTCGTTGCCATGTTCGAGCATGCGAGAAAAGTCTGCCACGCCCGCCTCGAGACTATCGAAGGTGTCGCGGCGGGGCGATTCAAAGTATGTAACCTGTGGCAGCGCACCCATCTGAATAAGGATGTTAAAGGCATACACAAAACCATTACTGCAGGTAACCGAGGCACCGATAGCGTTCATCAAGTGCAGATCATAGCGCGGGCTGGAGTTGGCGACCATCGTGACAGCACAACGCCGACGAGCCGTACGGTCAAGCTTGGCAAGCGCACCTTTTAGATTGGTCGTCGTAACCGACCGACTGGCAAAGGCAACTTCCACCGCTTTCGCGACCGGTCCAACCAAATCCCAATCATCATCCCAAGCAAGCTCAAGCGGCGTAATAAGATCTTCGAGCCCGTAATACTCAATGCCGGCATCAAGCGTGCCCAACATGGCAGGGGAGAAATCAGCCGCAATCACGGAATGCCCAGCCTGAGCAAGCGGAATAGCAATCGACCCAGCCCCACACCCCATATCAAGCACCGACTCACCAGGCTTCAACGCCAACAGCTTTATAAAATCCCGAGCATAAGGGGCAGTCTCCAACGGCCGAAAATGCCGAGCCCTTTTATCCCACTCAAAAGAATCATCAGCCCGTCGCCGAGCAGCTTGCAGGCGCATCCATTCGCCATTCCAATCCGCAGCAAGCAGCTCAGAACGAATCAAATCATCAGCCACGGGCCAACCTCCTAGCAACAAAAAAGCGACTCCTCCCAAAAGAAGAGCCGCAACCAGCATATATCAGAAAGAACCGTTCCAACGCCAAACCGCCCTCACAACCAAGGCGGGCAGGAGCGAAGCGACTGCCATACGGGATAGAACCCAACTGAGGTCCCGTTGTGCGAGAGTCCCGGGGAGGGCAAATATATAAGGTCGATCGCGAGTTCCGCACGAGCCGGAGAGCACTTAATGTGCTCTCCGTGCGAGTCAGGACTGTCCGAGCAGGCGACCTTATATATTTGCCCTCCCCGGGACTCCTCGCCCGAACCCCTCAGCTAGTTCTTGAGCGAGTTCAGCGGCGCCGGGAAGCGTCCGCCACGGTGGGCAAGCACGGTGCCGGCGTTGGGGTTCACCGGCATGATGGGCGCACGGCCGAACAGGCCACCGTACTCGACGCAGTCGCCCACGCCCTTGCCGATGGCAGGAATCACGCGGACGGCCGTGGTCTTGTTGTTGATGACGCCGATGGCCATCTCGTCGGCGATGATGCCGGCGATGGTCTCGACCGGGGTGTCGCCGGGGATGGCGATCATGTCCAGGCCAACGGAGCACACGCAGGTCATGGCCTCGAGCTTCTCGAGCGAAAGCGCGCCGGCTTCGACGGCGGCGATCATGCCGGCGTCCTCGGACACGGGGATGAAAGCGCCGGAGAGACCGCCCACGCTGGAGCTGGCCATGACGCCGCCCTTCTTGACGGCATCGTTGAGCATGGCGAGCGCGCAGGTCGTGCCGGGGCCACCGCAGGTGCCCACGCCGATGATCTCGAGGATGCGGGCAACGGAGTCGCCGATGGCAGGCGTGGGAGCCAGCGACAGGTCGACAATGCCTTTCTCGACACCCAGACGGCGGGCTGCCTCACGGCTCATGAGCTCGCCGGCGCGGGTGATCTTAAAGGCGGTCTGCTTGATTTTCTCGGCAACCTCCATCATCGAGGCGGAGTCGGGGAGCGTCTCCAAGGCAGCAGCCATAACGCCGGGGCCCGAGACGCCAACGTTGATGACGGCGTCGGCCTCGCCACCGCCGTGGACGGCGCCCGCCATAAACGGGGAGTCCTCGACCATGTTGGCAAAGCAGACAAACTTGGAGGCGCCAACGGAATCCTGGTCGGCCGTGAGTTTGGCGGCATCGATGATGGTCTGGGCGGCCATGAGCACGGCATCCATGTTGATACCGGCGCGCAGGCTGGCGACGTTGACGCTGGAGCAGACGCGGCTGGTGGTAGCGAGCGCCTGGGGGATGGACTGGATGACGCGGCGGTCGGCGTCGCCGATGCCCTTCTGGACGAGTGCGGAGAAGCCGCCCAGGTAATCGATGCCGAGCGTCTCGGCCGCGCGGTCGAGGGCATGCGCGATGGGGGTGAGGTCCTCATCCTTGCAGCACGCGGCGATCTGCGCCACCGGGGTGACGGAAACGCGCTTGTTGACGATGGGGATACCGTACTCGCGCTCGAGGTTCTCGGCGGTCTCGACCAGATGCTCAGCCGTGTGCGTCACGTGGTCGTAGATCTTCGTGCACATGCGGTCGAGGTTCTCGTCACCGCAACCCATGAGCGAAACACCCATGGTGATGGTCCTGATGTCGAGGTTCTGTTCCTCAACCATGCCGCGGGTTTCCGCGATTTCTGCGGGCGTGATCGCCATCCTTGCGCTCCTATCTGCCAAAACGAGCATAGTCCCATCTATTCTAACGTTCCGCACGTGCCAAGTGGCGCATGCGGCACGTTTTAGTGCTCGGTTGTTTCCGTTGTGTTACTGCCCAAAGACCTCTTCGGCGATACGGGCGCTTTCGGCGGCGTCCTTGGCGTAGTAGTCGGCGCCGATCTGCTTGGCGTATTCGGGGGTGAGCACGGCGCCGCCTACGATGATCTTGACGCCCGGCACCTCGGCATGAAGCAGCTTGATGGTCTCCTCCATGGCGACGACCGTGGTAGTCATAAGCGCCGAGAGGCCGACGAGCTTGATATCGCGCTCCTTGACAGTCTTGAGTACCTCCTGCGGATCGACGTCGCGGCCCAGGTCAAAGACGGTGTAGCCGTAGTTATCGAGCAACATTTTGACGATGTTCTTGCCAATGTCGTGGATGTCGCCCTTGACGGTGGCCACGCAGATCTTGCCCTTGTCGGCAATCTCGCCGGCGGGCATCAGGCGCTTGATGGTGTCGAAGCCCACGCGTGCGGCCTCGGCCGAGGCCATGAGCTGCGGCAAGAAGAACTTGCCCTGGTCAAAGAGGACGCCAACTTCGTCGAGGGCGGGGATAAAGTGATTGTTGATGAGGTCCATGGCGTCGTGGTCTGCCAGCAGACGCTCGGTCTCGGCAGCGATCTCGCCTTTGCGGCCCGAGACGACCATTCGACGAATCGGGTCGTCGTTGCCGTCAGTGCCGGCGGTGCCAGCAGCAGGCGCGGCATCACTCGATGCGGCCTGAGCCGCTGCCGGGTTTGCGGCGATCTTGTACGGATCGGTCCAGCCGGCGTAGCGCTCGATGTATCCGGTCGAGCCCTCGTCCTCAACGCTCAGGACGCGATAGCTGTAGACGGTATCCATAAAGCGCTTGGAACCCGGGTTCATGATGGGGGCGTCCAGGCCCGCGCCGAAGGCGGCGGCCAAAAAGACCGAGCCCAGCAGCGGGCGGGCGGGCAGGCCAAAGCTGATGTTCGACACGCCGAGCGCGCATTTGACGCCCAGGCGCTCCTTGCACAGGGACATGGCGCGCAGGATCTGCTCGGCCTGGCGTTGATTGGTCGAGGCGGTCATGACCAGGCAGTCGATGAGGATGCGATTCGGTCCGATGCCGTAGCGGGCGGCCTCGGCCACGATGCGCTCGGCGATGGCGAAGCGAGCCTCGGCGGTATCGGGGATGCCGCCTTCGTCGAGCGTAAGGCCGACAACGTTGGTGCCGTAGTGGGCGACCAGCGGAAAGATCTCATCCATGATCTGCTGCTTGCCATTGACCGAGTTGATGATGGGCTTGCCGGCGTAGCGGCGCACGGCGGCCTCGACGGCTGCAGGATCGGTGGAGTCGATCTGCAGCGGCAGCAACGTGGAGCCCTGGAGCTGTTCGGTCGCCTGTTGGATAATCTTGACCTCGTCGATCTCGGGCAGGCCCACGTTGACGTCCAGGATGTCGGCGCCCTGCTCCTGCTGGCTGATGCCCTGGCTCACAACGTAGTCCAGGTCGCCGTCGCGCAGGGCCTGCTGCAGGCGCTTTTTGCCGGTGGGGTTGATGCGCTCGCCGATGACGGCGATCTTGTGGCCGTCGCAGGGAAGGTCTACGACCGTTTGGGCGCTCGTGACCGACATACTGGGCTTGCGGTGGCGCGGGCTGGGCGTGTGGTTGTCGATAAGCGTGCGCAAGGCCGCCATGTGCGCCGGCGTGGTGCCGCAGCAGCCGCCCACGACGCTCACGCCGTCGGCGATCATGCCGGCGACGGCTTCGGCGTATTCGGGGGCCTGGATATCAAAGACGGTATTGCCGTCATCGTCCACGTGGGGCAGTCCCGCGTTGGCTTGCACCATAATGGGCTTGTCGGTAACGGTGAGCATACGCGCGGCGAGTCCTCGGAGCTCGGCCGGTCCTTGGCTGCAGTTGATGCCCAAAACGTCGGCGCCAATGGCATCGAGCGTGATGGCGGCAACCTCGGGACTCGTGCCCAGGAAGGTGCGACCGTCTTCCTCAAAGGTCATGGTGGCAAAGACGGGCAGGTCGGAGTTCTCGCGGCAGGCGAGGACCGCCGCCTTGATCTCGGCAAGGTCAGTCATGGTCTCGATAATAAAGAGGTCCACGCCCGCATCGACGCCGGCACGCACTTCCTCGGCAAAGAGGTTGTAGGCCTCGTCGAAGCTGAGGGTACCCAAGGGGCGAAGCAGCGCGCCGATGGGGCCGATGTCACCGGCGACGTAGCGGGCGCCGGCCTCGCGGGCACAGGCGACGGCCGCGGCAAAGACGTCTGCCACGGTGGCGGCACCGTCGAGCTTGTGGGCGTTGGCGCCAAAGGTGTTGGCGGTGATCACGTCGCAGCCGGCCTCGACATATTGACGTTGGATATCGGTGATAACCTGGGGTTCCTCAAAGTTGAGCAGCTCGGGCAGGGCGCCCGCCTTCATACCAGCGGCCTGCAACATGGTGCCCATACCGCCGTCGAACAGCAAGTGCCCCGTGCCCTCGATGGCGGCGCGCAGGCGATCGTCCTTAATGCGCAGATCGTCGATCGTGCGCGTCTTGTACGTGGCACCGTTGCGACGTGCGGCATCAACGGGTGCCGCCAATGCAGTGCCGTCAGAATCATGAGTGATAAGCGGAGTAAACATCGGGGCTCCTAATGGCTGGAATAGCAGGTGGTGTGGGCGGCGCGGAAGCGGCAGTGTTCGCGCATGCGGCAGATATTGCAGGTGGGGCGGGTCTGGGCGTCGTGGACCTCGCCGTCAAACAGACCGATCACCGCGGTCACGCTTTTGGTGGGCATGAGCAGGCTGGTGGGTGTGACGGTAAGCCCGATGAGCCGCGTGGCGTTGAGCGCATTGACGATCGAGCGCTGGGCCGAGAGCGGGCAGTCGCCATAGCCGGGACTAAAGCGCCAGTTGCCGGCGAGCCCGCGTGTGGCGGCGTCCGTCTTGACCTGCTGGTCCATTTGCTCAACGGCGGCTTCCACGTAAGCGGAGCACGCGGCGTCGAGCACGGCGCCCTCCAGGGGATGTTGGGCTCCCGTGGTGCGCAGGCGACGCTCGGCGTCCATGCCGAGGGTGCACGCCATGAGTGCGGCAAAGCGGGCGTCCTTAAGATGACGATAGATATCGCGACCTCGCAGCTCAACGTTGGTGCCAACCAGACGGATGCAAGGCTTGCCCTGCTCGTCCACGCCCGTGGCATCGATGGCAAATACGCGGCGCACGCCACGGGGCTCAATGTCCAGTTCCAGACGTTCAACGACAAGCTCAATACGTCGTGACAGTTCGGGCTCAATCTGCTGGCCGCCGTAACCCAGATACCGCAGCATCTCGGCACGGTCGACACGGGGATGGTGCGCAGCATCGACACGGTAAAGCGCCGGCGACGCAAGGTCGGCCGGCACTTCGACAGCGGTTGTATCGATGTGCGGTTTTTCCATTACCCCAGGCGCTCCATAATGGTCGCGGCGATCGCAGGACGGTTCATAGTGTACAGGTGCAGGCCGTCGGCGCCGTGCTCCTTGAGGTCGCAAAGCTGGCGGGCTGCATAATCTACACCAGCTGCCTGCAGGCTCTCGGGGTCATTCTCGTACTTGGCGAGAATCTTGATGACGGGGGAGGGCAGCGACGCGCCGCACATAAAGACCATGCGGCTGATCTGTGACTTGCCCATAAACGGCATGATGCCCGCGGTAATGGGCACGGTGATGCCGACCTTGTCGGCAAGCTCGCGAAAACGGTAGAAGCACTCGTTATCAAAGAAGAGCTGCGTCACAAAGAAGCTCGCGCCAGCGTCCTGTTTTTGCTTGAGGTGTTCGACCGAGAGGTTGAGATCCTCACAGGCAATGTGACCCTCGGGGTAGGCTGCGGCGCCCACGCAAAAGCCGGCGTCGACGAGCTCGGGGATGAGGTCGCGGGCGTAGGCGTAGTCCGAGGCGGGCTTGTCGTCCTCGGTCGCGCCGGCAGGGAGATCGCCACGCAGGGCCAGGATGTTTTCCACGCCGGCGGTGCGATACTCGTCGATCTTGGCGGCGATATCGGCGTGCGACCGGCCCACGCAGGTAAGGTGTGCCACCGAGGGCGTGTCGAATTCGCTCGTAATCATATGCGCGATGGGGGCGGTGGCGGTACCGTTGCCTGAGCCGCCGGCCGAGCAGGTGACCGAGACAAAGCTCGGCGAAAGCTTGCACAGATTGCCTGCCACTTCGCGAGCCGTGTCGAGGGTGAGCTCGCCCTTGGGCGGGAACATCTCAAACGAAATGGGCGCGGTGCCCTGGGATGCTGCCTGCCTAAAAACCTCGTCGACGCGCATATCGTGCTCCTCTAGATACGTAATAGTGTGATGTGTTGTAAGGATTCTACAGCACCACTGTGCCACGGTGGAGTTTCACTCGCTATTTGAGGATACCAATCAAAGATGCCTTGCTATCGGCATTCCCTATAACAGGGCGGTCAATCTAGGATGGGGCTATAAAGACTGGTATCTGATGTGAAATACCAGTTAATGGAGCTCCATCTCAAATTGACTACCCTTAAACCATGGGGAAAGGTCTGCAATTTATACAGTTGATTGGCTGTTGAGGGTGGCAACGCCGCCCCGATAGGGTAACCTCATTGATTGGTTTCGCGACAGCAACATAACGGTAATGTCGCGGAAACACGGCGAGTCTAAGCTATGACTCGTTTGTTAGTAATCAACACCGCTTCTCACGCGGTGCCGATACGAAGGGAGTTCCGTATGGCCGAACTTACTGACCGCTTCGGGACCATGGTGTTCTCTGAGGAAGTCATGAAGGACTACCTCCCCAAGGACATTTGGAAGCGCCTTGCTGCAACCCTCGAGGGCGGTGAGCCGCTCGACCTGGATGTGGCCAACGCCGTTGCCCATGCCATGAAGGTCTGGGCCATCTCCAAGGGCGCGACGCACTATGCGCACTGGTTCCAGCCGCTTTCGGGCATTACTTCCGAGAAGCACGACAGCTTCCTGGAGCCCAACCACGACGGCACCGCCATTACCAAGTTTACGGGCAAGAACCTCATCCAGGGCGAGCCCGATGCCTCGAGCTTCCCCAACGGCGGCCTGCGCGCCACCTTCGAGGCCCGTGGCTACACCGCTTGGGACCCCACTAGCCCCGCCTTTATCAAGGACGATGTCCTGTGCATCCCCACGGCTTTCTGCTCCTACACGGGCGAGGCCCTGGACAAGAAGACCCCGCTGCTGCGTTCCATGACCGCGCTCTCGCGTGAGTCCAAGCGCGTTCTGGCACTGTTTGGCAAGACCCCCAAGAAGGTTGTTCCTTCCGTGGGCGACGAGCAGGAGTACTTCCTGATCAAGAAGGACGCCTACCGCAAGCGCAAGGACCTGGTCATCACCGGCCGCACCCTCTTTGGCGCCGCTCCCTGCAAGGGCCAGGAGCTCGAGGAGCACTACTTTGGAGCTATCCGCCCCACCGTCTCGGCCTACATGAAGGATCTGGACGACGAGCTGTGGGCGCTCGGTATTCCCGCCAAGACCAAGCACAACGAGGTCGCTCCCTGCCAGCATGAGCTCGCCCCCGTCTATGGCGAGGTCAACGAGGCCATCGACCAGAATCTGGTCATGATGGAGAAGATGAAGCTCATCGCCTCCCGCCACGACCTGGTCTGCCTGCTGCACGAGAAGCCGTTTGAGGGCATCAACGGTTCGGGCAAGCACAACAACTGGTCGCTTGGCACCGAGTCCGAGAATCTGCTCGATCCGGGCGACACCCCGCTCGACAACCTGCAGTTCATCGTCTTCCTCACCGCGGTGATCGAGGCCGTCGATAACTATCAGGAGCTCCTGCGTGCCTCCGTTGCCTCGGCCGGCAACGACCATCGTCTGGGCGCCAACGAGGCCCCTCCGGCGATTATGTCCATCTTCCTGGGCGACCAGCTTACCGAGGTCGTCGAGAAGATCATCGATGGCAAGGCTTCCGTCCATGCCACGCGCGGCGTGCTCGACCTGGGCGCCGATACCCTGCCCAAACTGATGCAGGACAACACCGACCGCAACCGCACCTCCCCGTTTGCCTTCACCGGCAACAAGTTCGAGTTCCGTGCCTGCGGCTCCGAGCAGAACGTCTCCGACTCCAACCTGGTGCTCGATGCCGCCGTGGCCAAGTCGCTCAAGTCCTTCGCCGACGCGCTTGAGGGTACGCCCGAGGATAAGTTCCAGGACGCTGCGCTCGAGTACTGCAAGAAGGTCCTGACCGACCACCAGCGCATCCTGTTCTCCGGTGACGGCTACTCCGATGAGTGGCCCGTCGAGGCCAAGAAACGCGGCCTTGCCAACAACAAGACCACGGCCGATGCCCTGCCCGCCTTTGTTTCCGATAAGGCTATCGCGCTCTTTGAGGAGACGGGTGTCCTGACCAAGGCCGAGGCTCAGTGCCGCTACGACTGCAAGCTCGAGAAGTACAACAAGCTCATGAACATCGAGGCTACCACGATGGTTCGCGAGGCGCGTCGTACCTATCGCCCGGTCATTACCGCCTATGCCACCAAGGTCGCTAAGGGCCTTGAGACTATTCGTGCCGCCGGCGCCGAGGCCGCCATGCAGTGTGAGCAGAACACGCTCAACAAGCTCTGCAACGGCATTACCACCATCAACGACTCCATCAAGGCGCTCGACGCCGTGCATCAGAAGGCCGAGGGCCTCGATGGTCAGGAGCAGGCCAACGTGTACGCGCACGAGGTCGTTCCCGCTATGGATACGCTGCGCGCCGCCGTGGACGCAATGGAAGAGATCGTGGCCGCCGACTACTGGCCGGTTCCGACCTACGACGACATCCTGTTCTACGTGTAGAGCGTAACTGACATATCGTTACGGTATTGAGCCGGGGTCCGCATCATGCGGGCCCCGGCTTTTTTGTGGGACAAATTCACTAGGGCGGCGTCCGTTCGTGCCGTTTGTTAGGGCAGGGGTGTGCGCGTTGCCGTGTCGTGAAAATGGAAGATGCTCGGAATATAACGCGCCTCGACATACTCAAATTGAGTTCCGGTTGAGTCGAATGTCTGGCTGGTTATGACCGCCAGATACGAAGAAGAATCGACGTCAAGCAACCGGCAGTCCTCGGCGTCAGGCTGGGCGAGTGTTATCGTTCGTTTGCTCACGGCAATGGTGAGCCCTAGCTCATCCTCGATGTAATGGAAGAGCGACAGGGTAGCATTCTGCTCGTTTAAGCCGGGGACGGAAGAAGTTAGGAAGTAGTGGCGGTCGACTAGGACCGGTTTATCGTCGAGCATGCGGACGAGCTTCAAATGCGTAAGGTCTTCTCCTTCGGGAAATCCCGTCAATTGAGCTAGACACTTATTGGTGCTTACGTGTTCGAAATAGACGATTTTTGACGTTGGAATTGCTCCGATCGCGTGTGCCGATTCGCTGAACGAAGAAAGGCCGCTTACGGTGAATGCGCCCTCTTTGCTGGTGCCTGCAAGTGACGTCTCGATTACGAGGACTCCCTTGCCTTTAATGGACTGAACTAGACCTTCATTTGCGAGAAGCGAGATGGCCTTGCGCACCGTCATTCGAGAGCAGGAGAACTCTTTGGAAAGACTTTGTTCAGAAGGAAGGAGCGATCCCACGGGATGCTTGCCTTCGACAATCCGCTCTCGTAGGCTTCGGTAAATTTCACTGTACAGGATCCTTGCCAAAATGCTCTCCTTATTGAGGTTGTACGGAATGCGTCGAATCGGCGCGATTATCCGCTTCTACCAATTATAGGAAGTGGAGACACTTTAAGTTGCCGCTTACCGCCATAAATCAACCGTTCACCCGTATGTTTAACATGTCTAGACAGATAGCAAATCATGTGGCTATAATTCAAGTCGTCAAGTACATGTCTAGACAGGAGGATTGCAATGGCAAAACAGAGCTATGCGGTTACTATCGCGGGAGGCGGAAGCACTTATACGCCGGGCGTTGTTCTGACACTTCTCGCGAAGCGCGATGTGTTCCCCATCAATAGGATTACGCTCTATGACAACGATGCCGAGCGTCAGGGGACAATTGCCAAGGCATGTGCCATCTACATCAGGGAGAATGCTCCAGAGGTAACCTTCAGCTATACGA
>DBFBKG010000076.1:0-4817 GCA_048203815.1 Collinsella sp. | reverse complement strand
TGCAGCCCTGTTGATAGATGTAGGTAAGGTATTGCGTGCATGCGCGATAGGAATCGAAGGTCGTGAGCGCCTGCTCAACGTTTGTGTATACCTTCCATGCGCCAAAGACCTTATAGTTTTCGCCGTGCTGGACGATAAACTGATGGACATCTTCGTAGGGATAGCCCAAAAAATAGCCAATTTCGTGGGGGAACTCGCACATGCACCCCGTATCGCAGTGCCTATTTCGCGCGAGTGCGCAGACGCTGCCGTCATAGGCGCTTTCTGCGGCATTTCTGCTTGCCAGCGTGATGCGCGCGGCGAGATGCACCAGTGATGCGGGCAGGTTGTGGACATCGTAACCTTCGGCGGCAAGCGCCGTCGTGGCGCGGGGGTCGGAGAGGTATCGCATGAGGTCCGCAGGGCGGTACACATAGATGAGCGCTCCGCAGGGGCGCCAGACCAAAACGCTCATATGGATCCCGAGTGGCTGGAGCTCGCGGTTGCATTGGGCTATGACGGCGAGCAGGCGAGAGCGTCGCCCTTCGATATGGGCGGCGCCGGGTTTTCCGTTTTGGTTGGCGTAAACGCCGGGATAGGTAAAGAGCGAAGCCGGCTTGATGCCTGCGAGCGTAGGGGAGCAGTTGCGCACGACAGCCGTTTGGTATGTTGGGATGTCAATGGTTCGAGTCACGATGCTCCTTTCGGGTCCTCAGTTGTTAGCCTAGGAAAACTTATACACGAAAGTAAGCCCTGGTCAACTAAAAAGTTTGAACAGGGAAACTAATTGACCGAACGGACATGTTTTTGGGTTAAGATGGGGACACCCCATGGGGGTATCTAGATAGGGCTACTTGAAAGGGGAACGCATGAGTGACTTGCTCAACCCTGCGAATCTCATTGTGCTTGCCGTGATTGTCGTTGGCATGTTCTTTGGCCTGCGGCGCATTGTCGCTTCGACACACGGGAAGAGTTGTTGCAGCGATGGCGCGAGCGGCAAGAAGGCCAAGAAGGTAGTGGTTGCGGATACTGATCCGTCCCACTACCCCTATAGCGATGAGCTGCTTATCGGCGGCATGAGTTGCGACGGCTGCGCTCAGAACGTGGCCAATGCCCTGAATGCGCTGGATGACGTGTGGGCAACGGTGACGTATACGGACCACACGGCACGCGTACGCTCTAAGCAGCCGATCGACCGCGGCGCTCTCGTGGCGGCCGTGAGAGATGCGGGTTACTACGTTATGAAAATGTAGGCGTTGCCCTCTCCGGTGGGTACCAGCCTCCTGCCCATTGTGACTATCGGCATCCAAAAATTTGCGCAAAAATAACCTTTAGATGCGGCAAAAGTGGAGTTTGGTGACGGTTTGCGCGGAATTCGCTACCAATCGAGCATCTATGAACCCGTCCAAAAAATTACAGGTGTATATTTATACACTGATTATTGCTGTGCTCAGATTGCAATTAACCGTGGACAGAAATGAAGAATGCTAAAACTGGGCTTTAGGACAGGGGAGGCTATAACCTTATGAGACGAGTGGGAACACTTGGCTTGGTGGCAGCGCTTGCCGCTATCTTGGTATCGCCGCTGCCGGCGCACGCCGAAGACGCATCGGGTGCCGTTACCTACAATGCGGGAAATGGGTATTCCTTTGAGAAGCTCTCGCATCCTACGGTAGGAACGTCGCAGCCGGATGGCATCGTCGACTACCAGGGTAACGGTGCCGTTGCCGTTCCGGGCGCCGATGGTAATACGGCCAACAACGAAGGCGATCGCGGCCAGAGCTACACTTGGGCGGCTGCGAGCTATGGTGACTGGCTTTATGTGGGCACCTGCTATGCGGCGATGGGCAACACGCTGACGCTCATGAACAGCACGCTGGGCGATTCCTTTGATGTCGAAACCATGCGCCTGACGCTGGAGGCCATGTTTAACGGTACCTTCTTCTATGGACAGCAGAAGGAGGACGGCACGGCCGACAAGGACAGCGGCGGCATCTTGGTCAAGATCAATACCAAGACCGGTGAGACCAAGCTGCTACTCTCTGAATCGCTCAACGGCGTCGCTCCTTTGTTCCGCAATGCCGTGAGCTATAAGGGTAAGCTCTATTTCTGCGGCAGCGTCAGGACCAATGACGGCAAAGGCGGCCTGCCTGCTGTATACGAGATCGATCCTAAGACGGATGAGTACAAAGTTGTCTATCAGGGCCTTTCGAGCATGCAGGATTACGGTGCTGCCTACAAGCAGGGCATTTCTACCGGTATCCGCGGCATGTGCGTCCATGATGGCCAGCTCGTCATCAGTAATGTGGGTAAAGACGCGAACGGTAATTTTGTGTCGACAATCCTGACGTCGTCTGACCCCTCGAAGGGCCAGGACAGCTTCACCGAGATTGCCAACTCGGAGACGCTGTTTGGCTATCCGGCGATTCGCTATCAGGACAGCATCTACGGCGGCGCCATTTGGGATATGGTCTCGTACAATGGCCATCTCTATGCGACCATCTGCACCGGTACGCCCGAGAACGCTCCCGATGATAATTCCATGCAGTCGTTTGCCATGGTCCGTGGCGACAAGAATGCCGACGGCAGCTATTCGTGGACTCCCATTGTCGGCGATCAGAAGACGGACGGTGCAAAGTACTGCTTTGGCATCGATCCTGCCCGTACCCGTTCTGGCGCTGCCAACCTCATCGTCTACAACGACTACCTCTATATCGGTGAATACAACGACGAGGAGATTGCCCTCGAGCGCATCCTGTTCAACAAATCCAACACCGAAGAGGGCGGCAAGAGCAGCATGGGTGGCGTTGACTGCTCGTTTGTGAATGCCAATCTTGAGCAGTCGGTTAACATCTATCGCATGGACAAGGACGAGAACATGGAGCTCGTCGTTGGCGATCGCACCGACATGTTCCCCGAGGGCGGTATTTCCGGCCTGACTTCGGGCTTTGGCCGAAACGAGAACCAGTACATTTGGCGCATGCAGAAGTTCGACGGCAAGCTGTATATCGGTACCTTTGATACCGCGAGCCTGCTTGAGCCGATCGGCCAGTTCTCCAATGGCGACATTATCGATATGACGCCCGAGGAGTGGGACTCTCAGGTTCAGCGCCTTAGGGACCTGCTCAATCACCTGCTCGACAAGAAATCGCCTGACGACCCCATCGTTCCCGTGAACACGCTTGCGGACGATGATTCAAACGAGGCCGTCGAGGTCGATGATTCGAACGAAGCTGCTGAGGTTGATGATTCAAACAAGGCCGTCGATGTCGATGACGAGAAGACCGAGGTTGCTAAGGGCTTTGGCGATCTGAGCGATGCGCTGGAGGATGCCGCGGGCGGTCTTTGCGATCAGGCCGCGACGATGTCCCAGGACTTTGAGGACGACGCCGCTTATGTCCAGAAGATCGATGGCGAGATCGCGTACTTCAAGTCCTTTGCCGACCAGTATCAGGACATGCTCGATAGCTATGAGAGCCTTAAGCAGCAGTACGAGGATGCCTATGGCACCGAGCTGCCGAGCGATATTCAGGATGCGCTCGATAAGCTGCTGAGCGAGGAGAACCTCAAGAAGTTGCAGAGTGTCCTTACGTGCATGTGTTACCTGCGCGATGCCGAGCGCGGCTTTGATATGTATGTGACCGAGGACGGCGTGAACTTTACGACGCTGACGACCAATGGCTTTAACGATCCGTATAACCATGGTCTGCGCACCTTTGCGGTGACCAACCAGGGTCTGTGCCTTGGTACCGCCAACCCGTTCTATGGTTGCCAGGTCTGGATCCAGCGCAAGGAGAATTCGGAGAATCCGGTTGATCCCGGTACTCCGGATCCGACGGAACCCACCGATCCTTCGCAGCCGGGTGGCGGCGATCAGCCTGGCGGCAGCCAGACGGGTGGCAACGACCAGTCGAGCAGCACCACGACCACCGTCACGACGACCGCTAAGAAGACTCCGAAGGACGGCTCGCTGCCTCGCGCTGGCGACTCGACCCTCACGCTGGTCTTGGGATTGCTGGTTGCAGCTGCCGCAGTGCTTGGCATTGCTCTCGTCTTGCGCAAGCGTTCTCGTCGCTAGGCTCGTCCGCGTAGCTCAATGTCCTGGATATCGTCGAAGTTGATGGCGATATCCCTGAGTTTGAGCAGCTTGAATGCGGGTAACGCTTCGTCGAGAATGCCCGTGCGGCTACGATAGCCGTACGTATCGTAATAGGTGACGCGCACCAAGTCGCCGCGTTTGAGGCCCTCGAGCTTTTGCGAAAGCTCGAGGGCTTTTTCTTCCGTGAGCTCACGTTTTTGCTCGACGGTGATTTCCTGCTTGCGCACGAGTTCGTAGTATCCCGTGAGGGCGGCAAAGGGCATAAACTGTGCGGCGCGGTTGGCGCGCACGGCACCGTTGGCAGTGAGGTTGGGGTCGGCTGCGCGGCGTCTGCCCTCGGGGTCCGCCAGGCGCTCGAAGGCGGTCGGCGGGCGCATGGGCTGTTGTTTGGGTTTAGGCACGGTGTCCTCCAACTTGATCGTTGCGCTCGCGCGCGGTGGCGCCGGCGGTAAAGCTTAATCCCTTGACGAGCGCGTTCTTGCCGTACTTGCCTTTCACGGCCAGGACGGCGCGCGCCAGGTCGCGCTCGCGCTCATCGGTCTCGATATCGCTGAACAGATCGATGGTGGCAAATTCCTCGGGCACAAGATTGCTAAAGCCCAGGTTGATGCGCTTGACCGGTCGTTTGGGATCGACAGTCTGCGCCCAGAGCTCATCGAAATAGCCCATGATCTTCTTAAACGAATTGGTACGCTCGGGCAGCTTGCGCGAGGCGTTGGAGTGCGCAAAGAGCGCGGCA
>DBFBKG010000075.1:0-16419 GCA_048203815.1 Collinsella sp. | reverse complement strand
CCCCCAAGGCCAGCCAGCAGGAGTTCAAGACCGACGAGGAGGCCCGCCAGGCGCTCCAGCAGGGCCGCGTCGACGCCTACGTCATCGATAACAACATGCAGCAGAGCGCCCTGGTCCGCGAGCCTGGTAAGTACAAGATCGCCGGCAAGCCCTTCGGCAGCAAGGAGCCCTATGGCATCGGTCTGCCGCTCGATTCCGACGGCGTCGCCTTTGTCAACGACTTCCTTAAGAAGATCGAGGACGATGGCACCTGGACCGAGCTGTGGCAGATCTGCATCGGCGACCGCACGGGCGACACCAACGTTCCCGAGCTGCCCGAGATCGGCGCCTAGGCAGCGAGCCTGGTAACGGCCGCAACGAAACCATACGGAAACGCATGATGCGCTTTATTGCGGTAAACTGTTTCCTCACTGAGTTGTCGGGGCTTCCGTACACACGGGAGCCCCTTTCCTTATCGGCGGGAGGTCCGCATGAGTCTCTCCGAACTCTGGTCGCTCTATGGCCAGAACTATATCGACGCGCTGCTCGCAACCTGGGGCATGACGCTTGAGTCGTTTGCCATCGCCATGGTGCTGGCCGTCGCCGTCACCGTGATGCGCGTGTCGCCGCTCAAGCCGCTGCGCGTCTTTGGCGACCTGTATGTCCAGGTCTTCCGTAACATCCCCGGCATCGCGCTGCTCATCATCGTCGTCTACGCGCTGCCGCCGCTCAAGGTCGTCCTGCCCTACCGCACCTGCGTTATCGTCGCCACGGTCCTCTTGGGCTCGGCCTTTGGCTCCGAAAACTTTATGAGCGGCATCAACACCGTCGGCGTCGGCCAGGTGGAAGCCGCCCGCTCGCTGGGCATGAGCTTCAGCCGCATCCTCGCCAAGATCGTGATTCCGCAGGCGCTGCGCTCGAGCGTGCTACCCATGACCAACCTCTTTATCGCCGTCATGCTCACTACCGCCTTGGGCAGCCAGGTGCCGCTTAAGCCGCAGGAGCTCACCGGCGTGGTGAGCTACATCAACACGCGCTCGCTCGGCGGCGTCGCCGCGTTCTTTATCTCGGCGCTCGGCTACCTGGGCACGGCCTTTGTGGTGAGCCACATTGGCAACTACATCGATAAGAAGGTGAGGATCCTCCGATGAGCAAGCATTCCTCCCCTGCACTTACCATGCGCGATGCGCTCTACGAGGCTCCCGGCCCCAAGATGCTCGCCAAGATTCGCATCGGCACCGCCATTTCGCTCGTTGCCGTGGCCGCGCTCATCGCTCTGGTACTGCAGCGCTTTTATGTGACCGGTCAGCTTTCGGTCCACTACTGGTATTTCTTTACGCATCTCACCACCTGGAAGTTCTTGCTTGCCGGCTTTGAGGGCACCGTTAAAGTCGCACTCACCGCCGGCGCCATCGCGCTGGTGCTGGGCCTGGCCCTTATGCTCGGCCGCACGAGCGACATTAAGCCGCTGCAGCTGGTCTGCCGCGTGCTCACCGATTTCTTCCGCGGTGTGCCAAGCCTGCTGTTCATCTACTTCTTCTTTTTGGTGCTGCCCCAGTACAAGATCGCGCTGCCGTCGTTTTGGATGCTCACGCTTCCCGTCGCGCTCGCTGCCGCCGGCGTACTTGCCGAGATCTTCCGCGCCGGCGTCAACGCCGTACCGCGCGGGCAGGTCGAGGCGGCCCAGGCGCTCGGTCTCTCCAAGGCTAAAATCACCTTTAAAATCGTGTTGCCGCAGGCTATTCGGTTTATTATTCCGTCGTTGATCTCACAACTTGTAGTCGTGGTCAAGGACACCACCGTCGCCTATGTGGTGAGCTACCCCGACCTCATGCAAAATGCCCGCGTGCTCATTACCAACTATGATGCACTCGTATCGGTCTACCTGGTAATCGCGGTCATCTACATCCTCATCAACGTCGCGATCAACAAGGCCGCTGTCTATGTTTCGCACAAGACCGGCGCGACCATCATCCGCTAACGCTTTACCATTTCGAGTCATAAGGAGCCGAGCACCATGGCACAGAGCACCTCTTCTACCGGCAATCAGCCGCTGATCGAGCTCAGGCACGTCGATAAGCACTATGGAGACCTGCACGTCCTCAACGACATCAATCTGTCGGTCGACCGCGGCGAGGTCGTCGTGGTGATTGGCCCCTCGGGCTCGGGCAAGTCGACCATGTGCCGCACCATCAACCGCCTGGAAACCATCGACTCGGGCGAGATCCTCATCGAGGGCGAGCCCCTGCCGCAGGAAGGCAAGGATCTTGCCCGCATGCGTGCCGAGCTGGGCATGGTGTTCCAACAGTTCAACCTGTTTGCACATATGACGGTGCTGCAGAACGTCATGCTGGGGCCGGTCGACGTGCTGGGCGTGTCCAAGGAGGAGGCTCGCGAGCGTGCTATGGACCTGCTGAGCCGCGTGGGCGTGGCCGAGCAGGCCGACAAGGTGCCCGCACAGCTTTCGGGCGGCCAGCAGCAGCGCGTGGCCATCGCCCGTTCACTCGCCATGCAGCCCAAGGCCATGCTCTTTGACGAGCCCACAAGCGCCCTTGACCCCGAGATGATCAATGAGGTGCTCGAGGTCATGGTGCGCTTGGCGCAGCAGGGCATGACGATGATCGTCATCACGCACGAGATGAACTTTGCCCGCCGCGTAGCCGACCGCGTCGTCTTTATGGCCGACGGCCAGATCGTGGAAACCGGCACGCCCGACGAGTTCTTCGACCATCCCCAGACCAAGCGCGCCCAGGACTTCCTCAACTCCATCAAGGGCCACTAACCAGCCACCCCGTGGGACAAATTCATCGGAAGTGTTGCCCCACATCTCCCATGCGCCCTGTCACCTTCAGATCGAAAGCAACACCTATGATCGGAACTCGTACTTCATCGTCATACACCCCGCACGTCGACGTTGCCCCCGCCGACCGTCCGCTCATCCTCGTCGCGCCGCGTTGGGAAGAGGCAAAACCGTTTTTGAGCGAGACGCTCTCCCCCAACGAGGAAATCGCAAGTGTCTTTGTCGATGCCATCCTTGCCGCCGGTGGCCTGCCGCTGCAGATGTCTATTACCGAAGACGTCGATGTTATCCGTCATTACGTGGAAATCGCTGACGGTATCGCTATTCCCGGCGGCCCGGACGTCAACCCCAAACGCTGGGGCGACGAGCGTCCTTACGACCCCACGCTGTGCTGCGAGATTCGCGACCGTTTTGAGTTTAAGCTGGTTAACGAGGTGCTTCGCGCCAAGAAGCCACTCTTTACCACCTGCCGAGGCACACAGCTGCTCAATGTCGCCACCGGCGGCACCCTGTGCATGGACGTGCCGAGCCTGGGTGCGCGCGAGGGCCGCACGCAGTGGCGCCATACCCACGTGCTCAACGATCCCGTGCACCCCGTCGAGGTCGTGCCGGGCTCGCTGCTGGAGCGCGCGGTTGGCGGGCACAGGCTGATCCAGACCAACTCGGCACATCACTGCTGCGTCGACCGTCTGGGTAAAAGCACGCGCTTGGTCGCCAAGGCAACCGACGGCGTTCCCGAGTGCATCGAGGTCGAAGGCCAGCCTTTCTGCCTGGGCGTGCAATGGCACCCTGAGTACACGTGGAAGACGCTCGAGACCGACTTTAACCTGTGGAAGTCGTTTGTCGAGGCAGCGGCAAAGGTTAAGCAGGCGCGCTAGCTCGCGAACCCCACAACAAATAAGGGTGCCCCGCCGGCCACATGGTCCGACGGGGCACCATTTTACCTATATGCTGCCTGCACGCAGCCCAAGGCCCGCAAGCCCTTATTCGGCCGCCTCGCGCAGGGCTGACATCGTTGCCGCATATTGCTGCTGCAACGCATGCATTCCCTCGCGAGCACCGTCAACGGCATCGGCGCCGCGCAACGCCTCGGTCACCACGACCGCCGGCTCGTACAGATTATCGAATCCCAGGTTCTGGCTCACGCCCTTGAGCGTGTGCGCTGCCATAAACGCACCTTCGGCGTCTCCCGCCGCCATGGCGGCCTCCAGCTTGTCCATGCTCTCGTCATCCAAAAACTTGAGGGCAAAGCGGGCAAGCATTTCCCCGCCCATCAGCCGAGCGCACGCGTCATCATAATTAGCGCCGATCTTCTCATACGCCTCACGCATGGAAATCATGGATTAAAAACTCCTTTGGTCAAACTAAATCGTAGGAAACGCGACGACATCGGCGGGGCGTGCCAATGTCTCGGCAATTTGGTCTTGCACCTCGAGCAAACAGTCGAGCAGCAACGGGTTAAAGGTGCCGCACTTACCGTCCAGAATCATCTTGATCGCTTCCTCGTGCGGGATAGCGTCCTTGTACACGCGCACGCTCGTCAGGGCATCGTACACGTCGGCCACCGAAACCACCTGTGCGGCAATGGGAATTTCGTCGCCCTTAAGGCCATCGGGATAACCCTTGCCGTCCCAGCGCTCGTGGTGCCAACGCGCGATCTGGTACGCATATTCCATAAGCGCATTGCCGGCGTGATGGCTACCCAGCTCACGCAGCATGTCGGCGCCAATCGTGGTATGCGTCTTCATAATCTCGAACTCCTCGGGCGTAAGGCGTCCGGGCTTGTTGAGAATCGTATCGTCAATCGACATCTTGCCGATATCGTGTAGCGCCGAAGCCAGGGCGATCGTGGAGCGTTCCTCATTGTCGAGGGAGATGGTGCCGCTACGCTGGACCAGACAGCCAAGCAGCAGCTCGGTCAGCTTCTCGATGTTCGTAACGTGCCTGCCGCTCTCGCCGTTGCGAAGCTCCATGACGCCGGCCATGATGTCGATGAGCATGCGACTGTTCTTGACGCGCTCGTTGTACTGCTGGGACAGCAGGTTCGTCAGGCGGCGCTGTTTGGCGTATAGGCGGATGGTGTTGCTCACACGGCGGCGCACGACACGGGAGTCAAACGGGCGGTTGATATAGTCCGAGGCGCCCAGCTCGTACGCGCGCAGAACCATATCATCGGAATCTTCGCTCGAAATCATGATGAAAGGCAGATTGTCGATACCCGATCGGCGCGACAGATCGGCCAACACCTCAAAGCCGCTTATGCCCGGCATGACAATATCCAGCAGCACGAGCGACAACTCATCGCCATAGCGGTCGACCATGTCGAGCGCCGCACGACCGTGGTCGGCCTCGAGGATGCAATACTCGTCCTTGAGCATCTCGCTGAGAATGGCTCGGTTCATCTCGGAGTCATCGACAATAAGCACCAAAGGCTTTTCGCTTTGGAAGGCCTCGATGGAATCGGCATCGGTCACGACCGTACCGGCTTTTGCCTTAGCGCGGCTCAATAACTGGACAGCGCGGCCAACGCCCTCATCAACCGTCTCGCCATGAATGAGAACGCCACCAACGCACGCCGTCAAGCTCACGTACTCATGGCCCGGAATAACCGTGGAACGAACGGCATCGGATACCTGATGCAGGCGACGGGTGAAGTCATCGGAGGGAATATCGGGCATGACAACCACAAACTTGTCGCAGCCATAGCGCACAAGCTCGTCAGTCGAACGGATTCCGCTGCGCATGGCTGTCGCCACAGCACTGAGCGCAAGGTCGCCGGCATGACGGCCACACGTATCGTTGAAGACCCTAAAATCATCAAGGTCGATCATCGCAATGCCGGCCTTTATGCGGGCGCTACGGAGCTTTTCCTCATAATATCGGCGATTGCGCACACCCGTCAGCACGTCGGTGTAGACAAGGTCCTCTTCTGTGGCCTCTTGCTCATCAATCGGACGCACCATCAGCAAGACATGAGGCTCGCCCTCGACCTTTAGAGGGCGCAGACGGGCGCGGTACTCGGCACCATCATTGAGTAGCTGCTCCGATACCTCATCGGAGTCTGCCAAGACCTCAAGACTCGACTGACGCAGACAAGGGCAGCGATCGCCGGCGAGCAAGCAGTTAGGCTCGCTCTTAATCTGGTCGGCCGACAGCAAACGTACCACGGGGTAGGTCTTCGCGACGCGGGCGACCTCGACGGCAGCCTCCTCGTCGGTTAGATTGGCCTCGTGATTATTGAGCATATGGGGCCCTTTCGATAGCTTCGCATAGTAGCGGTGGGTTCCAAATGTCACAAGGGTAACATCTTGCCGATGCAGGTAAGCACGTGAATGCCGTTACATTTTTATGAGTTGGCAGACGGCGCAATTGGAGCCGCAAACGTAAGGTTTTGAGCACATTTGTTAACACAGCCGAAACGTTTGCGGGTGAAGCCTGTTTTGGCTATTGCGGGTGTTAGAGCCCCAGAATGCCACGGACAGTCTGGGCAGCCGCTGCCGGGCGATCGCGCAGGCCATTGTGCGCGCCGGGAACCATTACGAGTGGACAGTCCAAAAGCTCAGCCGCTATCCTCGTTCCCGCCTCGCGGGGCGTACCAATCGAGAGCTCGCCCAAAAGCACGGCGGCCACCGTTTTCGACGCGCGAACACTATCCCAATCGGGAATGCAGGTCATAGTAATCCCGTATTCGTTCGCCATGAAACTGCGGCCGTTGCGCAGGGCGTGCTTGGCTTCTGCCTCGGTTAACTTGGGGGCCTCAGGATCCGAATCGCCGATGGCGCCCAGGAAGGCCCGTAATGCCCTAGAGACCTTTCCCGCGGCGATCATCTCGAGCAAAACCGGGGCCGCGCCCAGGCCGGCACCCTCATCCGTCACGGCGGGTTCATGCAGAATCGCACGCGAGATTATGGCGGGGTTTGCACGGAGAAGCTCCAGGGCCACCAACGTACCGGCACTGTGCGCAAGCACGTTTGCCGGAGCGCCAATATGCTCGATAACGGCCTGCAGGTCGGCGGCCTGGGCGGCGAGGACGTAGCGTCCGTCTGCAGCGTCGCCACTCTCACCGCAACCGCGGCGGTCGTAGGCAATGACGCGATGGTCACAGGCGAGCTCGTGGGCGATGGCGTCAAAAAAGACGCCGTCGACGCAGGCACCGTGCACGCACACCAAAGCGGGAGCATCAGGCGATACATCTGGGCCGGCATACTCGCGGCAGGCGATCGTGGTGCCCGCATTCTCGACCGTAAAATCCATGTTGTGCCCCCATCATCAACGCCCATCCAGTTGTACATCGGTACGGTTGGATGGACCCGCATTTCCTTACGCCTTGTTAACAGATTAACTGTACCCGACCCGATACCTTTCATGACGCGGCATCGAAGGCAGAGTTAAAAAACGAAACCTGCAAAGCACAAGCCCGGACCATACGTTGGAGCCGATGCTATGCTTAAGGTTAATTGTCTTGAGGAGCATATGCCTATGTCTACGTTTTTGAATGCCAGCCCCATCTTTGGGCCCGTTCGTAGCCGTCGCCTTGGTCTCTCGCTCGGCGTCAACATGATGCCGGCCAGCGGCAAAATCTGCACGTTCGACTGCATCTACTGCGAGAACGGTCTCAACGCCGAGCGCCCCTGCCACGAGCCGTACAACACAGCTGCCGTGGTACTCGACGCGCTCGAGGCAAAGCTGCGCGAGATGGCAGCCGAGGGCGAGCTCCCCGATGTAATCACGTTTGCCGGCAACGGCGAGCCCACCGCCGCACCGGAGTTTCCGCAGGCCATCGCCGGCGCCGTCGCGCTGCGCGACGAGCTTGCCCCAAACTCCAAGATCGCCGTGCTCTCCAACGGCACGCGCGCCGACCGTCCCCAGGTACACGATGCGCTCATGATGGTCGACGACAACATCCTCAAGCTCGATACGGTCGACCCGGCATTTATCCAGCTGCTCGACCAGCCCGTTGGCCCCTACGATGTGGAGCACCAGATTGAGACGTTCGCAAGCTTTGACGGTCATGTCATTATCCAGACGATCTTTTTGACCGGCGAGTATCAGGGCAAGCTCATCGACAACACCGGCGAGGAGTACGTCGGCCCTTGGCTCGCGGCGCTCGAGCGCATTCGCCCGCAGGAGGCGACCATCTACACGGTGGCGCGCGAGACACCGGTCGCCGGCCTTGCCAAAGCAGCGCCCGAGGTGCTCGACGCCATTGCCGCGCGCGTCCAAGCCCTCGGCATTCCCTGCCAGGTGAGCTACTAGCAAAACCACGCAGCAGCTAGCACCCGCCATCCCGCTCCATCAGTTGCGGTGATATAGTTCCTATTTGTGCTGTTAAACCGCTTAAATCGGAACTATATCACCGCAACTTTTATGGACGCGTGGGTGGGCTATACTAGCTGCGAATGAAAGGAAGTTAGCCATGTTTGACAACGGACCCGTACCCGGCCGCAACGATACTTGCTGGTGCGGCAGCGGCAAAAAATATAAGAAATGCCATAGCGCTTTTGATGAGCGCCTCGAGCGCTTGTGGGAAGAGGGCTGGGAGGTCCTGCCCCGCACGCTCTACAAGACGCCCGCCGACATCGAGGGCATCAAGCGCTCCGCCGCCATCAACGTGGGCGTGCTCGACTACGTAGGCGAGCACATCGCCGCGGGCATGACCACCAACCAGATCGACCAGATGATCTACGACTACACCGTCGAGCACGGTGGCACGCCGGCCGACCTCAACTACGAGGGCTACCCCAAGAGCGTGTGCACCTCGATCAATGACGTGGTCTGCCACGGCATCCCCTGCGATACGGACGTGCTGCACGAGGGCGACATCATCAACGTGGACTGCTCCACGATCCTAGACGGCTACTTTAGCGACTCGAGCCGCATGTTCTGCATCGGCGAGGTCTCGGCCGAGCGCCAGCGCCTGGTCGACGTCACCCGCGCCAGCGTGGAGGCGGGTCTGGCAGCCGTCAAGCCATGGCTGCCGCTGTCCGTTATGGCCGAGGCCGTACAAAAGACGGTCGAGGACGCCGGCTTTAGCGTGGTGCGCGAGTACGGCGGACACGGCATCGGTAAGGAGTTCCACGAGGACCCGTTTGTGGGCTTTACCACCGAGGCACCCGATGTGGACACCATCATGGCTCCGGGCATGGTCTTTACCATCGAGCCCATGGTCAATGCCGGATCGCCCGACATCAAGATTAGCAAGGGTGACGGCTGGTGCGTGCGCACCAAGGACGGCAGCGATTCGGCCCAGTGCGAGGTACAGCTCGTGGTGACCGAGGACGGCTACGAGCTGCTGAGCTGGTAGCCGTGGATGCGCCGGATGCTGACGGGCACGCTCGTCTTGCATCCGGCGTTTTTATTTGAACGTTTTGCCTGATAAAACCTGCCAAAATAAACCTGTCCCCTTTTGGCAGGTCGAGCGGAGAGGACTGCTTGTGAACATCCTGGTTTTGCTGCCCGTCAATGACCGCCATCGCGCAATTCTTGAGTCGAACGCTCCGGGCGAGGACTTTATCTACACGAGCGCCGATGCCGTCACGCGTGAGCAGGTCGCCAACGCCGAAGTAATCCTGGGCAACATCGACCCTGACATGCTCACGGCATGCGAACATCTCCAGCTGTTGCAATTGCAGACCGCTGGCTATGACGATTACTTGGCCGCCGGCACCGTGCCAGCCGACGCCAAGCTTTCCTGCTCGGTGGGCGCCTACGGCCAGGCCGTGAGCGAGCACATGTTTGCCATGGTCCTTTCCATGATGAAGCGCCTGCCCGGCTACCAGGACCTACAGCGCGAGCATCGCTGGGAGGACTTGGGCCCGGTCACCTCGCTCAAAAACGCCAACGTGCTGGTGCTGGGCGCGGGCGATATCGGCGGCCACTTCGCCACGCTCTGCCGCAACATGGGCGCGCACGTCCGCGGCATCAAGCGCCATCCACTCGTCTACCCCATTGTGTTTGAGGACATGGACGGCATGGACGCTCTGCCCGAGCGCCTGGCCGAGGCTGACATCGTCGCATCCTTTATGCCCAGCACGCCCGAGACCCGCGGTCTGGCGAACGCCGAGTTCTTCGCCGCGATGAAGCCGGACGCCTTCTTTGCCAACGGCGGCCGCGGCGATCTTGTGGTTGCCGACGATCTGGTTGCCGCTCTGGAGTCGGGGCATCTCGCCGGCGCCGCGGTCGACGTCACCGACCCCGAGCCGCTGCCCGCCACAAGCCCCCTGTGGGATGCGCCCAACATGCTCATCACGCCGCACGTCTCCGGCTGGTTCCACCTGGCAGCCACGCTCAACAATGTGGTCGACATCGCCGCTGAGAACCTACGTCATCTGCAGGCCGGCGAGACGCTTCGCTGCTGGATCGAACATTAGGGTTCCGCCGTTCTAACGAACGGCGGACCGGTCGACGCTACGCGCCGCCCAGAGCGACAATTTGTCATTCAAAAGGCAAGGCATGACCAGAAGGTCTATGCCTTGCCTTTTTCATGCCAACTTGTTCGCTCTGGACATCGCTCGCTGACGCTTGCTCAACCTGCGGTGTCATAACAATTCTGTCCAGCTGTTGGCTTTGCGGCATTTGCCCAGATAAAACCTGCCAAAGTAAACCTGTCCCTTTTTGGCAGGTATTAGAGCTCCACGCTTTCGGCGCCGTTGATGGTTAGGTTTCGCTCGTAGAAGGCCGTGAGGGCGCGGATGGCGTACATCACGTCGCGCACGCCGCCGGTCTCGTAGCTCGAGTGCATGGCCAGCTGCGGCAGGCCCACGTCCACGGCATGCATGCTCGCCTGCATATTGGACAGATTGCCGAGCGTGGAGCCGCCGGCCATATCGCTCTTGTTGGCGAAGGCCTGTGTGGGTACGTCGGCGTCATCACAGATGGCCTGGAACACCGCGCGGCTAAAGGCATCGGTGCAGTAGTGCTGGTTGGCGGCTTCTTTGATGACGATGCCGCCGTTGAGCACCACCTGATTGCGAACGTCGCACTTCTCGGCGTGGTTGGGGTGCACGGCATGCGCGTTGTCGCAGCTCACAAGCATCGAGGCGGCAAGTGCGCGATGGTACGACTCGTCGTCAAAGCCCAGCGATCCGTTGATGCGGCGCAGCGCGTCGGCCAAGAACGTCGACATGGCGCCCTGCTTGGTCTCGGAGCCGACTTCCTCGTTATCAAAGCAGCAGAAGACCGAAACGTCGTGCGCGTTCTCGGCACCCAAAAATGCCTGCAGCGAGGTGTAGGCGCAGGCCAGGTCGTCGAGCTTGGGCGTCGAGATAAACTCGTCGGCCCAGCCCCAAATGCGCGCATCCTGACGATTGACCAGGAACAGATCGCGACCTAGGATCTGCTCGGGTTCAACGTCCAGTTCGTCAGCGATCAGTGCGTCAAAATCTCCCTGTTTAAGCTCGCCGGCGCTGATGAGCGGGCACAGGTCGACGGCTCGGTTGGGAGCAAAGCCCTCGTTAACGCCGCGGTTCATGTGGATGGCAAGGCTCGGGATAATAGCGACCTCGCGCTCGGTGGCAAGCAGGCGGCTCTCAATACGGTCGCCCTCGCGCACCAGCACACGTCCGGCCAGCGCCAGCGGGCGGTCGAACCAGGTGTAGTCGATCATGCCGCCGTAGGCCTCGGCGTTCAGGCGCAGCGTCTCACCCGCGCCGTCGAGTTCGGGCACGGCCTTGACCTTAAATGTCGGAGAATCGCTGTGCGACGCCGTGAGCTGAAAATGATAGTCACCGGCAACGCCGTCCTCGCCCCACGTCGCGGCCAGGTCCTCGCCCACCTTAAAGGCAACAACGCTCGAGGTGTTGCGCTGCGTGTAATAACGCCCGCCCGGTTCGATGTCCCACGCCGCATTCTCGGGCAGGTAGGTAAAGCCCGCCTCGTCGAGCTCGGCCATAATGGTCGCCGCCGTATGGAACATGCTGGGGCATGCCTCGATAAAGTCGATAAGGTCGTTGGCGGCCTCGATATCATCGGCCGTCACATGCGCGCGCTCGGGCGTTTCCTGATCCGTCATGCTCTCCCCTTTCGCTGGGTTGATGGTCCCCTCCAGCATACCCCGCCACGCCAGCGCCGCACTCTTCATTCCGTGCTTAATTCCGCGCCACTCACCAAGTTGAGCCATCATGCCCGCGCTCCTTTTGCGACAATTGCGCTAACAGGACGAGAGGAGCCGTCATGAAGCCACGTAACATTGCCATCACCTGCGGTGTCGCGGGAGTCGCCGTCGGCCTTGCCGCTGCCACCGGTATCGTTTATCACAAGCAAATCAAGTCCGCCGCGTCGCTCAAACGCTTGACCGGCTACGCGGATGGCTATGACCTGTACGCAATCGACATCGCCTACGACTACGATCTCGATCGCATCATCGCCGCTGGCGTGCGCGACGACCAGGCCTACATCGATGCCGTGGTGGCGCAGGTGCTGCCCGGTGTGCCGGCACATGTCCAGGCGCCCCAGTTTGCCTGCAGCGCTTTTGTCGCCGTAGATGCCGAAGGCCGCGTGCGCACCGGTCGCAATTACGACTTTAAGGACGACACCTCGGCGCTGCTGGTGCGCAATCACCCACGCGGCGGCTATGCTTCCATCGGGCTTGCCGCCCTTAACAACCTGGGCGATAACACTCCGCTTGACTCCGTCGCCGGACGCGCCGCGGCACTCATGGGCCCGTTTGCCCAGCTCGATGGTGTTAACGAATGCGGCGTGTCCATTGCCGTACTCACTCTGGATTCCAAGCCCTGTGACCAGGACACGCAACGTCCCGTCATCAATACCTCGCTCGCCATCCGTCTGGTGCTCGACCGTGCCGCCACCACGCAAGAAGCTGTCGACCTGCTTTCCGCCTACGACATGCACGCCATGGCAGGACGCGATTACCACTTCTTTATCAACGACGCCGCCGGTGACGCGCACGTAGTAGAGTGGGATCCGCGCGATCCGGACCGTGCTTTCAAAGCGACTCCCGTACGCCAGGTTACGAATTTCTACGCCTGCTATGGCGACGAAGTGCTGCCCAACCAAAAGAATGGCGAGCTGGGCCATGGCAAAGAGCGCGCCGTCGCAATCGCCGATGTCCTTGACGCCCATGTCGGTGCCCAGGACGAAACGATTGTCTGGGAAGCCTTGCGCGCTGCAGCGCAAGAGCCCAATCCGGAAGACATCACCAGCAATACGCAATGGTCGGTCGTCTTTGACAATACCGAACCCGCCGCCGCTATTACGCTGCGCCGCCACTGGGGCGACGTCGACGCCTTCGCACTGTAAGGAGCCAGGCCCGTCGGCCTTACGCTCGCCTGACGTTGTTTACATTTCCATACGCTTGAGCTAACACGTTTTACCCCCGCATCAACAGTGTGCGGGGGTAAACTTATGCGCATGTTATAACTTGCCCGGAAGGATTCATCATGCTTAGGATCGGTCTTCTTACCAGTGGCGGCGACTGCCAGGCGCTCAACGCCACTATGCGCGGCATCGTCAAAACGCTTATGACCAACAGCGAAGAGCCTATCGAGATCTATGGTTTTGAGGACGGTTACCAGGGCCTTATCTACAGCAGATTCCGTGTCATGACGCCCGCCGATTTTAGCGGCATCCTCACCCGCGGCGGCACCATCCTGGGCACGAGCCGCACGCCGTTCAAGCGCCTGGACATTCCCGAGGCCGACGGCGTCGAGAAGGTGCCGGCAATGGTCCACACCTATCATAAGCTGCAGCTCGACTGCCTGTTTATGCTGGGCGGCAACGGCTCCACCAAGACCGCCAACCGCCTGCGCGAAGAAGGCCTCAACGTTATCGCCCTGCCTAAGACCATCGATAACGACACCTGGGGCACCGAGCTGACGTTTGGCTTTACGAGCGCCATCGACGTCGCCACCAAGTGCATCGACGACATCCACACCACCGCCTCGAGCCACGGCCGCGTGTTTGTCATCGAGATCATGGGACACAAGGTCGGCTGGATTCCGCTGTATGCCGGCGTCGCGGGCGGCGCGGACGTCATCTTGATTCCCGAGATCCCCTACGACATGGATAACGTCATCAAGACCATCGAGCATCGCATGGAGACCGGCAGCCGCTTTACCATCGTGGCCGTCGCCGAGGGCGCTATCTCCAAGGAGGACGCGGCGCTGTCCAAGAAGGAGTACAAGAAGAAGCTCGCCGAGCGCACGAGCCCGTCAATCGTGTACGACATCGCCAAGGAGATCGAGGCCAAGACCGGTCGCGAGACCCGCGTCGCCATCCCCGGCCACACGCAGCGCGGCGGTCAGCCCGACGCCCAGGACCGCATCTTTGCGACTCAGTGCGGCGTCGAGGCAGCGCTCGGCTGCCTGCGCGGCGAGTTTGGCTACATGATTGCCCTGCGCGACGGCAAAATGTGCCACATGCCGCTCGAGGATGTCGCCGGCAAGCTCAAGTTTGTCGACCCCCAGAGTGATCTGGTGCGCGAGGCCAAGGCGCTGGGCATCAGCTTCGGCGACGAATAGCCCCGGCTGGAACTGCTCCCATCGGAGGCCCCAGGGCTTACCTCCCAAATCGTCCTCGGACATGTCAGGACCCCGCTGCGCGCTTCGCGCGGCGGGGTCCTTCCGTCCTGCGGAAAGATTCGGGAGGTAAGCCCTGGGGCCTCCTGCGGTAACTAGGGAGGCCGAAGCTATTCGTCTTCTTGCTGCGGGTGCGTGGGCTGAGATTTTGGGATGTTGCAGGCTCTTAGCTGAGAGTAGCACCGACATTTGTCCTAAAATGGCTGGTCGTTAGGGGTTGCTACCGGTAGTTGCGGTAGGGTTTGAGCAGATTCTAACTAGAAATGGTGGTCGCTACCGGTTGTTCTCGGCATACTCGGCTCATTCGATTCGACCATCAAACGAAAGGAACCACCATGGATCTTGCGATGGCACAGCGCCTCGTCGATCGCCGTAAAGCTGCCGGGCTTTCTCAGGAGGCGCTTGCTGCCCAGCTGGGCGTAAGCCGCCAGGCTGTTAGTAAATGGGAGCGCAGCGAGTCCTCACCCGATACCGATAACCTCATTGCGCTCGCCGCGCTGTATGGCGTGTCGTTGGATGAGCTGTTGTATGGGGAGGCGGTGGATAGCACTGACGACTCGCAGGCTGATGATGATGCACAGAACAGCAACGCCGGCACCAAAGCTTCAGATGAGGCTGAAGAGGCTGAGGCTTCTACTGAGCACGCTGGTTACAGCGATAAGCCACTTGTCGATATTTCCCTCGCGCGCGGTATCCACGTCATTGATCCCAATAAAGGCGAGGAAGTCCATGTTGGTTGGAGCGGCATCCATGTGACCAACGAGCGCAAGGGCGAAGAGGTGCATGTGGGGCCGGGCGGCGTGCATATCGATACGCTTGAGGACGATGGACATAGCGTGCGTACCAATGACGACGGCACCGTCACCATCGACGGCGAGACGTTTTCCAGCTGGAAGGAAGCACACGACAAGCTCGACCATCATGGCAAGCATTTCCACACCAAGGTCGGACGTGCATGGAACAAATTCCCCTTCCCCGCACTCGTCACTCTCGCCTATCTGGTGCTCGGCATTGTCTACGGCACATGGGCTACGGGACTCTTCCTCGTCTTTCTGATTCCCATCTACTACGCGCTTGGCGACTTTATCGACCAACGCCACTTATCTAAGCTGATCGATGTCGTCTATTCAGTCAGCGCCGAGACATGGTTCCTCTTCATGTGGCTCCGCCTGGGGCAACCCCATCCCGCCTGGGTAATCCTCATCACCATCCCGGTCGTAAAAGCACTCATGCGTTGGTGCCGTAAACAATGGAAGCATCGCAAGCGAGCCTAAACCATCCCAGCCCGACAGCAGCACCCAACTAGTACTCCCCCGCCCATCCCTCCTAAGTTGCGGTGATATAGTTTCGGTTTTAGCCTTGAGTAGTCGAGTTTAGGAACTATTCCACCGCAACTTACGAATGATCGGAGCGGCTACAGCACAAGCGTCGGCGTTCGTTTGATGGTCCGCCACGAAAAGGGGCTATCTACTACGTTTAACTCGATGGGGCCAACCATGACCGCCCTTTTCGAAAATCGACAGGCCTTCTACCTGCGGTTTTATTTTTCGTTTTCCCGGCATAGTTGAGGGTATCCAATTAAACGTAGTAGATAGGCCCGTTTTGTGGCATACAACCTATTCAAGCCCAATCTCGAAGGCTAAAGAGAGCCTCTCATCAACGCTTGCGGGCGAAAACAAAATAGAATGAAAGGCAAATGGAAAGCCCGTTTGACGAGCGGAGGACATATGCGCGACGTAGCCGAAAGCGACTGGAAGCTGTTTAAGAAAATGCTTCCTCAATGGCAAGAACGTTATATGGAAAAGCTCATCGGCCAGTACGTTGAGATACTGAACGGCGACAGCGAAGCGTCCAGTAGATTTTGGGCACTAGAAGAGCACCTCAATAGAGACAAGCTGTCCTCAGGCGTAATTGCAAACGATATTCGCCGCAGCACAATGCACCGCGAGATAGCCAATTTGCTTATCGACAGCGTGATCACCCTTGACGACCTTGACGGTTTTACCGAGGACATTAAGAGCTATGCGCAACACTGGATTGGACAGTAAGAGCACTGAGCGACAAACATCCCCAGCAAAACGGGGCAAACGCCGGGCCACCTAATGG
>DBFBKG010000074.1:0-7224 GCA_048203815.1 Collinsella sp. | reverse complement strand
ATGCGAAGTCGATCGCGAGTTCCGCACGAGCCGGAGAGCACTTAATGTGCTCTCCGTGCGAGCAGGACTGTCCGAGCAGGCGACTTCGCATGCCGCCGGGCAGCCGGGGCCGACACCCCACCCAAAGATTTTCAAAAAAGTTGTTGACGCGCGCGTAACGACTCGTCTAATATATCCCTTGCGCGATGGACCTGTAGCTCAGTTGGTTAGAGCGTCCGGCTGATAACCGGGAGGTCACAAGTTCGAATCTTGTCAGGTCCACCACTTTCTTTCGCAATAAACACCCCAGCGAGAGCCGAGTCGCCGCTGGGGTGTTTATTACTGTCTCCGTGGGGGTTTAGCTCAGCTGGGAGAGCGCGGGCTTTGCAAGCCTGAGGTCAGGGGTTCGATCCCCCTAACCTCCACCATGATGGACCTGTAGCTCAGTTGGTTAGAGCGTCCGGCTGATAACCGGGAGGTCACAAGTTCGAATCTTGTCAGGTCCACCATCAAAACTGTTAAAAGCCTCGGGGCAATTGCCTCGAGGCTTTTTTCTTAGCCACAGAAGGTAGTCAAAAAAGCTCTGTCCCAAATTAACTACTTTGATTTTGTGTGCTACGCGAAAGTTTGGGTAGTATAGCTATTCAACGCGGCGGGCCGCCGCGTGTTAACCGCTACGTACCGGAGGTGTTCCATGGTTCGTGTCGACATAGAGACCATCGTCATGGCCGCCGGTCCCGTGCCATCGCTTATCGTGCTTCGCGAACGCTGCAGCAAGTCGGATTCCCCCGCGCCGCTGCGCTCCCTCTCCATCCAGACTGGCTCGTTTGAGGCTGCGGCAATCAGCCGCGGCATCGACAGCGGACGCGCCGATCGCCCGATTACCCATGACCTGTTGCTCGATACTGTTGGCGCCCTGGGCGCCAAGCTCGAGCGCATCGAGATCGTTCGCGCCGAGCCGCCGGTGTTCTACGCGACGATTGTCGTACTGGCCGATGGTGACGAGCGCAAGATCGATGCCCGTCCCAGTGATGCCATTGCCCTTGCCGTGCGCAGCAATGCCCCCATGTTTGTGGAGGACGACATCATGAATCGCCTGGGCACTGTTTCTGCCCATACCGAGGAAGTTGACGACGAGCAGGAGTTCGAGAAGTTCGACGAGTTCGTCCATACGCTCTCGCCCGATGACTTCTAAATGCGGGGCGGCCAGGATGCGGAGCGTTCGCTGATGGCCGGCGGTATGTCGGCTGAGGCGGCTGCGATCGCCCGCGAGGCCCAGATGCGCTCGGAGGCTTCTGAGGCGGCTCGCATTGCCTATGTGACGCAGGCCCGCACGCTCCGCGAGCGCCGCGGCTCGTTTATCAAGATGGTTGTCGTCTCCGCCCTTGTCGCGGCAATCTGCTCACGCCTTCGTGGTACAGTTGGTGCGCTTGGGTTTTCGATCTCTACGGGCCTGGTGATCTGGGGCGTGGTCGATGCAGTCATGCTGACCAGTCAGATCAAGGTGCTCGACAAGCGCGCGGCGGACATGATGCGCACCCGCGACGCTGCCGCCAAGATCGCCGCCGAGGCACAAGAACTGTAACGACGTCAGACTCGATGGGAAGGTCTAAAGATGGCACAGGATATGCAGGATGCCGGTAACGTCTCCGCCGAGCTCGACGCCATGGTGTGCGATCTGATCGGCGCGTTCTTGGACGACCTTGCCGCCGGTGAAAACCCTGGCGTGGTCGTGGCAATTGAGGATGCTGCTTCCAACCGTTATCTGGCGGCGCTCGACGAGGACGGCGAAGAGGCGTGCCTGGAGGCGGCCACCAACTTTATCTCCGAGCACAAGATGGGTCTTAAGGACGAGGGCCTGGGCCGTATCGTCCGCTATGCCATCGGCTACACCGGCTGCGTCGAGATCGATGGCGGCTACCATGACGCCCTGCTCGTGAGCTTTTTCGAGACGACGCTCGAGAGCGGTTTTTCGGCATATGTGCTGTATGAGGGCATGGGCGCCGGCGATGGTTTTATGTGGAGCGACCCTGAACCTGCAGGTGAG
The DNA here is from genome assembly GCA_048203815.1 of Collinsella sp. Taxonomy (GTDB): domain Bacteria; phylum Actinomycetota; class Coriobacteriia; order Coriobacteriales; family Coriobacteriaceae; genus Collinsella. The sequence continues at coordinate 5,198 of DBFBKG010000074.1, read as the reverse complement.
GAAACCCCTCTCATCTAAAATCGCTAAAATAAACGAGTTTTCGGTAAAAGGCTCAATATTCCCGCTGAGCGTTGTATCGCTGGGCGGGCCGCATACGCGTGCCGTTTGTATATGGATAGAAGATAGGGGAACTACATGCGCGTAGACAATCTGAGGAACATCGCCATCATCGCACACGTCGACCACGGCAAGACGACGATGGTCGACAAGCTCCTGCGTGCCACGGACGCCTTCCGTGCCAACCAGCAGGTCGAGGACCGCGTCCTGGATTCCAACGACCAGGAGCGCGAGCGCGGCATTACGATTCTCGCCAAGAACATCTCTATCGAGTATAAGGACGTCAAGATCAACGTCATCGACACCCCGGGCCACGCCGACTTCGGCGGCGAGGTCGAGCGCGTGCTGCGTATGGCCGACGGCGCCCTGCTGCTGGTCGATGCTTTTGAGGGCCCCATGCCCCAGACCCGCTTCGTGCTGCGTCACGCTATCGACACCGGCCTTAAGATCATGATCGTCATCAACAAGATCGACCGTCCGGGCGCCAACCCCGAGAAGGCCTACAACGACTGCCTGGACCTCATGGCCGACCTGGGCGCCACCGACGACCAGCTTGAGTTCGCCATGGAGCACGTGGTCTACGCCAGCGCCATGAATGGCTTTGCCCGCCTTGATCCCAACGACGGCAACATGGACATGTATCCGCTGCTCGATATGATCATCGACGACATGCCCGCGCCCGAGGTTGACGAGAACGCTCCGCTGGCCATGCAGTGCGTGACCATCGACCACTCCAACTTCGTTGGCCGTATCGGCATCGGTCGCGTGTATTCCGGCGCCATCCATCAGGGCGACCAGATTCTGGTTGTGAAGAACGACGGCTCCAGCGCCACCGCTACCGTCAAGCAGCTCTTTACCTTCGACTACCTGGGCCGCACCGAGTGCCAGGAAGTCGGCGCCGGCGACATCGCCGCCGTCGTGGGCATCGACCGCACCGATATCGGCGATGTCTACACCGATCCCGAGAACCCCGTCGAGCTCGAGCCCATCGAGATCGACCCGCCGACCCTGTCCATCGTCTTCGAGGCTTCGACCTCCCCGCTCGTCGGTCGCGACGGAGACATCGTGGGCGCCCGTCAGCTCAAGGAGCGCCTGTTCAACGAGGCCGAGAACAACGTGACCATGAAGATCGAGGAGCTCGAGGACAAGAGCGGCGTCGAGGTCTCGGGCCGCGGCATTCTGCACCTGTCCGTTCTGATGGAGTCCATGCGCCGCGAGGGCTTTGAGTTCCAGGTCGGCCGTCCCCGCGTTCTGTTTAAGAAGGACGAGAACGGCAACAAGATGGAGCCTGTCGAGCAGGCCGTCGTTGAGTGCCCGGACGAGTACTCGGGCAAGGTCGTTGAGGTCTTCGGTACCTCCGGTGGCATCATGACGAGCATGGATACCTCGGGTATCGTGACGCACCTCGAGTTTAAGATCCCGACCCGCGGCATCATGGGCCTTAAGAACCGCATCATGAACGTCACCCACGGCGAGGGCGTGTTCTACCACACCTTCCTGGAGTACGGTCCCTACGCCGGCGAGATCGGCAACCGTCAGAACGGCGCAATGATCTCCATGACCACCGAGAAGGCCGTTGCCTATGCTCTGGGTACGCTGCAGGAGCGCGGCCAGCTTTTTGTTGAGCCGGGCACCGAGTGCTACGAGGGCATGATCGTGGGCGAGCGCAGCAAGGCTGGCGACATGGTCGTCAACATCGCCCGTACCAAGAACCTGGGCAACCAGCGCTCCTCGACCTCCGATATCTCCGTCCAGCTGGTGCCGCCCCGCACCTTCTCGCTGGAGGAGGCGCTGGAGTACATCGCCGACGACGAGCTGGTTGAGATTACCCCCAAGAACATCCGCCTGCGCAAGCGCCTGCTCAACGCCACCGACCGCAAGAAGGCCGCCGTCCGCGCCGGCCAGGTCAACAAATAAGCGCTGGACTTTATAGCGTCTAACAAGAAAGGGCGTCGACCGTAATGGTCGGCGCCCTTTTTGTGCATAGGGACTGAGCTGGTCTGCACCACCACAAAGGTGCCTGGTCCCTTTGTGGTGGTTGGCGGCTAAGCGGTGGGGAGTCCTGGCGTGTTAGCCGGCTGCTGCGGCTTGACGCGGGCGTTGCGCCAGATGATTTGGATGATGTAACCGAGCATAAAGACAAAGGCCACGCCGCTGATGAAGTCACCTACGAGGGGAAGCCCCGTGAGGGCGCCTGCGATTACGCCGCCCACGGCTGCCATGGCGTAGCGGTTTTGGTTGTGTCCAACCATGCGGGCGATCGCGCACCCCGCAAAGGCACTCGACATCAACGCGATGCCGATAACGCCGCACAAGAGGGTTCCGGCAAGCGACAGACCAGCGATAGAGATAATCAGCAGTAGGACGGCGGGGACGATAGCAATCGTGCCCAGAAGACCGCTCACCCACAGGGGCATGGAGCGCTGGTGGAGCATGCCGGCGGCGCTGGCGGTCGCGCGCGGAAAGATGAGCTCGAGCAGCAGAGCGACAAAGCAGGTCGAGAGTGCCGCGGCGACGATACCGCCGATGACATCGTTAACGGTGGAAGTATCCTCGTTCTCGGTGCGGTCGATCTTGAGCGCACCGACCTCGGCTCCCGCGGCGCGCTCGGGGTCCTCGGAGACGTGCGCGTTCACGGTGCCGGTGATGTGGGCGTTCTTGCCCAGGATGAGCTTGTCGGCCCAAACCTCGACATCGCCCTTGACGGTGCCATCGATGGTCACCGTGTCGCCCGCAAGCGCTGCCGACTTGGTGGAGCCTCGCAGGGCAACCGTCTCGCCTATCGCGTAGAAACAGTTGGCGGTGCTGTCGGAATTGAGCACGACATGCTGGCCAGCGACGGTCACGCTGCCATCAACCGTGGTCTTGGCAATGTCGATGGTGCGTGCCGCCAGACGGACGGCGCCGCCCACTGTGCAGTCACGGATCGAGAGGGTATCGCCCGCGGCGATGATATCGCGGCCGATGGACACATCATCCAAGTTGAGGGCCTGACCTGCCCAGTACAGGTCACCTTCGACGCCGGACGGATTGGCGTCATTGTCGGTCGCAAGTACGTTTCCTGCGGTGTCCGTGCCGGCGAACGACGCCGTGGGAAGCACGGTGATCGCCAGCGCGATGAGCGCGAATAGGATGGTGATGCGGCCCCATGCTTTACGGCGCTGGGTCAACGGGAGTTGATTGCAGGGCATAGTGAATCCTTCGTTAGATACTCGGCATATACCTAACAGGGTACCCAACGCGTGGGCGCTCTAAAAGAACTTCTCGGTTGCATTTCGAAGGATGAGCCCGCGCTACCTACTTTTTGCGATGCAAAAAGCGTGCGATGTCATCCTCGGTGGGGCTTTTGATATCAAAGCGCAGCGACAGCCAGCGTAGTCCCATGGTCACCACGACGCAAACGACCAGTGCGACGACATTGCTGACCAAGCCGCTCATGACAAGGCAAACATAGCTTGCCGATCCGGCGATGGCCGCGATGGCATAGAAGTTGGTGCGCTGGAAGATACCCGGCACCACACCCATAAAACCATCTCGCAGCATGCCGCCGCCCACCGCGGTAAAAAAGCCCATCATGATGCACACCGCCGGCGCAAAGCCGTAGACCAGCGCCTTGTCTGCGCCGGTTGCCGCATAAATACCCACCGAGATGATATCGAGCAGGGGAATGAGCTTTTCGGGCTTGTCGACGATTGCCGGGAAGATGTAGATGATGGCCGCGGTGGCGATGGAGAGCGGGAGCGCCATCGGTTGGTTGAGGATGTAGACGTTGCCCACCTGCAGCGTCATATCGCGCAAAAGACCGCCGCCCAGTCCACAGACCACGGCGAGCGCGACGGCGCCCACCAGGTCGAGTTTGTGCTCGCGTGCGACCAACACGCCCGAGATCGATGCCGCGACGACGGCGAACATCTCGAGCCAAAACGGGATGGCAACCATGGCATCCGAGGCGTGTGCGGTAACGATCATAGCGGCGGCAACGGGCAAGATGGGGTCCTTTGAGTTACGGGTTTAGACAATGCCCGTACATAGTACATGTTCGGCGCCGATTGCGACCCTATTGCTCGGCAAACGGTCGGGACTGGGTACGGTCATAGGTTCCATGTTTGGGGATCCGGGTTGATGCTGAACGCGATGGGGGCGTGGTCGAATAGGAGGGATGTCCAAATTTTGAGCTTTGCTCAAAATTTATCCGGTCGGCTTACGCCGACCGCGCTGCGCTAAAAACGCGCCACTGGCGCGTTTTCTTTACGCTTTGCGCCCTGGCGGGTTCGAATCCCTCCTCCTCCGCCGTATTTGCTTGTAAGGGACTTAAAAGAAAAAAGCCCCCGATCTGGGAGCTTTCTCAACCAAAATGGCGGAGGAGGAGGGATTCGAACCCTCGTGACCTTATACAGGCCAAACGGTTTTCGAGACCGCCGCATTCAACCACTCTGCCACCCCTCCGCGTGGGGTAAAAACAAAGCAGGCTCGAAGGCCTGCTTTGGAATTAACTGGCGGAGAGTCAGGGATTTGAACCCTGGAGACGCTTTTGACGCCTACACGATTTCCAATCGTGCTCCTTCGGCCACTCGGACAACTCTCCGTTAAATGCGAAAGTCAGTATACACGAGGAATCGCAAAGTGCAAACAGAAAAGTTGGCATTTTTTAAAACGCTCGGCCGCGCTTGGCGTTGCAGTGGGGTTTGAGGTGCCAAAAAAACGGCTTCCGACCAGCGTGGTTGATCAACTCAATTGTTCAAAAGGGGTATTCATAAGCGACTTGGCAATGAATTTAAAAATCTTTGGGTGGTGCTGTGGACCACTGGTATGCATTTTGCGACCACAGCCTTGTGCCCGTTGACCTGTGGCTTGGCTCAGCTTGTCCCCACGGCACCGTATCGTGTCCACAGATTCGTCAAGCTTTTGGTAAGCATTTGGTTGGAATGCGCATGAAACGTCGTGCGAGTATGGGCATATGTGGAGGTCATGAGGTTGTAGCTGCAAATTCTTGCAGCCTAGGAGGTTGAAAGATATTATTACCAAGTCTTTTCCTGCTTCAGGCGCACCTTCACGACCTGAAGCCACATTTGCCCAGAGGAGGTGACAATATGAAGGCTTATGAACTGCTGTTCTTTGTTGACCCGTCGCTCGACCCCGAG